>JBKDSY010000096.1:0-74979 GCA_046340755.1 Cyanobacteriota bacterium
AGCGCCGCGCCTGCTCATTGGCGCCCCTGGCCACGATGGGGGCCAGCAGGCGGTCTTCGATCTCGGCCCGGCCGAGCACACCGATCGCCACATCGCCCAGGGCCGGAAGCACAAAGTTGTCCAGCTTTTCCCGCATGTCGCGGATGTAGCGGGGGCTCCAAGAGGGGGAATGGTGGGCGAACCAGGCATCAGCCACCTCGCGAAAGGGTTTGGCTTCCGGTTGCTCCCGCTCGCGGCGCTGCCGGCTGGTCTGCGTGCGCGGGTCGATGCCCTCCCGCAGCCAGTCATTGAGCTGCATCGCCATTTTGCGCGCATCCGCCAGCCGCACCTTGGGGTAGGTCCCGATCGTGAAGGTCTGACGGACCCCCCGCCAGCGGTAATCCTTGCGCCAGGTCTTTGACCCGGATCGGGCCACCCAGAGATAGAGGCCGTCACGGTCGTGGTGTTTGCTGCCGGATCGGGTCGAATCGGGCTGCAAAGCCTGGATCGCCTTGTCAGTAAGCATGGCGCGCAGCGACAGATCGCACTGGGGGGAATGGATGTCGGGAAGCCAGCATCAGGGGTGACGGTATAACGCCCATCCCGTCCGGCTATACCGTCAACCATACCGTCAGCGGCGGTGGCAGCAGCCGGATTTACCCGGATCTCCCTGGACGACTGGTTAGGCCAAAACCCTTGCGGTGCAAGGAGCTTGGGATATCTCTGGACCTGCTTGGATCAGGTGAAAACGGAGGGGGTGGGATTCGAACCCACGGACCCTTGCGGGTCGCCGGTTTTCAAGACCGGAGCCATCAACCACTCGACCACCCCTCCAGGTGGCAATTGCCAAGGGCAATCAGTTTCATTTTCCCACGGCAGCGGCCCAGCTGCGTTCAAGGGCGGGGATCAGGTCTCACCTCGCCCGCTCCAGTTGGCTGGGGATGCCCTGGCAGCCGCCGGGGAGGGTGGCGCGGGAGCGGGGGCCGCTCCAGGCGGCCAGGTAGTGGTGCACGTGGGGGGCCAGGAGCCGCACGCCGGTGAGGTTGCAGTTTTCCACCACCGCACCGCTGCCCGCGCCGCTCACCAGATCCATGGGGCTGGAGGGCTGGCGGGGGGAGGCGGTTTGGGGGCGGCCATAGAACAGACGGCAGCCCTCCAGCCGGGCCCGTTCCAAGTTGGCGCCAGCCAGATTGGTGCCCGCCAGGTTCGCACCGGTCAGGTCGCTCAACGCCAGGTTGGCGCCACGCAGGTCGGCGCCGTTGAAATCCACGCCCCGCAGATCACAGCCGGAGAGATCCACCCCCTGAAGCAGTTGCTGCAGGCGAATCACCGGCACCCCCGTCGCCCGGTCTTCCTCGTAGTTGCCTTCCCCATCGAGGATGGCCCGGCCCAGGCGCTGGTCGCGCTTGAGGGGGGTAAGCAGGCGAGCGTGCGACAGAAACCGCAGCACCCGCGCCTTGCCTTCCCGATCGATGGAGCCAAACACCGCCGCCAGCCGGCCTTCGGCGAGCATGCGCTCCAGGGGCCAATCCTCGAGCATGCCCTCCTCATCGCTGATCAGCTCGGAAATGCCATGGATGAAGCTGTCGATCGTTTGGGCCTGGGTGATGCGGTTCTGCTGGGTGGTGAGCCGCTGATCCACCATCACCTGGCGCCAGGCGATCAACAGGGCCGCGCTCGCCACCAAGATGGAGCCGAAGGCCCCCACAATCCCCTCGCCGATGGCGCCGATGGCCTCCCAGTTGCCACTGCGGAAGAGCTGAGCCACTGGATCCAGCCACCCCAGGGCCAAGGGGATGGTGATGGCGGCGAGCAACAGGCCCACCGCCGCCAGAATCCGGGCCGTGGGGGCATCGTCCAGACGACCGCTCAGTTGGCGCCAGAGGGGGGGGAGAAGCTGGGCCAGGGAAAGGATGAGCAACAGAACGCCGGCGCCCAGGATCAGGGGACGCAGCCCCGCCAGACTCACCGCCAGCGACACCATCAAGGCGCAGAGCAGCTGCAGGGAAGCGGAGCGGTTGAGGCGGCTCCAGGGGTTGCACGCCCGAAAGGCCGGCACCGCCGCTGGATCGGCGCCCAGGGCTTCCTTCGGCAGGTCCTCCGTCGGCAGGGACGCCGGCGACAGAGACGCTGACGACAGCGGAGGCAGGGGGTCCTCCGGGGGCAATCCCTCCGCGGGGGGCAGGGAGGCAGCGCGGCTGGACAGCTCCAAGGGGGAAGCATCGTCCGCACGCGGGAGAGGCGCGTCGCGGAAGCCCGGGGCGTCGGGGTGGGACGGGTTGGCTCGCGGCCTGCCGAAGGGAAAGGGGGGTGTCATCTCAGCTCATGGCAGCCAGGGGAAGGCTCTGGAAATAAAACCCCGCCGCCAGGATCACGTAGGCGGCCAACAGCAACACCCCCTCCAGCCAATCGGAGCGGCCATCCAGACTCACCAGGTTGCTCACCACCACGGCGGTGCCAATGGCCATCAACTCATAGAGCTGGAAGTTCAAATCCAGGGGATGGCCCAGCCAGGGCCCCAACAACACCAACAGCGGCACCACCAACAACGCCACCAGCAAGGTGGAGCCCAGGGCGACGGAGACGGCCAGGTCCATCTTGTTTTTCCGGGCCATCGTCACGGCCGTCAGGTATTCCGCCACCCCACCGAGCAGGGGCAACAACACCACACCAGTGAAAAGGGCACTGAGCCCCAGGTGGGCCGTGACCTCCTCCACCACCCCAACAAACAATTCCGATTCGTAGGCCACCCCCGCCGTGGCGGCCACCAACACCCCAAGCCAGGGCAGCAGGGGTGGGGTCGAGCGGTGGGGTTCGCTGGTGGCTGGATGGGAGGAGGGCTCCACAGCCGCGCTCGGTTCCGCGGGCTCCCCTGGCCCCAGCTCCGCCTCCGCCACCGCATACAGCCCGCTGTGGGTGCGCAGCGAAAACAGGAGCGTCAACCCGTAAACGAGCAGCAACACCCAAGCGACGAAGGTGGAAAACCGCTGGGTGCCCAGCCCATGGCCCCCCTCCCCCATGCCCGTCAGGCTGGGGATCAGGATCGCCACCACCGCCAGGCTCATGGCCGTGCCGTTCACCCGGGCGACCACCGGCTGAAAGCGCTGCTCCTGGCGGCCGATTCCCCCCACCAACATCGACAGCCCGAGGGCCAGGAGCAGGTTGGCCACCACGGTGCCCGTGATGCTCGCCTTGACGATCTCCACCAGGCCCGCCCGCAAGGCCGTCAGGGCGATGATTAATTCGGTGGCGTTGCCGAAGAGGGCATTGAGCAGGGCGCCAATCGCTGGCCCCAAGGCCAGGGCCAGCTCCTCCGTGGCCGTGCTCAGCCACACCGCCAGGGGAAGAATGGCCAGGGCCGAGGTCACAAACACCGCTCCCTCACCGAGGTCGAGCCGGTTTGCCGCGATCGAGATCGGCACGAACGCCAACAGGCCGAGGGCAACCTTGGTGCGGAGGCTCATCGGTGCGGGCGTGGCTCCCCCATTGTGCGCGGTGGAGAGAATGGGTGCATGTGCGAGCTTCTGGCCCTCAGCGCCAACACCCCCACCGACCTCTGCTTTTCCTTCCATGGCCTGCGGCGCCGCGGCGGTGCCACGGCCGACCATGGGGACGGCTGGGGTCTGGCCACATTTGGCACCGATGGCGAAGGCGTGCGCCTTTACCGGGAGGACGCGGCGGCGGCCTTCTCTCCAGTCGCGGCGGAGGTGGCCACCCTGCCTCTGAAGGCCCACTGCTCCATCGCCCACATCCGCAAGGCCACCCGAGGCCAGGTGGCGCTGCGCAATTGCCATCCCTTCCATCGCCGCTGGCATGGCCAGGACTGGGTGTTTGCCCACAACGGCGACCTGGCAGGCGACTGGGACCTGTCCGAACCCTTCCGGCCCCTGGGGGACACCGACAGCGAGGCCGCCTTCTGCTGGCTCCTGCGGGAACTCGATCAAGCGGGGGTGACCCCCGACGACGGGCCGGGCCTGCGGCGCGAGCTCCCCCGGCTGGCCGCCACCCTGGCCAGCCGGGGCACCTTCAACGGCCTGTTGAGCAATGGCCACTGGCTGTTTGCCACGGCCACCACCCGTTTGCATCGGCTCACCCGCCGGGCCCCGTTCCGCCATGCCCGCCTGGCCGATGACGACCTCAGCGTGGATTTTTCCCAGCTGACCAGCCCCAACGATGTGGTCACGATCGTCAGCACCGAACCCCTGACCACCAACGAGGCCTGGCAACCCCTCAGCCCCGGCCAATCCCTCTGGATCGTGGCCGGGGAGGTGGAGGTGTTAGCCGGCCCGCCAGCGGCGGGCGCAGCGGCGGATGGTGACGCCGCACTCCCCCTCCATGAGCAGGCCACTGCCGCCCCAGAGCAGGCGGGGCAGCCAATCGCCGGGGGCTGACCCCAGCTGCCGCAAGGGCGTGAAACCAAGCCCGCGGAAATAGCGCACCAGACGCCGGTGTTGGCGGTCGTCGTCATGGATGGCCAGGAAACGGGCCCGGCGGCAGGGGGTGCACTCCAGGGCCCAGGCGCAGGCGGCCGCCAGCAGCATCGGCGCCGCCCCCGTGCTCCGGGGCCCCTGCACCCGCAAGGTGTCGAGCCGCAAGAGCGCCCCCTGGGGGACGGCCCAACCCTTGAGTTCCCCCAACAGCTCCGCCCGTCCGGGCTCCAGGGGCCGGGCCACCACCGCCCGCAACTGCCAAACACCAAGGCGACGCGGGGCGGCCAGCCGCAACTTCCAGCCGCGCCGCGCCGCCTCGGCCTCGATGGCCTCCAGATCGGGCTGCTCCAGCGGTGGGGCCATGGTCATCGGTCGGCGGGAGTTGCCAGGGGCTCCCAGCGCAGGGCCAGGCGGACAGCCTCCAGGGGCAGGGGACCATGGATGTGGGGGAACCGTTCGCCGCTGCCGGGCGCTGGCTCCTCCCGCACGGGAATGGCGGCGGCAGCCAACCGCTCCGGGTCGATGCACAACAGGCGGAGGGGGGGGGCATCGGCGTAGAAGCGCCACCAGGTGGGCTCCACCTGGTGGCTCCAGCTGGCGTGGATGAAGCCCACCTCCGCCAGGGTCATCCCCCGGGTCGACTGGGCGTAGACCCCCTGGCGACGGGCCTGGTGCCAGTCGTCCTCCAGAGCCAGGTGATAGAGCCAGCGGGGGGTGCGCCAGGGCTGGCGCCAGGCCCAGGGGGGGGCCATCACCCGCGCAAAGGCCGCACTCGCCTCAAAGGCCGCCAACCGGTTGCGCAGGTCTGCCAGGCCGGGCTCCTGGGAGAAGCCCTCTGGATCACTCAGGCGAAACTGGCGCACGAAAGGCAACAGGGCCCAATCGAGGGGCGATGGGCCGGCGGTCGAGGAGACCACGCGTTCCAGCCGGGGGCTCCAGCGGCAGAGGATCGCCAGGGCAGCCTTGCGGTGCTCCTGCGGCGACGTGCCGTAGCGAAAGCCATCCAGGTGATGCTTGAAGGGCCCGTCACAGTCGGCCAGGAGCGCCGCCCCCTCCCCTTCCCGCACCAGGGCTGCGCTCCGCGCACCGGCCGGGGCCTGGTCGAGAGCCCAGAGCAGGATGGCCAGGCTCTCCTCCAGCACCTCTTCCCCCGGCCGTTGGAGCACGGGCACGGTTCCCTTGGGGGAGGCCTCCAGCAGGTCCGGGGGCTTGGCCTTCAGGGCCACCTCCCGCACCTCCACCTCCACCCCGGCGGCGGCCAGGGCCAGGCGGGCGCGGATGGCGTAGGGGCAACGGCGGAAGCTGTAGAGAATCCCGCCCGTGCTCATGGCCCCTCCGGCGGTGGAAACAACCGTCCCAGATGGCGCTCCCCGGCCTCCAGGGCCCGTTCCTGCTGGCGGTGGCGCTCGGCATAGCGGCGGCGATCCACCGGGCTGCGCTGGCCCTCACAGTGGCGACAGCTCACCCCAGGGAGGTAGCTGGGCAGGTGGCGATCCGCCTCGGACAGGGGCATGCGGCAGGCATGGCACAGCGCATGACTCCCGGGCTGCAGCTGGTGGTTGAGGGCGGCGCGCTGATCAAACACGAAACAGTCCCCCTGCCACAGGCTCTGCTCCGGCGGGGTGGCCTCCAGGTAGCCGAGGATGCCCCCTTGCAGGTGGTGCACCTCGCCGAAGCCCTGCCCGAGAAGGTGGGCCGTTGCCTTCTCGCAGCGGATGCCCCCGGTGCAGAAGAGGGCCAGGCGCTCGGGCTGCCGTTCGGCCATCACGGCGGGCAACTCCCGCTCCACCCAGGCGGGGAAGTCGCGGAAACAGTGGCTGGCGGGATGGATGGCCCCGGGGAAGGTGCCCACCTCCACCTCGTAGGTGTTCCGGGTGTCGATCAGCAGGGTGTGGGGATCGCGCACCAGGGCATTCCACTGGGCAGGGGCCACATAGGTGCCCACCCGCTCCAGGGGATCCACGGCAGGAAGGCCGAGGCTCACGATCTCCCGTTTGCGTTTCACCTTCAGGCGAAAAAAGGGGGGCTGGTCGCAGCTGGAACGGCGGATCGCCAGCTCAGCCAGGCGAGGATCGCCCCGCAGGTGGGCGAGCATCGCCTCCACTCCGGCCTCCGGCCCGCTGATGGTGCCGTTCACCCCCTCCTCCGCCAACAACACGGTGCCCAACACCCCCTGCTCCCGTCCCAGGGCCCAGAGCTGGGCGCGAAGGGGTTCGAGCTCCCCGGGATGGAACCGGGCAAAGCGATAGAACGCCGCAACGCGCATCGGGTTAGGGCTGGGGGGCAGGGGAGGCCACCGATGGGGTGGGCCGCAGCCCGGCGGCGGCGAGCAGGTTGAGGTCGGCCTGCTCCGCCGGGTTGCCGGTGGTGAGCAGGGTTTCGCCGAAGAAGAAGGAATCGGCCCCCGCCAGTAAACAGAGGATCTGGGCCTCCCGGCTCAGGTGCTCCCGGCCGGCGCTCAGGCGCACCCGGCTCTGGGGCATCAGGATGCGGGCGGTGGCCACCATCCTCACCAGCTCCAGGGGGTCGACGGCGGGCCGTTCCTCCAAGGGAGTGCCCTCCACGGCCACCAGGGCATTGATGGGCACGCTCTCGGGGTGGGGATCGAGGGTGGCCAGAACCCGCAGCAGGCTCGCCCTGTCGTCGAGGGATTCCCCCAACCCGAGAATCCCGCCGCAACAGAGCTGGATCCCCGCCCCCCGCACCCGCAGCAGGGTGTCGAGGCGATCTTGGTAGGTGCGGGTGGTGATGATCGCCCCGTAGTGCTCAGCTGAGGTGTCGAGGTTGTGGTTGTAGGCGGTGAGCCCCGCCTCCGCCAAACGCGCTGCCTGGGGCTCGGTCACCATGCCGGCGGTGACGCAGGCTTCCATGCCCAGGGCCCGCACCCCCCGCACCATGGCAAGCATGGCGTCAAAGGGGGCACCGTCCCGGATCTCCCTCCAGGCCCAGCCCATGCAGAAGCGGTTGGCGCCCGCCGCCCGGGCCGCCCGGGCCCGGGCCAGAACGGCCTCCACGTCGAGTTCCGGTTGCCCGCCCACATCGGCGCTGTGATGCATCGACTGGGGGCAATAGGCGCAGTCTTCCTCGCAGCCGCCGGTTTTGACGCTGAGCAGGGAGGCGAGCAGCACATCCTGGTGGGGATGGGCCTGACGGTGCACCTGTTGGGCCTGCCAGAGGAGATCGAGCAGGGGGCGTTGGAGCAGGTCGAGAATTTCTGCCTGGGACCAGTCGTGACGCGTTGTCATGGTTGAGACTCCACTCCACCGAACCGACGCTCCCGCCCCTGATAGTCGAGCAGGGCACGCTCCAGGGCGCCCGCATCGAAATCGGGCCAAAGCACATCGGTGAGATGCAATTCGGCATAGGCCAATTGCCAGAGCAGGAAATTGCTCAGCCGTTGTTCGCCGCTGGTGCGAATCAGCAGGTCGGGGTCGTGTTCCCCCGCCGTGTGCAACTGGGCCGCGAACAGGGCTTCCGTGATCTGGTGCGGCTCCAGGCTGCCCGCCGCCACCTGACTGGCCAGGCGCTGGGCCGCCCGCACCAGTTCCCGACGGCTGCCGTAATTGGTGCACACGTTGAAATGGATGCCGCTGTTGGTGGCGGTGCGATCGGTGGCATCGGCGATCAGGGCCTGGAGGCCCTGGGGCAGCTCTTCCAGCTCTCCAAGGAAGCGAATCCTCACCTGCTCCCGCTCCAGGGCCTCCAACTCCCGGGCCAGCACCCGTTCAAAGAGGGTCATCAGGAAGGTGACCTCCTCCCCGGGCCGGCTCCAGTTTTCGGTGGAAAAGGCATAGGCAGTCAAGGCTCCCACCCCCCAATCGCTGCACAGACGCAGGGTGCGCTTGAGAGCCTCCACCCCGGCGCGGTGGCCCATCATGCGCGGCAAGCCCCGTTGGCGCGCCCAGCGGCCGTTGCCATCCATGATCACGGCCACGTGGCGGGGCATCCGCAGCGGATCAAGACCTTGGGGAAGGGCCCGGGGTTCCGTTTTGAAGGTGGTCGCCAGGGCGCGACTCATCCGCGTGATTCCGGCTGAACCGCTCCCACGCTACGCCCTGTTGGCCCCGCGGCCAGGGCCTCGGTGAGCAGATCGTGGAGTCGACTGCTGGTGATAGGCCGCTCCAGGCGGCCCATGCGGGCCAGCGACAACGTTCCCGTCTCCTCGGACACCACCACGCAGAGACAGCGATCATGGCGCTCCGTGAGGCCGATGGCCGCCAGGTGGCGGGTGCCATAGCGGTTGAGACCCTGGCGGGAGAGAGGAAGAATGACCCCCGCGGCGAGGATCCGGTTTTTCTGCACCAGCACCGCCCCATCGTGGAGCGGGGTCTCGGTGGCGAACACATTCAGAAGCAGTTCCACGGAGAGGCGGGCATCCAGTTGCACCCCCGGGTTGAGGAAATCCTCCGGCCGCAGATCACTGCCCAGATCCAACACAATCAAGGCACCCCGACGAGCCTGGGAGAGCAGCCCCGCGGCCTGGGTGAGCACGGCCACGGAGCTGCTCACCAGCTGGTCTCGGCGGCGGTCGGCAAACAACACGCGCACATGCCCCGTGCCGAGGAGTTCCATCAAGCGGCGCAACTCGCCCTGCCAAAGGATGGCGAGGGCCAGGCTGCAGGCCAACACCAGGGCATCAACGAGCTTGGTGGTCAGGGGCAGGGGAACAAACCGCTGCACAAACCAGGCGAGGGAAACCAGAAGCAGGTAACCCCTGAGCAGCCAGAGGGTGCGGGTGTCTTGGAGCCGCCCGAGGATCAGGATGCCCAGCAGGGAGGCAAAGAGAAGATCGAGAAGGAAAAGGATCAGATCCCTGTGATCAAGCCAAAACAGCACGGTTATCGGGGGTCAATAACCACCAAGGCCTAGGAGTGAATGGAATTCAGATCCATTGACCTGATGTTATTGAATGTGTAAACATAGTAATCTTCGAAATAATAAGTTAGCCGATCCCAGTTGGCAAGAGGTCGTAGCGCAGAAGGTCTTCCGGCTCCTCTCGCCGTTGCACCAGCTGGGCCCTTCCCTCACGCACCAGCACCGTGGCCGGCCGGGGGATGCGGTTGTAGTTGGATCCCATGGAGGCGTTGTAGGCCCCGGTGGCAAACACCACCAACACCTCGCCTGTTTGCGGACTGGGCAAGGTCAACGCCTTGAGCAGCACATCGCCCGATTCGCAGTGCTTGCCCGCCAGGGTGATGGTGTCCTGGGGATCGCTGTCGCGGGCGCAGGGGCGATCCGCCAGCACCGCCGTGTAGCACGATTGATAGGTGATGGGCCGCGGATTGTCGCTCATGCCTCCATCGACCGACACATAGGTGCGACCTTCGGGAATCTGTTTGCGGCTTCCCAGGGTGTAAAGCGTCAATCCGGCGGAACCGATCAGGGAGCGGCCGGGCTCGCACAGCAGCCGGGGCAGCTCCAGCCCCCGCTGTTGACAGGCCTGGGCAACCGATTGGGCCACCACCTGCACCCAGCGTTGAATCGTGGGGGGGTCGTCGGAGGCCACATAGCGGATTCCCAGGCCGCCACCCACGTTCAGGTCCCGGCAGGGATGGCCCATGGACCGGGCGAGGGCCAGGGACTCGGCCATCACCTGGGCCAGGTCCTGATGGGGTTGCAATTCAAAGATCTGGGAGCCGATGTGGGCGTGCAAGCCGTCCACCCAGGCCCACGGGCAACGGGAGAGGTGACGCAACACCGTTTCGAGCTGGTCGGGGTCGAAACCGAATTTGCTGTCGAGGTGGCCGGTGCGGATGTAATCGTGGGTGTGGCATTCAATGCCTGGCGTGAAGCGCACCATCAGGCGCACAGGCGTGGCCTGGGAGGGGGCGAGGGCCGCCAGGTGCTCGAGATCCAACCAGTTGTCCACCACAACCGTGACGCCATTCTCAATGGCGAGTTGAATCTCCCGGGCGGATTTGTTGTTGCCATGCAGAACAATTTTCTCCCCCGCCATCCCCCCCCGCAGGGCGGTCAGCAGTTCCCCCTCCGACACCGCGTCAAGCCCCAGGCCCTCGGACGCCACCACGGCAGTGATGGCCAGGGAGCTATTGGCCTTGGAGGCATACAGCGCCAGGGAAGGGCCTGGATAGGCCTGCTCCAGCGACTCCCGGTAGGCCCGGCAGGCCGCCCGCAGGGTGGCTTCATCGATCACGTAGAGGGGAGTGCCCCAGGTTTGGGCCAGCTCACTCAGCCGGCACCCCCCCACCAGCAGCCGGCGCTCGCCATCGAGGCGGGTGGTGATCGGCGCCAGGTTGCGGTTGGGACTGACGACGTCCCCATCCGTTTCATAGGGGCTGCCGGCCTCGCCCCCGCCGGCCAGCCGACCATCGCCATCCGCCGAGGCCGCGGGCGTGGCCGTGGGGCGCGCTCCATCCGTTGCGGCGGAGGCGGTGGAAGCTTGCATGGCGCCCAAGTCTGCGGTGGCTGGGGCAATGTTAGGTAGGCACAGGCCCGTCGGCAGCGCCGTGAACGCCCCTCCCCCGTCCCGTCCAACACCAGGCCCCGGGGTTCCGGATCCCTCCCCGGTCGGTGGGATCCGCCGGTTGGGCCTGGAGGATGGCCCCTGCACGCTCGGGCTGGATCGCCTGGTGCTGGGGGGGATATGGACCGCCGAACAATGGGAGCAGGAACTCACGGATCCCCAGAGGCTGGTGCTCGGTTGGCAACAGGGGGAGCGGCTGGTGGGGTTGGCCAGTGGCTGGATTGTGGTGGATGAGCTCCACATCACCGCCGTGGCGGTCCACCCCGATCACCGCCGCCAGGGCATCGCCCGGCGATTGCTGGAGGCCTTGCAGGACTTGGCCCGGGATGCCGGGGCGGAGCGGGCGACCCTGGAGGTGTCCAGCGCCAATGGGGCAGCCACGGCCCTGTATTCGCGCCTCGGCTTCCAAGAGGTGGCCGTTCGTCGCCATTACTACCGAAATGGTGATGATGCCCTGATCCAGTGGAAAACGATTGCGGGGCGGCAGCCACCGGTTCGTGGTGAACCCGGGTGAGCAGAGTGTCGACCCAAAGAGCGTTCCCCCATCCCGATGATCATCCTCGGCTTGAGGCTTGGCCAAGGCCCATTTCCCGGCCTTGAAGGGGAATGGGCGCGGCTTCAGCGGCAGAGAACTGTGTTGTTCTGGCAAGCAGGGATCAGGGCTTCCGCCTAACCAATCGCTGGAGGAGGATGGCCACCAGGGAGGGAATCCGATGCCCTGCCGGCGAGGGCGGGCAGCAGCAGGCCCCACGCCCAAGGGCCCCCGTCGGCGCCGGCTCCAGCCCGTCACGGTGGGTGGCATGGGCTGGGGCGAACCTGGGCGGCCGCCCGTGGGCCAAGGGCAGCGGAGAGGGGGGAACCAGCAACAGACCATCGAAAAGGGTCAGCTGTGAGCCCTGGCCTTGCCCACCGATGTTCTCGAACACGCCCTAACAATTCTCGCCCGACTTGCCACTGCCAAGTCCTACCAATGCCACCCGCTTGTGCCCCGGAGCAGGGAGGTCACCCTCCAGGAGGGAGCCAGAGGAAATGGGCCCGTTGGTTGTTCGAACCCGTTGCCCTCGGTTCGGATAACCGGATGGGGAGCGGGGATGACCGTTCCAGCCTCCCCCCTGGCCAGGAACCCTTTCCTGTTGTCCCAACAGGACTTGGGGGCAACTGCTCGCCAACAACACAAGCGACCCGCAATCCCTGATAGGTTGGTCACACTTGCTGAGAGCACCGCCCCATGTTCGAGCGGTTTACCGAAAAGGCCATCAAGGTCATCATGCTGGCACAAGAGGAAGCCAGACGCCTCGGTCACAATTTCGTGGGAACGGAGCAGATCCTCCTGGGCCTGATCGGCGAGGGAACGGGTGTGGCGGCCAAGGTGTTGAAGTCAATGGGAGTCAATCTCAAAGACGCTCGTGTCGAGGTGGAGAAGATCATTGGACGTGGATCGGGGTTTGTGGCGGTGGAGATTCCCTTCACACCACGAGCCAAGCGGGTACTGGAGCTGTCCTTGGAGGAGGCTCGCCAGCTGGGTCACAATTACATCGGCACTGAACACCTATTGCTCGGTCTGATCCGAGAGGGTGAAGGGGTGGCCGCGCGGGTGTTGGAAAATCTCGGGGTGGACCTGGCCAAGGTGCGCACCCAGGTGATCCGCATGCTTGGGGAAACGGCGGAAGTGGCCGCCGGTGGTGGCGGCAAAGGGTCCACCAAAACGCCCACGCTTGATGAATTCGGCAGCAACCTCACCCAGTTGGCGGCCGAATCGAAACTGGATCCTGTGGTGGGGCGCCAGAATGAAATCGATCGGGTGATTCAAATCCTGGGCCGGCGCACCAAAAACAATCCCGTGTTGATCGGTGAGCCTGGGGTGGGCAAAACGGCCATCGCCGAGGGGCTGGCCCAGCGCATCACCTCCGGCGAGGTGCCCGACATTCTCGAAGACAAGCGGGTGCTCACCCTCGACATCGGTCTGTTGGTGGCCGGCACCAAATACCGAGGGGAATTTGAGGAGCGCCTGAAGAAAATCATGGAGGAGATTCGCTCCGCCGGCAATGTCATTCTCGTCATTGACGAGGTGCACACCCTCATCGGTGCCGGTGCGGCCGAGGGGGCCATTGACGCGGCCAACATTCTCAAACCGGCCCTGGCCCGTGGAGAACTGCAGTGCATCGGTGCCACCACCCTGGATGAATACCGTAAGCACATCGAGCGGGATGCCGCCCTGGAACGGCGCTTCCAACCAGTGATGGTGGGCGAACCCTCCGTGGACGACACCATCGAGATTCTGCGGGGCCTGCGGGAGCGCTACGAGCAACACCACCGCCTCAAGATTGCCGACGAAGCCCTCGTTGCCGCGGCTACCCTGGGCGATCGCTACATCTCCGACCGCTTCCTGCCCGACAAGGCCATCGATTTGATCGACGAGGCCGGAAGTCGGGTGCGTCTGTTGAATTCCAAGTTGCCCCCCGCCGCCAAAGACGTCGACAAGCAACTGCGGGACGTGCAGAAGCAAAAGGAAGACGCTGTTCGCGCCCAGGATTACGCCAAAGCCGGCGAACTTCGCGACAAGGAGGTCGAACTCCGGCAACAGATTCGCAGCATTCTCCAAGCGCGCAAGGAGGATGAGGTCGACGGGCAGTCCCCTCTGGCCCTCGGCGAGGCCGTCCCGGGTGAAGCACCTTCACCGGAACTGGGCACCCCTGTCGTCACCGAGGAAGACATTGCCCAGATCGTCGCCTCCTGGACCGGGGTGCCCGTGCAGAAGCTCACCGAAAGCGAATCGGTGAAGCTCCTCAACATGGAAGACACCTTGCACCAGCGCTTGATCGGCCAAGACGAGGCTGTCAAGGCCGTGTCCCGGGCCATCCGTCGGGCCCGGGTGGGTTTGAAGAACCCCAACCGCCCCATTGCCAGCTTCATCTTTTCCGGCCCCACCGGTGTCGGGAAAACGGAGTTGACCAAAGCACTGGCTGCCTATTTCTTCGGCAGCGAAGATGCCATGATCCGCCTCGACATGTCGGAATTCATGGAGCGGCACACGGTCAGCAAGTTGATCGGTTCGCCCCCTGGTTACGTTGGCTTCAATGAAGGTGGCCAACTCACCGAGGCCGTGCGTCGTCGGCCCTACACGGTGGTGCTGCTGGATGAGATTGAGAAAGCCCATCCGGATGTCTTCAATTTAATGCTGCAATTGTTGGAGGATGGTCGCCTGACCGATTCCAAGGGTCGCACGGTGGATTTCAAGAACACCTTGATCATCATGACCTCCAACATTGGCTCAAAGGTGATTGAAAAGGGTGGCGGTGGCCTGGGCTTTGAGTTTGGTGGGGGCGATGCGGAAGAAACCCAATACAATCGCATCCGTTCCCTAGTGAACGAAGAGCTCAAGCAATATTTCAGGCCTGAGTTTCTCAACCGTTTGGACGAAATCATCGTCTTCCGCCAGCTGACCCGTGACGAGGTCAAGCACATCGCCGAAATCATGCTCAAGGAGGTCTTTGGCCGCATGGGTGACAAGGGAATCCACCTCTCCGTCACCGATGCCTTCAAGGAGCGCCTGGTCGAGGAGGGCTACAACCCCAGCTATGGGGCCCGCCCGTTGCGCCGTGCCGTGATGCGTCTGCTGGAAGATTCCCTGGCGGAAGAGTTCCTCTCAGGGCGCCTCGGCGAAGGGGATCAGGCTCTGGTGGATGTGAACGACCAGAAACAGGTGGTGATCCGCAAGTTGGATGCGGTGCCCCCCAGCCTGCCAGAGCTGGCCGGGGTTTCGGCCTGATGCAAAAAGCAGCAACCCCATGGTTGCCCATGGGGTTGCTTTTGGTGAGATACGAGCGACAATTTTTGCGATCGATTGACCTCAATGGGAAAATGCTTGGTTGTGATTCTCTCGGAAACGAGAGCTTTTGATTTAACTTTTCAATCGTTTGTCGATCATCTTCTCAGGCCCCTGGATGCGGATCTAGCCCTGTGCGTCGCCGAGAATGATGCTGAACAAATCGATAATCCCTTCTACCAACATGCAACCTATATCTGGACCTATCCAGAACCAAAGGATTGGTCAACAGCATTAGATTACGCTCAGGATTGCGATTCCATCGTCGGCCAGGATTGGCGACAACTGTTTGCGATCCATGGCAATTTCCTCGGAGGGCTGCACGATCAGAATGGTCGAGTTGCGGGATCTGGTGGTATTTCCATGTTTTTTCGCTGGTATTTGAAGCGCTGTTTGCTCAAGGAATCTGGAGTGCTGGATCGCTACGAGAGGTATGTGGTGACCCGATCCGATTTCATGTATCTCGTGCCCCACTATCCCTTGAGCCGTCTGGATCCAGCCCACCTCTGGCTCCCCTTGGGTGAAGACTATCACGGTTATACAGATCGCCACATCATTGCCGATCGCGACACCATTCTTCCAGCGATCTCCCTCCTGGATCCCATCCTGAGAACCCCAGGCGAGCTCTACGCCGAACTGAAAGATCGTCAAGATTATCTTTCCTTCGAAGGCTATATCGGCTATGCCTTTCGCCGCGCCGGCCTGACAGCCAGCATGCGCCGTTATCCCTACACCATGTATGCGGTGCGCCATCAGGATGGCCGCACAAGCTGGAGCCAAGGCATTTACAATGAAAAACTGGGTTATTGCATCAAATACAAACCGGAATACATCTCGTCTCTATTGCCCACGGCCATGATCAAAACCGCCGCCGATTGGACCCTGCCCCGCACAGCCGCCTTCTTCATGGTCTCCAATTGGATCGAGGGAATGGACCACTACACGCGCCACCACCTAGCGACCCTGGCCCATCCGCTCCTGCGTCGAACCGCGATTGTTCTGGCCTACGGCACCCTGCTCTCCGACCGATTCTTTGTTCACGTCTATCCCCACCTGGCCGCCACCCTCGCCCGCCTTCTCTCCCTCCTGCCGGCCTCCCTCTCCAGATCATCCCTGCGTCGCGTCGGCTTCCTGGAGCCCGCCCGTTCGCTGCAGCCCGCCGGCCCCCTCGACAGCCCCGTGGCGGTCTGAAGACGGGAGCGGGCGTTGGGGGCAAAGCGTTTCTTAGGCTCCTTTCCATCCCTGAGAGGGTTGGGCCGATGCCCCCAGCCGTGATTGCCCATTGCATTGCCCCAAGGTTGGTGCTTCGGGGTCAAGGGCTCTGGCCCGAGGCGGTGCAGGCGATCGCCGCCCTGGGCCGGAGGCCGCTCTTGGTGGGCCGCAGCGGATCCACCCTGGCCCTCCGGCACGACCTGCGGGATCGGCTCCAGGGCCATGGGCTCCAGGTCAAGATGGCCGACCTGCTCCACGACTGCTGTGACGAGGATCTGCAGCGCCTGGAGGCCGCCGCCCTGGAGGGGGGCGAGGGGACCTGGGCCGGCGCCACGGAGGGTCCCTGCGACCTGGTCATCGCCATGGGAGGAGGGAAGGTGCTCGACGCGGGCAAATTGTTGGCCCATCGCCTCTCCCTTCCCAGTGTCACCGTTCCCACTAGCGCCGCCACCTGCGCCGGCTGGACGGCCCTCAGCAATCTCTACACATCGGCAGGGGCCTTTCAGGGGGATGTGAGCCTGGCGCGCTGTCCAGACCTGTTGGTGTTTGACCATGACTTGGTGCGTCAGGCCCCCAGCCGCACCCTGGTGAGCGGCATCGCCGACGCCATGGCCAAGTGGTACGAGGCTTCCGTGAGCAGTGCCGACAGTGGTGATGGCCTGGTGCAACAGGCGGTGCAACAGGCCCGGCTGTTGAGGGATCAGATGCTCCTGGATGGCGCCGCCGCCGTCGCCGATCCCACCTCGGAGGCCTGGGTGCGGGTGGCGGAAGGGGCGGCGTTAACCGCTGGCTTGATCGGCGGCCTGGGCGGCGCCCGCTGCCGCACCGTGGCCGCCCATGCGGTGCACAACGGCCTCACCCAGCTCCCCGCCACCCATGGCAGCCTCCATGGCGAGAAGGTGGGCTTTGGCATCCTGGCCCAGCTGCGCCTGGAGGAGTGTCTGGGGGGAAGCCGCCTGGCCGGCCAGGCCAGGCACCAGCTGCTCAGCTTCTTTCGCTCCCTCGCCCTCCCCTGTGAGCTGGCCGACCTGGGCTTGATGAACGCCAGCCTGCACGACCTCACCCTGGTATGCACCCATGCCTGCCGGGAGGGATCGGATCTGCACCACCTTCCCTTCTCGGTCACCCCGAACGATCTGCTGGCGGCCCTGGTGAACACCACCTGTCCCGTGATGGCGGTCGGATGACCTCAACCGCGGACCGGGGCGAGCAGCTCGTTCGCCAGGCGGCCAGCTCCCTCCAGGATCCCCAGGGCCGGGCGCTGGCCGCCGCCGTGCGCTGGTGGCACCTGCCCACGCTGTCGGCCGCCCCCCAGTTGCGGTGGCCCGTGGCAGTCACCGGCCAGGGCCCGCCCCTGTTGCTGATCCACGGCTTTGACAGCTCCTTTTTGGAGTTTCGCCGCCTGGCGCCCCTTCTGGCCGACACCCACACCGTCATCATTCCGGATCTCTACGGCTTCGGTTTCACCCCCCGCCCCGCCGATGGTCCCTACGGCCCCCCCGGGGTGATGGACCATCTGGAGGCCCTCCTGGAGGCCCTGCCCCAGGCCCTGGGGTGGCCCCCCTCAGCCGACGGAGCCCCAGGCCTGGGAGTGATTGGCGCCTCCATGGGGGGAGCGGTGGCTCTGGAGTTGGCCCGGCGCCGGCCGGAGCGGATCCAGCGGCTGCTCCTGTTGGATCCGGCGGGCCTCACGGGCCGCCCCCAACCCCTGTTCCCCCCCCTCGCGGCCCTGGGGGTGCGCTTCCTCTCCCTTCCCTGGGTGCGTCGCGGCCTGACCCGCAGCGCCTTCGCCGATCCGAAGGCCAGCGTCGGAGCGGCGGAGGAGGAAATCGCCTCGCTCCATCTCCAGTCCCCTGGCTGGGCCGATTCGCTGGCGCGGTTCGCCTGCTCCGGCGGCTTTGCCGGCTGTGGCAAACCCCTGCCCCCCCAGGCCATCAGCGTGCTTTGGGGTGACCAGGACCGGATTCTGGGCCCGGCCCTGCGCCGCCAGACCCTTGCCCTGTTCGGAGACGCCCTGCAATCGGTGCCCCGCTGCGGCCACCTGCCCCACCTCGACCAGCCCAAACTGGTGCGAGACCACTGGTGCCAGCCCCATGCCCGCTCCACCCCCGCCCCCCTCACCCCATCAGGCCCAGGGGAGTGAACCGCCGCGGCGGCCCGGTCCCCCCTCCGGCTGGGCCAGCGGGTGGAAGGCGGTGACCCAGACGATCTGGCCCCTGCTCCTGGCCCTCTGGGTGATGCTTGTCGCCCCCTTGCCCGAGGCCCGGGCCGCCCTGTTGCACCTGGAGGGCCCGTTGCCCGCCGACCTGGGGGTCGGGCCCAAGGGGTTGGCGCCCTGCCGATCCACGGCCCACTGCGCCTGGGCCAGCTGGCCGGTGGCGGATCCCCAGGGGGCCCTCTCCCAACTGCTGCCTGCCGTGCTCGCCCTCGATGGGGTGGAGCTGGTGGAGACGAGCGAGAGCTACCTGCACGCCACGGCGACCAGCCGCCTGTTCGGCTTTGTGGATGATCTCGAACTGTTCGCCGATGGTCCCCGCGGCCAGCTTCAGGCCCGCTCCCAAAGTCGCCTGGGGGATTCGGATCTGGGGGTCAATGGGCGCCGGCTGGAGCGTCTGCGCCAGGCCCTCGACCGCGCGGGGAGCTCGGTGGCCGTCGCCCAGGCTCCCGGAGGGCAAACGCCATGACCCCCGAACCCAAGCCCGCCATGGCCGCTCCCGATGGCCTACCGGAGGACGGGGGATCCACCGGGCCCCTGTTGGGCCTTGTGGCCCGGGGCCTGGAGCTCTGGCTCCGCCAGCAGTGCCAAATGGTCAGCGACCTGGAGATTCAGCTGGAAGGCTCCATGGGGGAGCTGTTGCGGGGCCAGCTCCAGGGGGTGCGCCTGACGGCCCGCCAGGTGGTGTTTCAAAACCTCCGTTTCGAACGGGTGGAGTTGCGCAGCGACCCCATTCAGATCCGGGTCGGCGGCCTGCTGCGGGGTCAACGGCTCCGCCTCGACCATCCCTTCCGCGTGCGGGGATCCGTGGCCCTGACCGGAGAAGGCCTGAGCCTCTCCCTCGCGACGCCGGCCTGGCAGGGGTTGGGCGACCAGCTGGGCAACCACCTCCTCGGGGTGACGCCCTTGGAGAGCGTGCTGCTTGATGGGGAGCGGCTGATCTGGCGCGCCCTGGCGGCCGATGGCCTGGCCCAGGTGGACACCCGGCTCGTGCTCACCTCCAACGGCCTGGAGGTCTGTCCCCTCGATGGCAGCCCTCCCCTTCCCCTGCCCATGGACCCCGCCATCCAGTTGGAGCGGGCCGAAGTGAGCGCCGGCCTGGTGGAGCTGGCCGGGGACGCCTGGGTGCGGCCCTAGAGGCGCTCCGACAGGGGCAAGACCAGGGTGACCAGGGAAAAAACCACGGCGGGCACGAAGAGGTAGCTGTCGATCCGATCCAGGATGCCCCCATGGCCCGGGATGGCATCACCGGAATCCTTGAGGCCCGCGTCCCGTTTCATCATCGACTCCGTCAGGTCGCCGACGACGGCAAACACGGCCACCACGACCCCCAGCAGGGCGCCGAGGAGCCAGCCCCAACGCCAGCCCAACAGCACCCCCCCCAAGGCCCCCACCAGGGCGGCACAGCCGATTCCCCCCAGGGCCCCCTCGATGGTCTTGCCCGGGGAGATCGGCGAGAGGGGATGCCGTCCCCAGCGGCGGCCGATCCCGTAGGAGCCGAGGTCCGTGGCCACGATCAGGGCCACGGCCATCAGGGTCAGGGCCAGGCCCGAGGTCCAGGGCCAGCCCAGCCCGGCGATGTTTCCCGTCAAGCGGGGGGCCAGGGCCGGATCGGTGATGGCCCGCAGCTTGATCCAGTGACTGGGAAGAAACCCCAGATAAAAGAGCCCGAAAATGGAGGCCGCGATGTCGGCGATGCTGCCGGTCACCGGCTGCAGGAGCAGCCAGCCGCAAATCACCGCCCCAGAGGCGGGCAACACCGCCGCCGCCACATCCCCCACACCCTGACCCACCGGCCAGTCGCTGGTGGCGGCCACCATGGTGGAGGCCAAGAGGAGGTGCACGGCCACCGTGGTGGTGCGCACCGCGGGGCGGATGGCCTTGAAGCGGGCCATGCGGAAAAACTCCCGCAGGCCCAGGTGCACGATCACCCCCACCGCCACGGTGAACCACCAACCGCCCAGGAGGACGATCACCGCCCCCACACCCCCGGCAGCCCAGCCGCTGGCCAGCCGGGGCAAGGAGGTGCGGGTGCGGGGCTGGGGGATCATGCCCGGCCGCCCACGGGTCTCCACGAGAGGATCCCCATCGATCATCGCTCCGCCGCAATCACAAAGAGAGGTTCCGCTGCCGCCAGCTTGGCCTGGGCTCCCCGTCTTTGCATCCGGTGCACTGTGGCTTGGATCACCTGCACGTCACGGGCCTCCAGCCGATCCAACCGATCCATCGCATCCACCAGGCCCTCCAGGCTCACGGTGCTGATCACCAGCCGTCCGCGCTCCGGCAAGGCCTCCCAAACCGCCATCAGGGTGTCCCCCAGCGAGCGGGCCACTTCCAGAAGCACCCGATCGGGATGGGGAGGCAAACGGTGCAGGTCCTCGGGGGCCATGCCCGAGTGAATGTGCAGGTTGCTGATGCCAAACCGCAGGCGGTTGCGCTCCAACAAATCAATCGCATCCGGGTCCCGCTCCAGGGTGTGCACCGTTCCCGCCGGCATCAGGCGGGCAATCTCCAGGGCGAGGGCGCCGGTGCCGCCCCCCACGTCCCACACCAGGGAATCGGGGGCGGGCCTGAGGTGGGCCAAGAGGATGACCCGCAGCTCCATGGGGGTGGGGCTGAAGCCTGGCGCATCCTGAAACAGCTCGTCAGGGAGGCCAGGCGTGACGAAATCCCAGTGAAAGGCGCTTGGCTGGTTCACGGGCGGAGGTCACCGACAGGCCCCGAGTGGTCGGCCACGACCTTCACCGTATCAGTGATCTGGCCGGGCCAGAGGAGACGCTGCTCCTCCAGCCAGAGGGCCCGCCGGGCATCCAGCCGTTCGCCGGGCACCAGCAGGGGAATGCCTGGCGGGTAGGGCACCAGGCAATCGGCGGCGATCCGGCCCACGGCCTCCGCCAGGGGCAGCTGGAGGCTGGGGGAGCGCCAGGCCCGGCCAACGGGCCACTCCAAACGGGCCACCAGCGGGAAGGGCGGGCAGCCCTGGGGCGGAAGCGGCTCGCCCCCCAACGACATGCGCAAGGCCTGCAACAGGGGCGGCAACCGCCGCTCCAGCCCCCGCGGGGGGGCCAGGCCGAGGCAAAACAGGATCACGGCGGGCTCCGGCAGTTCGGCCACCACCCCCCGCTCCATCAGCCAGGAGTCGGCCCGCAGGCCGTTGACACCGAAGGCGCCGCAATGGAGCAGCAGGCGCAGGGGATCGCCGCTGGGCACCAGGGGCAGGCCTGCCCGGGCCAGGCTCTGGGCCAGGGTCTGGGCGCGCCGTTCCGCCCTGGCGCGCTGGGCCAGGCCCGCGGCGGACACCTGGTGCTCCAGGGCCGCCGCCGTGGAGGTGAGCAAGAGGGCACTGGGGCTGGAGGTCTGCAGCCAGAGCAAGCTGCGCGCCACGGCGTCCCGGTCAACCCGGTGGCCTTGGCAGAGGAGGGCAGCTCCCTGGGCCAGTCCCCCGCCCGCCTTCTGGGGCGAGAGCACCACCAGATCAGCCTGGGCCGCCACGGCCTCCCCCTGGCCATGGGCCTGGTCGACCAACACGGGCAGGCCCCGGCCGTGGGCCAGGGCCACCAAGGCGGGCAGATCGGCCCGCAACCCCTGGTAGGTGGGATCCAGCAGCACCAGGGCGGCCACGGGGCCCGTGGCGAGGGCGGCCTGGAGCACCCGCTCCAGGTGGTCCGGCGGGGGCGGCTGCCACAGGCCCGTGATCGGGTCGAAGGGGGGGGCGTAGAGCAGGGGGTCGAGCCCCCCGAGCACGCAGGCGTGGAGCAGGCTGCGGTGCAGGTTGCGGGGCAAGAGCACCCGGGCGCCAGGGGGGGCCAGGGCCAACAGGGCCGCCTGCAGCAGTCCCGAGGCGCCGTTGACGCCAAACCAACAGGCCTCCACCCCCAGCAGGGCGGCGCAGCGCCGTTGGGCCTCCGCCACCGCCCCGTCCTGCAGGAGGGGGCCACCCCAGGCGGGAAGCTCCGGGAGATCCCAGGAACCGGGCGCCTGCCGCAGGAGTTGTCGCAGCGGGGGCGGCAACGCCCGTCCCTGGCCATGGGCAGGCAGATGGAGGGGCAGGGGCTGGCGGCTCGCCAGGAGGGGAAGGAGCGACGCGGTGGGTCGGGCGCCCCTGGCGGATGGACCCATGGCGGCAGGGTTGAACTTTCTAAAGTCTGCGCAGCTGATCGTGGATCCCTGACCCTCACCGCTGTCTCCCCCGGCCCCGAGAGCGTCGCCCCGGACGCTGCCCAGGATCCCGATCTGGTCTACGCCCCCGATCGCCATCTCCGCTGGCTGCTCCTGCGGCCCTGGATCCTGGTGAGCCGCGCCCTGGTGGTGTTCTTCACCCTGGGACGGCTGGCCATCGAGATCGTGGCCCAGGGCAACAGCGCCAATCCGAAGGTGCAACAACGGCTGGCCCGCCGCATCCTCACCAGCCTGACCTCCCTGGGCCCCTGCTTCATCAAGGTGGGTCAGGCCCTCTCCACCCGCCCCGACCTGGTGCGTCGGGACTGGTTGGAGGAACTCTCCCGGTTGCAGGATGATTTGCCCCCCTTTCCCTGCGCCCTGGCCCGACAAACGATCGCCACGGAGTTGGGACTGCCGATCACGGAAGCCTTTGCGGAATTTCCCAATTACCCCGTTGCGGCTGCCAGCCTCGGGCAGGTGTATCGGGCTCGCCTGAAGGACGGGCGTTGGGTGGCGGTCAAGGTGCAGCGACCCAATCTGCCGATGATCCTGCGCCGTGACCTGGCCATCATTCGCATCCTGGCCATCCTCTCCGCGCCGTTTCTGCCCCTGAACCTCGGCTTTGGTTTAGGAACGATCATTGACGAATTTGGCAGGAGTCTTTTTGATGAAATTGATTATCGGAAAGAAGCCAATAATGCGGAGTATTTTGCCCAACTGTTTGCCGATCACCCTGAAGTGACGGTCCCCAGTGTCGAGCGAACCCTCTCCAGTCGGCGGGTGTTGACAACCACCTGGATCAATGGCGTCAAGATGGCCAACCGCAGGGAGCTGGAAGCGCACCACCTGGATCCGGCGGCCCTGATCCGCACAGGGGTGATTTCAGGCTTGCGCCAGTTGCTGGAATTTGGCTACTTCCACGCCGATCCCCATCCTGGAAATTTGTTTGCCCTGCCAGGCGTGACCAACGGGATGGGACACATGGCCTATGTGGACTTCGGGATGATGGATGCGCTGAGCGAAAGAGACAGGCTCACTTTAACCGGAGCCGTTGTGCATTTGATCAACCGGGATTTCGAAGCCCTGGCCCAGGATTTCCAACTGCTGGGCTTTCTTCATCCCCAGGCCAATTTGGAGCCAATCATTCCCGCCTTGGAAGATGTGTTGGGTCAAGCCATCGGACAAAACGTGGGGAGTTTCAATTTCAAATCAATTACGGACCGGTTTTCCGAGTTAATGTATGACTATCCTTTTCGTGTTCCCGCTAGATTTGCTCTCATCATCCGCGCGGTCGTGAGCCAGGAGGGATTGGCACTGCGGCTGGATCCCAACTTTCGGATCCTTCAAGTGGCCTATCCCTATGTGGCCAGGAGGCTGCTGGCGGGCGACACGGCAGAGATGCGTGAAAAACTGATGGAAGTCATCTTTGATGAGCAGGGCCGCCTGAGGCTGGAGCGGTTGAGCAACCTGTTGAGCGTGGTGGAAACGGATCTGCCCGGGGGCCAAGATCTACTGCCGGTGGCCAGGGATGGCCTACGGCTGATTTTCGGTCCGGAAGGAAGCAGCTTGAGACAGCGTTTATTGTTGAGTCTTGTGGCTGACAACCGGGTTCACACAGACGATGTGCGGTCTTTGCTCCGGTTGATTGGCGATCACTTTTCCCTGGGCAAGATCGCCACTGGCGTCTTGAACCGTTTCAATCCTCTGGCGGCCTGAGGGAACTCAGTGGATAGATTTTTCAATGAGAAAGGCTGCCAGGTTGGAGAGGGATCGACCTTCCTCGTCACTGCGTTTCTTTAGGTGAAGGTAGATGTTGTGCGGCAAGGTGATCGTGACTCTCACGGGCTTCCTGAACACACTCGGGAGGTTCATGAGTTGTTGCACGTTCACTCTGGGATAGGGCCTGAACTGATTAAACCAGTGCTTTGGAGTCTTCTAACCATTCCCCATCGACTCCGGCAGTGGTCTTGCGCGGAGATGACCAATTTGCGCCTTCAGACCATCCAAATCTCCAGGGTGGCGGCCCTACTGGAGACCTGGAAAACCCCGGAAGGCGGCGGGATGGCCCTAGGGTTCGCGGTGCTTTGACTCGCCACCGTGCTTGTTCCCCTCCAGCTCCTGATGCTCGATGCCCCCCTCGACCTGCTGGAGGCCACCAAGCTCGTGGAGACCGATGACTTCGGCGACCTGGATGCCGCGGAGATCCTTCTGGAATTCGCCTATCTGCCCCAGCCCCCCTACCTTCTGGCGGGGCTGGGTTTGGCCATCGGCATCGTGTGTGGCCTGACCTTCAGCAAACTGGTGCAACAACGCCTGGATGCCTGGAAGCAAGATCGGCTGCCCCTTCTGCCCCTGGCTCGGATGCAGACGGTGTTGCCCTGGATTGGTCTGCTGCTGGGGATCACCATTTTCATTGGTGGCAGCCTCCAGGTGTTTGGTTTTGCCCCCGGGGCGGCGGTGTTGGTGGCTTTTCTCCTGTCGCTGGCCACCGGAGGCGCCCTTTGGGTGCAGTTGGTGCGCCTGATGCAACAGGTTCAATCCGGCAATTTCAAGGCCGTCGATTTTGATAACTTTGATGAATTTTTTGGTTAAACCACTGCCCCAAGCCCAAGTGTTGGGCTCCCACAAGCGCTTGCTCCCTGGCCGGAATCCCCAGGAACTCCGCCGGGGTCAAGGTGTTGCAGCGGGCGACGGCGGGGTCAGGGTGCTGGGGCAGGCGAAGGCGGGGAATTTTTAAAGGGGTTCGGAATGGGCCTGGGAACCGTGCCAGCCCCTGGCAGGGGCGCATCATGGGTGACGATGTTGACCAATTCCGTTTCCACCAGATAGTGGTTGCCCAAATAGTTGAGTTGGATGCGCCGTGGAATTTCCAAACGTTCGCTCCCTTGACCCTGCTGTTCGGCAGGAGGGGTTAGGTTGACATCGAAGGGGGTTTGCTCGCCGATGCGCCAGCGGCTATCGATCATCAGGACACCATCGCGGATCACCAGTCGACCAGGCTTGATGTCGTAAAGAAACTCTTTGTAGGGGGTGATTTGCAGATTACGGATGGGTCCACGTGTCTGAACATTAACGTCAGCTCGATCGGGGAGCTGGCGGAAATAAATGAAACTGATATCTTCTTCTTTGATCACAACATCTTCTCCTTTCTGACTCAGAAAAACAAATTCCTTCTTTGCCTGATCATAAGACTTGATCGCCGTCAATCCAGTGTAGTTGGTTCCAAAAGGATTCTGCACTCTTAAGGAATACCAACCAATTTGCAGCGCCCGATTCAGATCCATGGTCACCGGCACAGCCTTCGCCCCCTGGGGGAGCGCCCCGCAGGCGCTGATCAGCGCCAGGGAGAGGATCAGCCCAAGCCGGCGCCGCATCGGCTGACGGTCCCGGTGGTTGGTCAGTCGGCGGAGGGAGGGCATGCGGCGCAGGAAAAATGATGAAGAGCGTCGGATCAGATGGGCCAATGAGACGTCAGGTGGAAGACCAACAGCGGTATGAAAGACCATGCTTTCCAACCAACTTCCGGCAGAACATCCCTGGAGTCAGTTCTAAGAAAACGTCTGCTTGCAGAGTCTGACTGGCAGTTTTTTTAACTGGCTTCCCTTTGACCTCCTGAAGGGATTTAAGCCTTGCCTGCCCTCAAGCGTCAAGCGGGTTTGCCATGGTCTTCGCCAAGCAATTGAATCCGGTAGAGCACATCCTCCAAGGCATCCGCGGCGGAAACGGCGGCAAAGCGTTGCGGGGTGGGCACTTGGCAGCAACTGGCCAGGGGGCAGAGGATGGTGCTCGGCCTGGGGTGGCAGAACTGCACCACGCTGAAGCGTTCCTCCTGCCGTCCTTCGGGAGCCTGCACCCGGTGCCAACCGCTGGGGAGGCGCCCGTTGCTCAGCCGCTCAAGCATCAGGCCGGTGTTGATGATCAGCCGGTCTCCCGTCGGCAGCACCGGTTGCCAGCGGTCCCCCACCCACACCTCCAGGCCGGGCGCGGTGGCCCGGGGCAGAACGGTGATCAGGTTGATGTCCGCATGGGGGCCTGCCCAGGGGTGGCCCCCGGCCGGGGAGTCCCCCATGGGGGGATAGCGCAGGGCGCGGGTGAGGGTGGGGCCATCCAGCACCATCTCCTCAAAGAAGGAGTCGCTGGCGCCCAGGCCAACGGCGATCAGCCGCAAAACCCGCCGTTGCAGATCGAGCATGGCGTCATGAAAACGCCGCAACACGGCCGTGATGCCCGGCACCACCTCCTCCGGCAGAACGGGCTCGGGATAGGCCAGCGGGTAGCGGCGGCGCAGGGGATGGTGGGCCGGCAAGGGGGCCGACCAATTGAGCATTTCCTTCCAGTCGGGGCGCTCCGCTCCCGCGGCGGTTTCCACCAACAGCCCGGTGTAGCCCGTTTGGCCATGGGCCTCCGGCCGATGAAAGCGTTCCTTGGTGGCCAGGGGCAGGTGGAAGAAGTCCGCCAGCAGGCCGTAGGCCGTGTCCAACAGGTCGTGGGGAAGATCGTGACTGCTGAACACGAACCCCGTCTCCAGGCTCCGCAGGAGGCCGGCCAACACGGACTGGCGGGTGGCGCGCCCGCCGCGCTCGTAGGCCAGGAGATCGATCTCCAGAATTTGCGGATCCACGGCCCTCCCGCGGCCAGCTCCGCCGAGAATGGCACTCGAACCGCCCATCCCATGGCCCGCCACCGGCTATTTGTTGTCCTGTCGCTCGCCTTGGCCCTGCAGCTGGTGGCTTGCGGCAAGGGGGAACCTCCCCGTCCGTCCCCCGACCCCCGCCGGGGCGAAGCGGCCCGAACGGCCAGCGAGCGAGAACGGCAAGCCCAGGCCCGAGCCGACCAGACGCGCCTGCAGGAACGCTGCCGGCGCGAGCGCCCCGAGCTGGAAGCCGCCATGGCGGAGCTGCGTCGGGCGGAGAGCTGGCTGGCGCGGGTCAAGGCCGAAACCCGGGTGCCCCTGCCACCGCCACCCCCGTGGGACGAAGACGCCGAATCCCGCTTCCGGCTGGAGGATCGGGAACTCGACCGTCAGCGGCATCAAGCGGCGCAGGAGGAGTGGCGGCGGCGGGAGGACAGCGATCGGATCCGCTGGCAGGCAGCCCATGGGGAGCGCTTGCGGGAGGCACAAGACCAGCTGAATCGCCAGGCCCAGGCCCTGAGGGAGCGCCGGGCCGACCTCTTCACGGGGCCCGGGAGCATTGAGTTCAATCCCGAGGTGGCGGCCCAGATCCGTCAGTGTGGGACGGTCGGGGGCTGAGCCATGGGGAAAACCGCACCGACCGGCCCTTCCCCAGCAGCTTCAAATTCCGTTACGATGTCTTCACATTTGGAAACACTCCAATGAACGCTTCCGAACCCCGCTTTGGCTTCGTTGCCTTTGCTGAAACCTGGAATGGTCGTCTGGCCATGCTCGGTTTTGTGATTGGACTGGCCACTGAGCTCCTCACTGGCCAAGGAATCCTCTCCCAAGTCGGCTTGGGCTGAACCACCAACCATCCAGATCAACCGACCCAGCGGGTCGGTTTTTTTTTAAGTGAAGTCTGCTTTTTTTACCCCAGCATCCAGACCGGACAAAAAAACCGCTGGGACGCTCGCCGCCCAACGGAATCATTCCGCAGACAATGGGCCAGAGGGCCGGAGTCTGACCCGCTTCAATTCGCACTCCGGCTTTCCCTCGGCTGCAATCAGACAGCCCGCCTCAGCTCCGCTTCAACCCAAGGAGCTCGGCGCCGTAATGCTCACTCATTTCCACTTGCAGTTGCCAGGCGGAGAGGAGCGTTTTGGCGACCCGACGAAGTTCCTCCAGATCCGTGCAGGAGTCAATGGCGCGGGAATGCAGCTCCGTGGAGAACTGGCGGGACAGGGAACGGGACATGCGTCATCCATTAAGTAACAACATGTTAAGAGTTATGCCTTGTGGATGGTGGTGCGGGTGGCCGCCCTTTCTTTTTTTCCCCTGGCTCCTTCATCGCCAGGGTTGACAGGCGCCGATCCAAAAGCAACAACCCTGTCACGGTCGTGAGAGCCACCATCACGACAATGGCAGAAAATTCCACCGCATTGATCACTCCGGCCTGCTGGGCCGTGGTGGCGAACACCAGCCCCGGCAAGCCCCGAGGCACCAGGCCATACACCACCGTCTCCCGGTCCACGCCCGCTGCCACGTCGTCGCGCCAGATGCCCAGGGCGCAGGCCCCCTTGCTGAGCAGGGCCAGGGCCGTCAATCCCGCCGCCAGCCCCCAGGCCCGTGGATCCCGCAGGGCACTCAGGGGCAGGCGCATGCCAACGCTAATGAAATACAGGGGCAGGAACACCTCCGTGATCACCTCAAAGGTGCGCCGCATGGCGACCTCCGACACCCTGGCCAAGGCCCGATCCTCCGGGCCTTGGCGCAGGCGGGAGAAGAGCACCCCGGCCCATAGGGCTCCCAGAAGGGACGTCAGGCCGCTCACCTGCCCCACCCAGGCGGAGCTGATCAGCAGGATCAACAGCGCCAACGGACTCTGGGGCCGCTCGGGGCGATGGCGCACCCACAGGCCCGCCCCCCACCAACTCAAGGCCGCCGCCAGAAGGCCGAAGGGAAGCCCCAGCCAACCGGGCCCCCCGGCCGCGGCGGTGGCCCCCCCGGTGAGGGTGGCCAGGGTGAGCAGGGCAATCGCCGGCAGATCATCGAGAACAGACACGCCCACCAACAGCCGGCCGGAGGGGCTGGCCAGGGCCTTGCGTTGGGCCAACAAGCGCAAGGTCACCCCGGTGCCCGTGGCGCTGAGGGCCGCCAGGGCGAGCAAGGTGGCGGCGGGCGAGAGGCCGTAGCCCTGGCGCACGGGCCAGTAGGCGAGCAGGGGCACCAGGGCGCTGAGGCCCACCGTGCGCAGGATGGCGCCCTTGCGGGAGTCGAGCAGTCCGCCGCGCACCTCCAGGCCCACCTGGAAAAACAGGGTGAGCACCCCCAGTTCCGTCAGGCCGCTGAGGGGGGCCACCCGGGCGAAGGGCACCACGGTGTTGCCCAAAACCACTCCCACCACCAGCTCCAACACGATCGCGGGCACGGCCCAACGCGCCAGACGGTTCGCGCTGAGCCGGGCGATCAACACCCCCGCCAACAACACGAGCAGGGTGGAAAGAAGAGACGGCGATCCCATGGAGTGGCCTCGGCGCGGACGCCTACCGCCCTCAGGACACCAGGGTGGCGGAAGGATCGCCGGCCTGGGCACCGGTGAGCTCCTCCAAGGTGTCCGCCGCCCGCACGGTGAGGTCGTAGTCCATGCGCGAGCTCGCTCCCGTGCCGCGGAACCGTCCCGTCACCGGGGCTGCCAGCCGATGGTCTGGCGTGGCGGCCAACACCACATGGCCATCGGCCACGGCCAGCCCCAGGCTGGGGTCATAGCCCCTCCAGCCCGCCCCGGGCAGATAGACCTCGGCCCAGGCATGGAGCTCATGCTCACTCACCTCCGGTGGGTGATGCATGGAGTAGCCGCTGACAAACCGGCCGGCCAGGCCAAGGGAGCGGCAGGCCTCGACAAACAACATTGCCGTGTCGCGGCAGGCGCCGCGCCGCTCCCGCAGGGTGGCCGCCGCGGACTGGGGATCCCCATCCGGGCGGCCGACGTGCTCGAAACCCCGATGGATCTGGTCAGCCAGGTGGCTCAGAAAGGCCGCCGTGTCCACCCCCACCTCCGCGGCCAGCCCGCGGGCCCAGGTGGCGACGCTGGCCTCCTCACCGCCATGGCCCCGGCAGGGGGCGAGGGAGTGGGCCTCCTCGTCGCCATAGGTGGCCGGCAGGCTTCGCACCGCCGGATCGGTGACGATCCAATCAAAGGGGTTGACGCGCAGGGTCTGCACCAGGGCCTCCATCTCGATGGTGAGGTCCCCATGGGTGTGCTCGAACCAGCTGACGGTGGCATCCGTGCCATCGGGCTCCACCACCTGACTCTGCCCAGCCGGGGTGGGCAGGATGGCCAGCCGGTGGCGGAGCAGGCGCTGGCTGGCTTCCTGCCGGGGGGTGAGACGGAGGGTCATCGGCTCCAGAAACACCGGCTGCCCGTAGGTGTAGGTGATGGTGTGATGGATGTGAAAAAACATCGAGGTGACTGAAGGGTCAGGACACCGACCACCCCTGCAGCTTGCCATCACCAAGGCACGGGACCGCGGCCCGCGCCCACGTTGCATCCCATCTGGGACCCCAACAGCGCCCCCAGGGGAATGGCCCAGCTGCGTCCGTCTTTTCTGGAGCTGGCATAGCCCACGCCGCCACCCACCAGCCCGCCCACCAGGCGGCCCAGGCTGCAGCGCTGGGCCAGCTGGGCCTCGGTGGGTTGCCAGTTGGAGGGGTTGTTGTCATACACCGTGTTGGGGCCAGGGCCGATCGGGCCACCCCAGGGATAGGCCTGGCTCGGGATGGGGGCCAGGAGGGCGGTGGCCCCCAGAAGAACCAGACGGGCGCCCAGGAGCAGGGGTTTGGTGGGGAAGAGCGTGGTCATCACCGTGTTGAAGGGGATGACACCAGTGGAGATGAATCGGATGACTGAGGGATGACCCGCCCGCCCTGCGGGTGTGACCGGATGTGACCGCCGCCGGGGGCCTGTCGTCATTCGCTGACGCTGGAGAGCGCCCCCTTCCCCCTGGCGCGGCCGTTGGCAAGCTGGGCGCTGCGCGGGGTGCGACCCATGAGCTGGAGCGAGTTGCAACGACTCGTGGAGGAGGCGGAAGCCGATGGGGCCATCCGGCGGGGCCTGCGCCGCTGCCGCAGTCGCCATGAATTGCTGATGGCCTCCCGGCGGCTGGGCTACCGCATCCAAGTGGCGGATCTGCGCCGGGCCTGGCAACTGGACCAGGGCGAGGCAGACGGGTTCACTCCGGCAGATCGAGGGAATTCGCTCTGGCTCCGCCAAGCAGGCGGTTGAGGTTGACGCCCGCCTCGTAGGCAGCGGCGTGGAGTTGCCGTTGCTGACTGGCGCTGAGGCCATCCCAGAAGGCGTGAAAGAGATCGACGGAGGCCTTCCCCAGCCCCACCGCGCCCAACACCGTCAGGGGCATCGCCAACCACGGGCACACCAGCACCACCAGGCTCAACACCAGCCCCACCGCCGTGCCTTCCTTCACGGCCTCCCAGACGGTGGTGAGGATCAGCCGGGCCTGGGCCGCCCGGGTGAGCACGCCGCGCCGCACCAGGCCTTCACTGCGCAGGCCGCTGAGCAGGGCCTGATAGACGGCGTAGACCACCATGCTCGCCAGGGTGGCCTCGGTCACCAGCTGGCGGGTGGGCAGGCCGGAGGAGCGGCCGCCGATCCTCAGGCCGGCAACCGCGGCCAGGGGCGCCGCCTCAAGCCCGGCCCGGGGAATCTGGAAGGGATCGCGTTCACGGGTCATGGAAAAGGTGGGCCGCGGCGGAACAAACGCCTCGGGAAAGTCTGGCGCACCTGAAGGGGAGGAAAGCCGACCGTCAGCGCACCACCAACACCGGCACGGAGGCGTGGAGCAACACCCGCTGGGTTTCGCTGCCGAGCAACAGGCTGGAGAGACCCCGGCGTCCATGGGAGGCCATCACGATGAGGTCGCAGCCATGGCGCTGGGCAGCCTCGACGATGGCGCGATGGGGGAGGTCTTGCTTCACCACTTCCGCCTCGATCTCCAGGCCTTCCTTGGCGGCCGTGGCTTTGGCGTCGGCCAGGATCCGGCGGGAATCTTCCGCCACGGTGGACTGCAGGCTATCGACCGTGGCGGGATCGAGCATGTCGCCCATGCCCATCAAGCCAACGGGCAAAGGCGGTTGCACGTGCAACAAGGTGACTTTGGCGCCCAGAACCTTCGCCAGGTCGATGGCCTGGGCCAGGGCCGCCTGGGAGCGCTGGGTGCCATCGCTGGGCACCAACAGGTGGTGATAGGTCATGGATGGATCGCCGCTGATCTCTGTCTACTCTCGGGGGTGGAGATGGCTGCAGCGTGTAACAACTGCTGGACGCCGCGTCGACCATCGCTTGACTGTGCAAGTAACGAGCCGTCCTCTAGGGCCATGCATCCCGACTCACCGGCGTTATTGGAGGACACGCTGCAGGGCGAGTGGCGCCACAGGGGGTGCATTGTGGGGTTGGTCCCCGGCAGGTGCATGGGGCAACGCCCCTATGCCGTGCGCCACGCCAGCGGCCTGCCCATGGGCCGGGCGGGCAGCCTGAAGGAGGCGCGCCAGCTCATCGACGAGGGGGTTCTCCTGGTACGGCAACGGTTAACGGTCGCCGGTTGAGCCTGCGGCCGGGGTCACCGTCGTCTCCCGCACCCGCTGGCGCCGGCTGACAAGAAAGGTGACAAGCTCGTGGCGCAACTGGCTGAGTTCACGCCAGCAGCATTGAAAGGAGGCGCGATGTTGCAGCTGTGGATCCACGGAGCCAAGGTCTTGCAACAACAATTCGATGGCATCGATCTGTTGCTGTTGGCTCAACAGGGTGGCTGAAGACTGGGGGGGAGGAGGTGCCATGGGCAACGAGATCGGCGCAGGCAGCAACCCTAGGAGCCACGTTTTTCCTCCCAGAAAAACCGCAGTGCTTCCACCAGAAACGCAAGCTTGGTTAACACAATTGTGTGGCGTTCACTACCGTTTAAGTGAATGTTGCGGCAACCGCGCGGCGGGCCATCACCGCTGGGCCGGTTGCGGCGGCGGCGGATTCATCACCAAACCTTGCTACCCCGCCAGAACCGGCAGCCACCCTGATCAGACCTGGCTAGAGAGGAAGCAGGCAACCAGGCTGGTTCTTGGAGCCCACACAACGGATGGCCATGGCCCACAAACACCTTGGGTTTGTCGTTTCCTCGCTCCTCAGCCTCTGCACCGCATCGCTGGTGGTCTCCTCCACGGCCCTGGCCATGCGTCGGCTGGATCCGCAAACTGGCAGCCTGGCGGGATCCTCCGCCGTGGAGGTGGCGCCCCTTCCCGCCCTCGCTGACAGGGCCCAACAGCTGGAGGAGCAAGCCGGTGCGCTTTACCGCCAGGGGCGCTACGAGGAGGCCCTCCAGGCCCAGCGCGACTCCGTGGCCAGCCATCGCCAGTTGGTGGCCCAAGACCCCAGTCAACGCCTTAGGTTGGCCGCATCGCTCCACAACCTGGGCGTGGTCTTGATCCGCCTCGGCCAGAAGCCGGCAGCGATCCCGCCGACCCTGGAGGCCCTCACGCTTTATCGCGCCGGTGCCTCCATCCCGGGGGGCGAGGCCTCCCTGGCCATGGAGCGTCCCTTGAGAAATCTGGTCTTGTTGTATTACGAAACCCATCGCCTCCACGAGGCCCTGCCCCTGGCGAATGAGCTGGTGCGGCTCCATCAACGGGCGCCGATCGACAACGATGCCTCCGAGGCGGCCCAAATTGATGTGTTCAATCTGCGGGCCAGCCTGTTTGTGGCCCTCAATCGCCCCGGGGAGGCGTTGCAAGATCTGGAGCGGGCGGTCTCCCTGGCCCGCCGACAGGTGAACCAGGCCCCCCAGGCGCTTGCCTTGCGCCACGGCTTGGCGGGCTCCCTGCTGAATCAGAGCCAGGTGGCGGATGTGCTCGGCCAGTGGGAGGCGGCGATCCCTCCGGCCCGGGAGGCGGAAGCCCTGCTGAGCGACCTGGCGCGGCTCCATCCAGCGCTCTCCGGCGACTGGGCCAAGGCCCTCAACCGCCTGGGCCAGGCCTATGCGAAAACCGGCGACGCCGCCAGGGCCCGGCCCCCCTTGGAGCGGGCCGTGGTGCTGCTGCGAGGGCTCGATCCGGCCGGGCCCTCGGGCTCCCTGGCCGTGGAGGTGGGGGGCTACCGGGATGACCTCGCCCAGGCGCTGGACACACTCGCCGTGGTGAACCACCACCTGCAGCGCCCCGCGGAGGCCCGGGCGGCGGGCGAGGAAGCCCTGAGGGTCTACAGCACCCTGGTGGAGTTTGATCCCCGTTATCAGGCGGATGTGCAACGCATCCGCGCCTGGCTGAGCCCAGGGCCTGAGATCATCCCCGCCAGGCGTTGACGATTCCCTCCATGCTCCACGCGCTTGTTTTTGTCTTGAGCAGAGAGGAGTCTCTGCTGAGGGCGGCCTCCGATTGGCCGTCGTTGTTGGCCGCCCAGCGCCAGGGGCTGCGCAGTGGCACCCAGTTGCGACTGTTTCGCCAGCCGGAGCCCCTCGGCGAAGACGGCGACGACCTGATCAGCGCCGGGGCCCTGAAGCCTTCCGGCGCCCGCCCCCAAACCCGGAACGGGCCGGCCCAGGTGATCTGTGACGCCCTTGTGCCCCTGATCGAGCCCCGCAGCCTCTGGCTGGGGGTGTATCAGCTCCAGGGCCCGGCGGAGGAGCCCACCTCGGAGCGGCCGGGGCTGGGGCTGGCGGTGGAGTCAGTCACCTGCCTGGATTGCTATCCCCTGCAGGAGGCCGCCAACGAAACCTGCTGGTTTTATCCAACGGAGAACGGCCGCTACCTGGCCTGGGAAAACCGTCGCCGTTTGCAAACCCTGCCGGGCTACCTGCCCGACAGACCGCCCCAGGAGACCCCCTTCCCCTATGCCCATGGCGATGTGCACCTGCTCTGGTCGCTGATGGCCGACGACCACGCCCTCACCTGCGTGGGCCTGACCTGGCGCCGGCAACGCATTGAGTGGCCCCTCCGATCCGAGGCCCCGGAGGAGTTAGCCACCTGGACCGATTTCCAGATCGATTCCATGGCGGAATCCAGCTATCAGGAGCGCAACAGCGTCACGATGTTCAACCTCGACGAGCCCGAGCCCTGAGCCTCCCGCTCAGGGCTCGGGCTGCAACAGGTCCAACACCTGTTGATCGCGCAGCTGCTCAAAGGTCTGATACCAGAGGCCAACGGCCCGCAGATCCCGCACCACCGCCAGAGCCTCCAGTCGGTCGACGAGGGCGTTGAGGTCGTCCGCCACCTGGGCATCCACCACGGGAACGGCCAGGGTGAGGGAAGCAGGGTCGCACCGTCGCAGGGAGAGGAGGGCCGCGCGCACGGTCATGCCCGTGGCGATGCCGTCATCCACCACCACCAGATGCTGGTGCCGCAGGCGCTCGGCCGGGGGATCACCGAACAAGGCCTGGCGCCGAGTCAGCTCCTGCTCCTCCCGCCCCAGCCAGCCCTGGTCACGGGCCAGCTGTTCCCGCTCCCTGGCGCCAAGGCCCCCCCCATCCCGCCAGACGCCCACGCCCCCGGCGGCGATGGCTCCGATGGCCAGCTCTGGCCAAGAGGGATCCGCCACCTTGCGCACCGACCAGGTGGCCAGGGGCCAGCCCAGGAGACGAGCCATGGCGGCAGCCACGGGCACACCCCCTCGGGGAAGGGCCAGGAGCAAGGTGGTGGCCGGAGGCTGGGGCCAGGGCTGGAAGCGGGAGGCCAGGGCCTCGCCAGCCTCCCATCGATCACGCCACAGGGGGGGAGTGTGGTCCATGGGGAGAGACGGGGGAGGGTGGAGAAGCCTCAGCGCTTGAAGCGGGGATGGCCAGAAAACAGGTGCAGGATGGAGTAGTTCAAAACGGCGGGAACAAAGGCCAGCACTAGCAGCAGGGGGCCCTTGGTCAGGGAGCCCAGAACATAGGCAAGGCTGGCATTGAGCAGGAAGAGGATCAACACACTTCTTTTTTTCAATGCTTGCCCATCCAGGCGGTCAGCGAACGTGTAGCGCTGTTGAAGGGTGGTGGAGACAACAAAAGCGGTCACGAATGCCCAGACATTGGCCAGACCGGTCTGGACCACAGCCAAGCGCAAACAGATCAACAGAACCCCGAGATGAATCAGGGTGGCCAAGACACCAACCAAGCCAAATTTAACAAGACGCTTGGCGAGATTCACGGTAGGGTATCGATGCGCTTGATCAGATAGTTAGGTCGTCGTTTACTCTCCACATAGGTGCGGCCCACGTACTCGCCAAGAATACCAATGCCAATCAGTTGAAGACCACCCAAGAAGGTCACGGCAAAAAAGAGTGAGGCATAACCTGGCACATCAATGCCATAGAAGATCACCCGAAAAACCGCCGACAAGCCAACGAAGAAGGACACAGCTGTCACCAGCAAGCCAAGATAACTCCAAATCCGCAAAGGAGCGGTGGAAAAGCTGAAAATTCCATCCAGTGCGTAATTCCATAATTTCCATTGGTTCCACTTGGTCAGGCCAGCCTTGCGGGTGGGTCGAGAGAAGGTGATGTTCTTCTGGCTGAAGCCCACCCAGGCAAAAAAGCCCTTGGAAAAGCGCACCCGTTCTTCGCAGGACAGGATGGCATCGATGGCCACACGATCAAGCAGGCGGTAGTCGGAGGCATTGAGTTCAACGTTTAACTTACTCAGGCGCAGAAAGACAGAATAGAAAGCCGAGGAGCTCACCTTTTTGAAAGCCGTATCACTGGAGCGATCAATGCGAACCGCATTGACCACTTGATATCCCTCTAACCATTCGGCAATCATGCGGGGAATCAGGGAGGGTGGATCCTGCAGATCCGCATCCAAGATGATGCAAGCCTCGGCGTCACAATTCCTAAGCCCCGCCAGAATCGCGGCCTCCTTACCAAAATTCCGGCTGAGTTGAATGATCTTGCCGCCGCTCAACTCCCTGGATTCCCGAATCAAGCGATCAAATGTGCTGACAGTTTGATCCGAACTACCATCATCCACGATGAGCAAGCGGAAGAGAACTTGGGCTGACTTCTCATCCCTTAATTCTCGGATCGTGGTGCCAAGCTCCTGCAGGAGAAAGGGCGCTGAATCTTGCTCGTTGTAACAAGGTATGAGCAAATCAATCGTTCGGCTCAAATCCACGATGGGTGCGGTCTTGTCGGAAGAAAGTGGGGCGGACTTGGGAGGTGAAAGGACAGAGGTAAATGGAAAGCAACTAATCCTGATAGGGAGTTAGGGCTGCGGCTTGCCAGGCCAGGGTGGAGACACCGCAGAGCCAAACGAGCTTGAGATAAATCTTGCGCCGATTGGCTAATTCTAATGCGCAAGCAATTGTTGCTGTTGTCACCAAGGGAAGAACTTTGGCAATATAACGCATCCTCACAAAAATGACAAGCCAAGAAGGCAACAGGATGCAGGCAGCAATCAAGACAGACCCAAGCAGAAGGAATCGATGCTGTTGAATAGACTTGATTTGCGTTAGGATCAACAGGAAAGGGATCACCATAAACTTGAAGACCTTGACCACATTGGGTAGACTTCTAACAGCGGAGACGCCAACATAATCAAAGTACAAATCAGGATGTTTAAGCAACACATCGCGAAAGCTGGGTGCATCCCGGAACAGGGTGCTGCGCATGGCCTGCATGGCCTCCAGTTCCGTTGGCGGAACCAGTTGAAATTGATGCAAGCGCATGAAATCGCGATAGCCACTGAAGAAGGCTGTGCTGCTGCGGTCAGAAGTCAGGGGGTTGCTTCCTGTGAGCACAAAGGCTGGAGCCAGATAGAGGCAGAGAATCAGAGCTGTGAACAGGAGGGTGAGATAGGGCTTACTGGAGCCCCGTTTCCATTCAAAGGCAAACCACAACAGGGATAGGGCCGTGGCACCGAGGATGAGTTCCACTTTGCAGAGGGCAAAGGTGGCAAGCACAAAGGCGCTGAATAGGGTGGGCCATCGGCGCAGAACGGCAATGAAAAAGAGATTCAACAGGGCGGCAGAGATCACATCGCTGGAAGGTTCCAGTAATTGGATTCCGGAAGTGGCGATGATGAGAAAACCAAGAATGCGAAGGGGCAGTGAACGGGGGAGGACAGTTCGCAACAAAAAAAAGCTGCTCACCAAGCAGCACGCCATGACAAAGATTTTGAAATGCCAGTTGAGCGTGCTTGCTGTTGTGGGGATGATCAGTTTATAAACACCGGCAATCAAACTGGAGGTGATTCCTCCCGCGTACATGAGGTTTGGATATTGAAAACTAAAATGTCCCGAATCCCACCTCAGGCGTAGATCAACGGTCTCAACAAAGTGTTGGTCCATGAAGGGTTTGGGAACAACCCCGCTGCCCTGAAGAATGATCAGTGTCGAGATAACAAGGCAAACAATCAGAATGGCAACTTCAAGGCCATTGTGCCAACGCGGCTGGAACTGATGTGACTCACCATCTCGCATGGAGATTTGAACCTGAATTTACTCCGGGCAATCTTACTGTAGATGGGCAAAAAAAATCCAGGTATTTTTACATCCTGAGGCTAAGAATGTTGATCGGCAGCAAATGAGGATGGCACAATCACAAGAAACAGCAGCCACCAGGCAAGGGTGGCCAGGACAACAGGCAGCACAAGCCACAGGGGCACGGCGAAGCGCTGATGGGCCAGCCCTGCCAACCCCATGATCACCACACCGGTGGAGAGGATCGACCAGGGCTGACACCACCAAGGTTTCAGTTGCCAGAAGCTGAGGGATTCACCCTCCGTGAGCTGGTGGTGTGGGCTGCCCATGGCCAGTGTCAGTTGGTGGAGAGGGCGGCAGGCAGGTTAGGGCTGCCGGGCACGTAGGCGTTATTGACAACGGAGTGCTTTTTCACTTGTTGAATCAGGGTGTTTTCAGCAGCCCGATATTGGCCATCCTTGCGGGTGCCTAGATCTTCCAAGCGAAGGGTTTTGAGCTCTTGTTCCGTCAATTTCACGGAAACATCGGGATCAATGCCGTGCTTATGAATGTCGCGATTGCTCGGGGTGAGGTATTTGGCAATCGTGACGGTCATGCCAGAGCCGTCGGAGAGGCCGCGAACGGATTGAACCAGGCCCTTGCCGAAGGTTTTCTGGCCCACCAGCACGGCACGCTTATTGTCTTGCAACGCACCGGAGAGGATCTCGCTGGCACTGGCGGACCCCTCATTCACCAACACCACCAGGGGTTTACTGGTGAGGGCCCGACCAGTGGCCCGCTTGACATCCTGGATGCCATCTCGGGTCTTGGTGGAGACAATGATGCCTTCGTTCAGCAGTTGGCGGGCAATATCAATGCTCGCAACAAGCAATCCGCCAGGATTGCTGCGCAGATCCAGAACATAGCCCTGCACACCCTTTCCTTCCAGGTCTTCTAGGGCTGCACGCATGTCTTTGGCAGCGTTGGCATTGAATTGTTTGAGCTGGATATAGCCCACTTTCAAGCCATCAGGGGTGGTGTTCACCTGATGTTCCACCGCGTGAAGCTCGATCACTTCCCGCATCAGGGGCACGTCCACCAGGGCTCCCTTGCGCCGCAGGGTGAGCTTCACGGTGGTGCCCGCCTTGCCGCGGATGAGTTTCACCGCTTCCTCGGTGCTCATCCCCTTGGTGCTCTTGCCATCGATGGTGACGATGACATCCTTGGGTTGCACACCCGCCCGGGAAGCGGGGGACCCATCAATAGGAGCCACGACGACGAGCTCCTTGGTCTGCTTGTCGAGGCTCAGCTGGATCCCCACCCCGGAGAGCTCTCCGGAGGTGTCGATCTGCATCTCCTTGAACTCCCGGGGATCAAGGAAGCGGGTGTAGGGGTCATCCAGGGTGCCGAGCATGCCCCGGATGGCCTCATAGGCCTGCTTGGGGCTGCCGTAGCTGCGGGCGAGAAGCTCCCGACGCAGGGTGCGCCAGCGCTCGGGGGTGTATTTGCCGGTGGTATCGAGGTAATCGCGAAAAACGATCTGCCAGGCCTGATCCATCACCTCCTTCGGGCTGTCGGAGATGGTGATGGTGGGAGTGGGTGCCATGACCATCTCCCTGGCGAGCACGGCGGTGGTGGCACAAGCACCGAGCCCAACGAGCAGCACAAAGGTGGTGCGACTGCTCAGCATCTGGATTGGCCTCAAAGGAAACAAACTCTCTCCTCAACGTAGCGCCGAAACGCCCCTCACGAACAGGGATCAGGGATCAACCCAACGGCCGTCCTCCTGGATCAGGGCAATCAGGGCCTCCACACCTTCGTTTTCGGGCACCCGACGGATTTCCTCCCTCCCCCGATAGAGGGAGATGATTCCTGGAGTTTTACCAACGTAGCCGTAGTCGGCGTCGGCCATCTCCCCCGGCCCGTTCACGATGCAGCCCATCACCGCAATGTCCAACCCCGTCAGGTGGGCCGTGGCGGCGCGCACCTTGTGGAGCACCTCCTCCAGGTTGAAGAGGGTGCGGCCGCAGCTGGGGCAGGCCACGTATTCCACCATGGTCTTGCGGAGGCCCAGGGCCTGAAGAATCGAGTAGCAGACCGGGATTTCCCTTTCCGGAGCCTCCGTGAGCGACACCCGGATGGTGTCGCCAATGCCCTCGGCCAACAGGGGGGCGATGCCAGCGGTGCTCTTAATCCGGCCGTAATCCCCGTCGCCAGCCTCGGTCACCCCCAGGTGGAGGGGGTAGGGGAAGCCTTCGGCGTCCATGCGGGCGGCCATCAGGCGATAGGCAGCCATCATCACCGGCGCCCGGGAGGCCTTCATGGAGACCACGATGTTGTGGAACTCCAGCCGGTCGCAGATGCGGATGAACTCCAGGGCGCTTTCCACCATGCCCAGGGGCGTGTCGCCGTAGGTGAAGAGCATGCGTTCGGCCAGGGAGCCGTGGTTGACGCCGATGCGCAGGGCCTTGTCCTGCTCCTTGAGCAGGCTCACCAGGGGTTCGAGGGTGGTGGCGATGCGCTCGCCGATGGCGGCGAACTCTCCTGGGCTGAAGTCGGAGCGGTTGGGATCCGGCTTGTCAAAGACATACAGGCCCGGATTGATGCGCACCTTGTCCACGTGGTGGGCCACCTCCAGGGCGATCTTCATGCCGTTGTGGTGCACGTCCGCCACCAGGGGCACGGGCTGATAGGTGTCTTCCAGCCGCTGGCGAATCTCCTTGACGGCCTTGGCATGGGCCAGGGAGGGCACGGTGAGACGCACGATCTCGCAGCCCGCCTCATGGAGTCGGCGGATGCCCGCGGTGGCCCCCTCCACATCCAGGGTGTCTTCATTGATCATCGACTGCACCACCACCGGGTGGCGGCTGCCGATCCAGATGTTGCCGACGCGCACGCTGCGGGTGGGGCGGCGGTGGATGACGGTGTCGAAGCGGGGATCGATGGGGGGAGCCGGATCCGCGGCGGCGCTGGCGGGGGCGGCACTGGACGGAGCGGCGGTCATCGCGGGGCGGTGGGGGGAAGGGAGCGGGGCGGTGGGCAAAGCCTGTCACAACGGCGAGGCGGCTGGCGAGGCTCGGGGAGCGTGTTGCTTGGCCTGGCCTCCGAGCCTCGAGCGGCATGGTGGGTTGTCGGGTTCGCTCCACCAGCGGAGTGGGGCCAGCGGCTGGAGCAGAACCCGGCAGCCGCGACAGACGGTGGAACCATCCACGTGGGGACTGATCCCTTCCGGTTTCTCCGCATCAGAATAAGCCGGATCTGCTGCCGCACTGGGGGGCATGGCGTGGGCGGGGGCGTCAGCCACAGCGACACCGCAACTGACGACCGACGCCCCAGAAGACCGCTCAGCCCACCCAGCGCACCGCCTCGCCGTAGCCCTCCAGGGTGGGTCGGCCCGTTAGCAAGCCGAGCCCCCCCTGGCACGCCTGCACACCCCAGCAGCCGATCAAAGGGATCGCAGTGACTCCAAGGCAGATGCCGCACCGCCAACAGGTGATCAACCTGGATCTGAAGCTCCTGGAATCCATCCCCGCAGCAGTCCCCTGGGCAAGGCGAGGGGATCGACCTTGAAATCCACGGGCCCCAGGGAGGCCTTGATGGCAACTTCCCACAGACTCACCACGCTGTAACAAGTGTCGTGCCGACGATCCATCAGTTCAGCCGCCAGGGAACTGCCCAAGCGTTGCGGAACGCAGCCAGCCCAGATCAGGAGCCGGGTGTCCAACAAAAATCCTGTCGTTTCGCTTGCGGGGGCGGCTCAGCATCCAGCTGAAACATGGCATTGATCTCCGACTGGAAGTCTCGCTTGAGATCGGCCTCCACCCGAGCTGTGCCCGCTAAACAGCCAAGTTGCCCTGGTTTTGACTCAGAACTCACGGGCATGAGCCGCACCAGAGGCTTGCCGGCCCGGGCGATCACCACCTCCTCGCCAACCCGGGCCTGGTCCACAGACCGGGAGAGGTGGGTCTTGGCATGGTGAAGGTTGACCTGCATGGAAACGGGTCTGGAGCGAGCTTGGTCTAGCTCTACGGCTAAGTCATCCCCTGAGTCACGCTCAGCACCGGCCGGCCTCCAGCTCCCGCAGGCGCCGTTCGAGCCGCTCAATGCGGGCCAGATAGGTGAGGGCCAGGGCCATGCCGGGGGTGTTCAGGCCGAAGGTGTCGCGCAGACGGGCGGCACGGCGGGCCTGAATCACGGTGTGGGAGACGAAGGTGAGGCGAGTGGTGCCGTCGTGGCACTCCAGGGCCCCCAGCTCCACCAGCTCCATCACCTCCTCGGTGGCCAGGCCGGAGGACTCCACCAGCTCCTCGAGCTCCACGGTCTCATCCCAACGGGAGGGTTGCAGGGGGGCGTCAGCCATGGTGGGAGTCTCCCAGGAGGTGGGCGCGGGGGTCAAAGGTGGAGGTGGCGGCGAGGTCGCGGAAGAGGTCTTTCTCCTGCTCGCTGATCACCGTGGGGGTCACGATTTGGAGCACGCAATAGAGGTCGCCGGCGCCGTCATCCCGGCGGGGCAGGCCCTTGCCGGCCAGGCGCAGTTTCTGGCCGCCGCGGGCGCCTGGGCGGATGGTGAGCCGCAGGGGTCCCTCCAGGCTGGGCACATCCACCTGGGCACCGAGCACAGCCTCCCAAGGGGCGATGGGCAGCTCCAGGAACAGGTCGTGCCCCGCCACCTGGAAGAGGGGATGGCGTTCCAGGCGGATGTCGAGGTAAAGATCACCGGCTTTGCCGTCGCCCAGGCCGGGCCCGCCCTTGCCGGGAACCCGCAGACGCTCGCCGTCGCTCACCCCCTTGGGCACCCGGATGCGGGCGGTTTTGGCGCTGCGCTGCACCCGCCCATCGGGGCCGATCTGCGGCACGCTGAATTCCACTGCGATGTCCTTCCCCCGGGCGGCGTCTTCCAGGCTGAGGCTGGTGGCGATTTCGTAATCCTGCCCCCGGCGGGAGGCTTGACCGTGGCCCGTGGCGGCCTGGCGGCGGGCGGCGCGATGGAATCCGATCTGCTGGAGCAGGTCGGCCAGATCGATGTCTTCGGCGACGCCGTCTTGCCAGAAGCGGGTGTCCCATTCGGGACTGGGCTGGAAATCCTCCCCGGGGCGGTGACGCCCCAGTTGGTCGTAAGCCTCCCGCTTCTCCTTGTCGGACAGCGTGTCGTAAGCCTCGCTCACCTCCTTGAAGCGGTCTTCCGCCCCCTCCTCCTTGGAGACATCGGGGTGATACTTGCGGGCAAGCCGCCGGTAGGCCTTGCGGATCTCATCGGCCGAGGCGGTGGGCTCCACCCCGAGGGTGGCGTAGTAGTCGCGGTATTTCACTGGGCTTCAGGCCGCAGGGAGTCGTCAGCCGAACCGGTGGGCACGGGCCGGTAAGGGGGCGGGAGGAGGGCCTGGGCGGTGCGGAGCATGGAGGGATGGCGCGTTGGGGGCATCATCCGACAGCGGGAGGGGATGACAAGGCCTCACCGGTTGGACGTGTGAATTGGGTTCTCCGTAGGCCGCGTCCCTTGGAGTTTTGTCAACACAAGAGGATGAGCCCCAACTGCCGCTCTAGAGCACACAAAACTCCCGGAACGCGTGAGATCTGAGGTGTCATCAAAAGGGCTTCAACGGCTGTTTTGAACCTGGTCGTAGGGCGTCAGCAGCCCTGCATACGGCTTCAGAGGCAACGGCCCCGCGAAGCCGGCAGAGGTGCCCATGGAAGTCGCGCTAAGCAATTCGCTCCCATCAGCGCTGCAAGCCGCAACCGTCATTTCCGATCTCTCTCCCTGCAACTGAAAGTGACTAGCGCCAACGGCCAGCGCCAACCCGATCATGCTCAGCCAGCGCCACTGCGGCTCCTCTTCCGCAACAGTGGCCTGATTGGGGACTCTCTACTAAGTGGCGCGACCGATGACTGAAATAACAAGCGGGCCCTGGGCATGACAACCTCCCTGAACCCAACCCAGGAATGCACAACTTCAACATGGTTGTGTTGCACAGCTCCCGGGTGCCACTGGAATGGGACGCTCCAGCTGGCCTGTTTGAAACCAGGGAGCATGTCATTGAGATGCTTGCGCAGATCTACCGCTTGGACATCTGGGGGAGGGGGGCAGATCCAATGGTGGCTCGTCCATGGATGTTGGATCTGAGGGATGTCCTGAGGAACAATGCCATCGGCTCAGTCGTTGATAACGGTCGTCGAGGCTGGCAGTTCTCCCAACATATTGCCTAGGAAAATGCAAGCTAGCTGGGCATAATTTACACCTTCGGTGATTGCTGTCAACACTCAGCATTTTGGTCAGGTGAATCGTCACTTTATCTGCACAGACCTAATGCGAGAAACGTACTCCCCTCCAAGTGGTGGTCTGTTACTGATGAAGGATCTGCTCCAGCACCTCTCGAACAAAAAAAGGTGGAAATCATGCTGAAGCTACCAACTCGATTTGGGTTTTCGCTCATCACCAAAGCCCATGCCTCAACCAACAGCGATTGGCAGAATGGCGACATCCATCCCCTGGACATCCGCAAACCTGCCTTCAATCTGCATCATGCCGCCCTGCTTTGGGCCCATGAAGAAACTGCGGTGTTGCTCGTGGTTACCCCGGTTCGCCTTGACATCCCCAGGTCACAACCGAGGGCCAAAGAGCCATTTGGCGGACCATAGCCACGAGTGAAGCGAGGACCGCAACCAACAACAATTCACGACCTTCCCGCAAGCGCACCAGCAGATGTTCCAGCCCAGAAGGTCATGTAGCCCTCTCAAAGAGTGAAACAATCGTGCATTAAGGATGGCGGAGAAAGACCTCTCCTCCAAATCCTTTCTGCGGATCTTTAAAACGCACTCCGTGCTTTCTGACAAAGAATATCAACGGCCATTCTAACTTAGGCCATGAAATTAAATGACTTGCCATGGTTCATGTTCAACCATCAAAATTGTCACTTAACGAAGTATCGATCCACGTCGCCTTCTATCCCCCTCACCCCAACACCACCACCAACTCCTCCCCACCCACCATCAACTGCTCCAACACCAGCTCATGAGGCACCGCATCACTGGCGGACCAGAGATCAGCGGCGGTGAGGGGGAAGCCCGCCACCCGAGCAAGGGCCGCCACCGTGGCCGCATCCGGGGCGCTGGCCAGAACGGTTTGGAGATCGGGATCCACCTCCACGGCCCGCAGGAACAGGGCGAGGGGATCGGTGGTGACGCTGCCCAGGGGCTCGAACGCCGGTTGGATCTCCTCGAAGGCGGCTCCACTGGCCATCCAGAGGGCGAGCTCGCTGATGGGATGGCCTGCTCCCTGGGCAATGGAAGCCACCGCGGCCGCATCCGGGGCGCCGGCCAGGGCCTGGCGCAACGCCCCATCCGCCTCCACCTGCTGCAGAAACTCCCGGATGGCCGCCTCCGCCCGGGCTCGCGGGCTGAGGTCGTCCTCAAGCTCGCCCGGGGCACCGTCACCCTCCGCCGGATCCCCCTCGCCCCACGCCGCAATCCCTTCCCCATCCCCTGCTGCCTCGGCATCCGCCGGCCCAACCCAGCCCCCAACAGAGCCACCGGCGGCTGATCCCCCCTCCGCACGACCTGCCTGCCCCCCCGAGCCCTCCTCCAGCGACGGGCGCAGGTGGGCGGCCAGTTCATCCGGGGTGACGCCGCTGGCCAGCCACAGATCCACCTCGCTGATGGGATAACCGGCGGCCTGGGCGATCGAGGCCACGGCCGCAGCGTCTGGGGCGGAGGCCAGGGCCTGCCGCAGCTCCCCATCCCCCTGGGCCTGGTGCACGAACCGGCGCAGCGGCTCCTCCTCCAGCCAGGGATCAGGGAGCCGGCCCAGGGGAGGGGGATCCGCCGCCGGCACGGCCGCGACCTCCATGCCGCTGCCACCCTCTTCCTCCTCCAGTGGGGGGGTGGGCGGCAGCTCATCAGGGCTGGTGGCCGTGGCCCGCCAGAGATCCAGCTCAGTGACGGAAAATCCGGCGGCTTGGGCCAGGGCCGCCACGGCAGCGGCATCGGGCGCCTCCATCAACAACGCCTGCAGCTCCGGCTCCTCTTGGACCCGCTCCAAAAAAGCCTCCAGGGAGGGCAGCGACATGGGAAGGGAGCGGGGCCTCTCCTCTGTAGCAACGCCGGCCCCCTCAGCCCATCAGGCTGTCGAGCCGGCGGCGCAGCTCCTTGAGGTCTCGCCAGGTGTGCCACTTCGGGCTGCCCTGCTCCCGGGATGCGTTTCGCAACAGGTAGGAGGGGTGAAACATGGGCATCAGCCAGCGCCCGTCGAGACCCTCTCCCTCGCCTTGGCGCCATTGGCCCCGCAGCCGCGTGATGCCCCCCTTCACCCCCAACACCCCCTCCATGGCCGTGGCCCCCGCCAACACGATCACCAGGGGGTCGACCAGGCTGATCTGCTCCCGCAGCCATGGGCCGCAAGCCGCCATCTCCTCCGGGGTCGGCTTGCGGTTGTCCGGTGGGCGGCACTTGACCACATTGCAGATGTAGGCGTCGGTGTTGCTGTCGATGCCCACGCTGGCAAGCATCTGGTCGAGCAGTTGCCCAGCCCGGCCCACAAAAGGCAGGCCCTGGGCATCCTCCTGGGCCCCGGGGCCCTCCCCGATCACCATCAGCCGGGCGGCGGGGTTGCCCCGGCTCACCACCACCTGCTGGCGGCCAGCGGCCAGGGGACAGCGGCGACAGTCGGCGCAGGCCTGGGCCAGGGCCGCCAGGGCGGACAGGGGGGAGGGGGCGCTGGAGCTGACCATGGGATGGGCGTGTGAACTTTCCTGAAAGAAGACGAATGCAGCTTGGGTAGCCGGCCTAGGGCAGGATGACGCATCCAGATTCGTCGTGCCCGCCCTGATGTCGGCCCCGCTGAAGCTGTCCGTCAGGGCCGCCTCCCTGCAGCCTTCCCTCACCCTGGCCATCGCGGCCAAAGCCAAGCAGTTGCGCGCGGAAGGGCGTGACATCTGCAGCCTCTCCGCCGGCGAGCCGGATTTCGACACGCCCCTCTTCATCCGCCAGGCCGCCGCCGCCGCCATGACCGCCGGCCACACCCGCTACGGCCCCGTGGCCGGGGAACCCGCCCTGCGGGAGGCCATCGCCGAAAAGCTGCGCAGCGAAAACGGCATCCCCGCCAAGCCTGAGCAGGTCTTGGTCTGCAATGGCGGCAAGCAGGCGCTCTTCAACCTCTTCCAGGTGTTGCTCAACCCCGGCGATCAGGTGGTGGTCCCCTCGCCCTACTGGCTGAGCTACCCGTCGATGGTGGAGCTGGCTGGTGCCACGGTGCGGTTCCTGCCCACCGAGGCCAGCCAGGGTTTTCGCTTCACCCCTGGCGAACTGGAGGCGGCCATCACCCCAGCCACCCGCCTTCTGGTGCTCAACACCCCCTCCAATCCCACGGGCATGGTGTTGGCGCGAGCCGATCTGGAGGCCATTGCCGCCGTCCTGCGCCGGCACCCCCAGGTGGCGGTGGTGTGCGACGAGATTTATGAAGCCCTGCTGGCCCCCGGCCAAACCCACCACAGCCTGGCGGCCCTCGCCCCCGACCTGGCGGATCGGATCTTCATCGCCAACGGCTTTGCCAAGGGCTGGGCCATGACGGGCTGGCGGGTGGGCTGGCTGTACGGCCCCGCCCACGTGGTGGAGGCCGCCATCGCCCTCCAGAGCCAATCCACGAGCAATGTCTGCAGTTTTGCCCAGTTCGGGGCCCTGGCGGCCCTGGAGGGGTCCCGGGAGTGCGTGGCGGAGATGGCGGCCAGCTTCAGCGAACGGAGGCAGCTGCTCCATGAGGGCCTGGCCCTGATGCCCGGAGTGCGGCTCGTGGCCCCCGAGGGAGCCTTCTATGCCTTCCCGGATGTGAGCGCCTGGGGCCTGGATTCCATGGCCCTCTGCAACCGCCTGCTCGATGAAGAAGGCCTGGCGGTGGTGCCGGGGGTGGCTTTCGGCGATGACCGCTGCATCCGTCTCTCCTGCGCCGCGTCCCAGGGGACAATCCTGGATGGCCTGGAGCGGTTGAACGCCTTTCGGGCCAAGCTCTGAGCCGCGACCGCCAGCCCTTCATGCGCCAACCCATCCCGAGGAAACTGGCCGTTGTGGGCGACAGCGGCGTGTTCGGTTGGGGGGACGCGGAGGAGGGCGGCTGGTGTGAGCGGCTGCGGCGTCACTGGATGGGCCTGCCGGAGGGACCCGTGCTCTACAACCTTGGCGTGCGTGGAGATGGGCTGGAGCGGGTGGCGGCCCGGCTGCAGGGCGAGGTGGGCGCCCGGGGCGAACTGCGCCGCCAGACCCCCCAAGGCATCCTGCTGGCGGTGGGCCTGAACGACACGGCCCGGGTCGGGCGCCCCGACGGACGCCCCCAGCTGGCACCGGAGGCCTTTCTCTTTGGCCTCCAACAACTCCTACGGGAGGCCCAGCGGCTGGCCCCCGTGATGGTGCTCGGGCTCACCCCCGTGGTGGAGGACGCCATGCCCTTCGCGGAGGTGCTCTGGTATTCCCTGGCCGACGTGCGGGTCTACGAGGCGCTGCTGGAGGAAGCCTGCATGGAGGCCAACGTGCCCTTCCTCTCGGTGTTGGAGGCTTTCCTGGCCGAACCCCGCTGGTCCCAGTGGCTGGCCATGGATGGCCTGCACTGCAACAGCGAGGGCCATCGCTTTCTTTTTGAGCGGGTGCGGCGTTGGCCGGCCCTCGGCGACTGGGCGGGCCTCAGGGTGCTGGAGGTCCCCACCCCCGTGGGCTGGTGAGGGGCCTGCCATCCACCCATCTCCCCCAACCGGGGGGGGTGTCCTCCCCCGGTTGGGGGATGGCAACGGCCGACGTTGGCGGAACCCTGGGGGCAGTTTGGCGTGTTTCCCATGACCTCCTCCGGCCAGACCGATCCCCCTCCCCGGTCCTCCCGATCCCCTCGTCGTCCCCGAACCATCCCGGACCGCGCCGCCCTGGCACGCCACAACCACCACTGTCTGGCGGCCTACGCGAATAGCGCGGATGAAGCCAGCCGCACCCACTGGCGCAACCAGCTAGTGGAAGCCAATCTCGGCCTCGTCCACAGCATCGCTGCCCGCTACTCCGGTCTCACCCCCTTGCCCTTCAGCGATCTCACCCAGGTGGGCTGCCAGGGCCTGATCAGAGCCGTGGAGGCCTTTGACAGCCGCCGCGCCGGCTGCTTGAGCACCTTCGCCCTGCCCTACGTGCGGGGAGCCATCCAACACGAACTGCGCGATCGGGGGGCCTGGATTCGTCCCCCCCGGCGGCTCTGGGAGCTGCGCCAGCGGGCCAAGGCGCTGCAGGACCAACGGCACGGCGCGGGCCTGCCCCCCTACGACCCGCGCCAGTTGGCAGCGGCGCTCCAGTGCTCCCTGGGGGAGCTGGAGGAGGCCCGGATCCTGCGCCAGTTCTCCACGCCCCTCAGCCTGGATGCCCTGCAAGGCCAAGGCCAGGACAGCGATGGCAAGAGCACCTGGTTGGATCAGCTGGCCGATCCCCGCTCCCTGGCCGCCAACGAACCGCCCCCCTGTGATCGCCGCGACCAGGAACAGAAAACCTGGTTGCGCCACCAACTCCAAGCCATGGAGCCCCTGCAGCGCGACCTGCTGCTCGGCCGGGTGCTCCTGGGCTGCACCTGGGTGGAACTGGGGCGCCAGCTGGGCCTCCATCCCCGCATGGCGGAGCGGCGCTGCAACGCCGCCCTGCGCCAGCTGCGCGGAGCGGCCGAGCGCTGGCAGCCCGCCCAGACCCCGTGACCACCAGCGAGGGGGGCTAGCGGATCCCCCCCTCCTTAGTTCAGGGCAGCCCGGGGATCAGCGGCGCCACCCCCATCGCCAACAGCGCCCCCACAAGGGTCTGGAGGCCATTCACTAGCTCATTGCTGAGCCAAGGCAGCCGGGGCTGAAGGGTGGCGCCCATCAGGCTCTCCACCAACGTGGCCACCAGACCCACCACGGTCACCACTCCCCAGGCCAGGGGGCTTTCAATCACTCCCAGGGCCGCCATCACAGCGGCCATCAGGGCACTGCCCCCCACGCTGGCCGCTGTGCCCTCCAGGCTGATGGCCCCCTCCGTGCCCCGGGGCACGGACCGTAAGGTGGTGATCAAGATGGTGTGACGCCCCCAGCGCTTGCCGATCTCGCTGCCGAAGGTGTCTGCCAGTTTGGCGCAGAGGCTGGCGGCAAAGCCCAGGAGCACCAGGCTCGCCCAGGGGCCGCTCAACGGAGTGAGCATCGCCAGGAGAGCCGCCACCAGGGCCGACCCCCACACGTTCTCCGGTCCCCTGCGGCCCCCGCGCCCCTCCGCCAGGCCGCTGGCGGCCTTCACCCGAAAGCCCACCTTGGTGACCGCCGATCCCAGTGCCAGATAGGCCACCACCGCCAGCCACCCCCGCCAGCCCAAGCTGCCCCAAAGCACCGTGCCCAGGATCCCGGCGTGGGCCCAGCCGGCGGGGGTGAGCAGGGGCGCCCGCTGGGCCAGGGCGATGAGGAAGGCGTTGATGGCCAGCGCCCCCAACCACTGGCTGCCGGTCTGGCTGGGGAGCGACAACGAGAGCGGCAGCATGGACCGGTGGATCTGTTGCACAGGTCTAAGGGTTGACGGCTTGGCGTCATTGACGGCGGATAATCGGCACACCAAAGCCGCGCCCCCCGGTCATGTTCTTTTTCCGGAAGCAGAAGTTTTTCCTGGACCTCACCGAGCCCCAGGGCCAGGAGGAGGCGGCCAAGGCCGGCAAGGGCGGCGAACCAACCGTCATCCTTGCCCCTCCCATCGCCGCACCGGCCCCCGCACCGGCCAAGGGCAAGGCTGAGCAGGCCCCGGCCGCGGTGGCGGTCGCTCCCGCCGTTGCCGCGGCCGGGGCAACCCCGGCCGTCTCCACGGAGGCCGCCCCTGAGGCCGCCCCGCCTCAGGCTTCGGGTGCCCCCGTGCGCACCACGGCCGAGGAGATCGCCGCCCAACTAGCCGCGGAGGCCGCCAACCAACCCGCCCCCACCCTGGCCACCTTCGCCCCCGACTGCCTGGTGCCCGGTGCCGCCACCCCCCGGCGCCGCCGCACGGCCGGCGCCAACCTGGGGGCGTTCAAGGAGATCGCCAAGGGGATGATGAAGAGCTGAGGGCAGCCCGCCAGCCCGTCAGCCAGGCCGCGCCAGCCACGGCGGCGGTCACCGTCCGCAGGATCGTGGCTCCGGCGCTCACGGCCAGCCAGCCTCGGTCCCGGGCCCGGATGTCCTCCGCCGGGCTCCAGCCCCCCTCGGGGCCGATGGCCAGGCGCACCCTTCCCACCCCCCTTCCTGGAGCCGTGGTGTCGAACGGTGTGGCCTGGAGGAGCTGGGGCAACAGGGGCAACTCCTCCCCCCGACTGGTGGCCAGGAGGTTGAGCACTGGGCCTGGCTCCATCGCCGTGGGTTCGACAGCCGAGTCCTCCCGGGCCCCCTCCCCCCCGGGATCCGCCAGCCAGGCCGCCGCGGCCAGGGGATCCCCCAGCTCCGGCAGCCACAGCCGCTCGCACTGCTCGCTGGCCTCCCGCACGATGGTGCGCCACCGCTCCAGGGGCCAGCGCTCCCGCGACAGGGACCGTTCCCCCACCAGGGGTTGCAGGTGATCAATGCCCAACTCGGTGGCCATCCGCCACACCAGGTCCACCTCCTGCCGAGGCAGGGCCACAGCCAGCTCAAGCCGGGGCGACGGGCGGGGATGGACCTCCAGGGGCATCCCCAGGGGCTGCTCCAGGTCCAGCTGCCCATCGCCCGTCACCAGGGCACTCCAGCGATGCCCCCTCCCATCGACCACGTCACACCTCTGGCCCGCGCCCAGGCGGAGCACCCGGCTCAGGTAGTGGTGCTCCGCAGGGGTGAGCCCGATTCGCCCAGCCAGCCGCTCCGGTGGAATAAGCAGCCTCCGCCGCTCGCGGACCATGGCTTGGCCCCCCGGCTCAGCGGTGCCGACTGGGCATCCCGGCTGGAGGCAGGCCGCCGGCCAGGGCCCCTCCCCCATCCAGGAACAGGGCGTCTGGGTCCTCCTCGATGGGCCAATCCTCATTGAGGCCGCCAATCACCAGCTCGCAGAGCTCCACCACATCCCGGTCGATCTGGCGCAGTGTGTTGATCAACACGTCGAGGGCAAAGGCATCACTGGTGCCCAGATCCAACCAACAACGGGCCCAGACCCCGCGATAGTCCATGGCTCCCATGTTGTGCATCAGCGCCGGCAGGGCCCGCTCCGCCTGCTCCCCATCCCAGGCCAGGTCGCTGAGATCAGCGCCGGCCTCATGGGCCTGCAGGTTTTCAGCGTTGAACCCGCCCAACTTGCCGAGATAAAACCAACTGTCAAACGCCGTTTCCACATAGGCCCGCTCCCCTTGGCCCGGGGGATGGGCAAAGCGAAGCCAGAACCAACAGTTGAAGGGATCCACCTCGCGAAAACGAACCTCCACGGCACCCCTCGGCACAAGTCATCCCAGGCTGGCACCCCATCCCCCCTGGTGGCTCCCCGCGGATGCATGCTGGCGGAATGCTTGAACTCCAATCGGTGCGGTACCACCCCGCCACCTCCGCCCAACCGGTGCTCCGGGGCATTGATCTACGCCTCACGCCGGGAACCCCCACCCTGGTGGCGGGCCGTAGCGGCAGCGGCAAAACCACACTGCTGGAGGTGATCTGCGGCTTGGCCGACCCCGATGGCGGCACCATCCGCTGGAACGGAGAGCCGGTGAACGCCCGCCAGCGCCGTTGGCTTTGCGGCCTGGTGTTCCAATTCCCCGAGCGCCACTTCCTCGGCCTCACCGTCGGCCAGGACCTGCGCCTCGGCCAGGGTCGCCACTCCAGCGAAGCGCTTCAGGCGGTGCTGGAGAGGGTGGGCCTGTCGGATCTGTCACTCACGGCCGTGCCAGAGCAACTCAGTGGCGGCCAACAGCGGCGGCTCGCCCTGGCGGCCCAGCTGTTGCGCGATCCGAAGGTGCTCCTGTTGGACGAACCCACGGCGGGCCTGGATTGGAGCGTGAGGGATGGGGTGCTCGAGCTGCTGCTCACCCTGGCCCAGGAGCGGGCCCTGTTGGTGGTCACCCATGAACCGGAGCTTTTTCTCCCCCGCATTCCCCAGGGCTGGCGCCTTGAGGAGGGGTTGTTGCGTCCCCTGGCTCGGGAGGCCTGCCTACGATGACCCTTGAGATGGGTGGGGGTGATGGCTGATCAACTGCTGCGGGCCACGGCCGCGGGCGGTGGCATTCGGCTGGTGGCCGTCACCACCACCCTGGCCAGCCGTTACGCCCGCAAGCGCCATGGCCTGTCCTTCCTCACCACCGCACTCCTGGGCCGCGCCATGACGGCAGGCCTTCTGCTCGCCAGCTCGATGAAGGTGGCCCACGGGCGGGTCAACCTGCGCATCCAGTCCGATGGCCCCCTGCGGGGCCTGATGGTCGACGCGGGGCGGGATGGCACCGTGCGCGGCTACGTGGGTCGCCCCGATTTGGAGCTGGATCTGGTGCGCACCCCCGAGGGGGATCACCACTTTGATTTCCGTCGCGCCACGGGCACGGGCTATCTCCATGTCGTGCGCGACATCGGAGAAGGGGAACCCTTCAGCAGCACGGTGGAGCTCGTCAGCGGCGGCATTGGCGACGACGTGGCCTGTTACCTCCTCCATTCCGAGCAGACCCCCTCGGCGGTGTTCGTGGGCGAGCGGATCGACAGCCAGGGGGTGCGCTGCGCCGGCGGTCTGCTGGTGCAGGTGTTGCCGAAGGCCGCTTCCGATCCCGCCCTGGTGACCCTGCTGGAAGAACGCTGCCGGGAAATCACCGGCTTCAGTGAACGCCTCGATGTCCATCGGGAGGAACTGCACCTGCTCCTGGAGGATGTGTTTCCAGACCTGGATCCCCAGCCACTGGAATGGGCGGAGGCCCGGCAACCGGTGCGCTTCCATTGCCCATGCTCTCGTCGCCGCAGCGTCAGTGCCCTGAAGCTCCTGGGGCGCGAGGAGCTCAGCAGCATCCTGCGGGAAGACGGCCGAGCCGAGCTCACCTGCCATTTCTGCAGTGCGGTCTACGGCGTGGAAGCCGAGGAGCTGGAAAGCCTGATCGCCGAATTCGAAGCCGCCTGAGGACGGCTCAGCCGATGAACAGGGCACCCAACAAGAGGGCCACCAGGGCAAACGCCCCCTGAATCTGCACGGTCTGAACGGGAGGCAGCGGCAGAACGGAGGAGCCCACGGCGGACAGGATCAGCAGGGATAGGCCCAATCCCAGGGCCAGCAGCAGGAAAGTCCAGCCGACGGACCGGAAGAAGCGGCCCGTGCGGCGTTGCAGATTTATCACCGTGGTCAGGGCCCCCAGAGCCAACAGGGAATCCGGCGCGGTGCCAGGAACGGCCAGCAGCAGAACCAGAAGGGTGCCGTGGCTGATCAACGGAAACCAGCGCTCCCGGCCCGTGGCCAGGGAGAAGGTCAAGGGGGGCCCGGCTTTGGCACCTCCGCCAAGGCGGGGCAGGGGTAAAGACGGTAGCTGGGGCAGCTGAGCCAGGGGGGTGCGGGCGGGTGTCGGGGCCGTTTCCTTCTGGGAGGCCGTGCGGGCCGCGCTGCTCACCCGTCCCTGCTGCCGTTCCTTAAGCCGATCCATCAGGATGGCGTCGTAGGCCGCCTCCACCTTGGAGCGGGCCAGGGGATCCTCACCGACGCCATCCAACTTGGCTTGGCGAGCGGCCTGCACATCTTCAAAGCTGCTATCGGGGGCGACCTCCAAGAGGTTGTAGGGGTCGGAGGGTGCTTCGTTCATGGCGCGGGCAGCTCACTCCCCATTAAAGCGACCGAATCAGAAAAGGGGGTCGGATCGGCGGAAACCAGCCTCCTGGAGCAAATGCAGGCGACAGGCCTCGGCTTCCGCCGGTGCCAGCCGCCAGCGGCGCTTGAGCAGGGGCATCTGGGGAGGCAAGTGGCTGCCTTCCCGAATCTCCACCCCATCCAGGCCAGGGAGGAACTTCACAAAATCAAAGCCGCCATCACTGCGAGGACGGGCGAGCCAGAACGGTTGTGCCATGCCTTTGCGGCGAACCCTTCACATTCCGTAATTCATTCTGGCTGATCCGCCCTGGCACCGCGTGGCAGAACGACCCTCACAGGGCAATGGGCTCGATCCCGCTCACCACGGGCGCCACCCCGCTCAGCTCCAGGGAGGGGTGATCCTCCTGCAGTTGGTGCAGGTTCCAGCTGTTGCGGAACAGCAGCACGGGTCGATCCCAGGCATCCCGCACCGTCTTGCAATTGAACAGTCGACCCACTCGCTCCAGGGCGGACCAACCGCCTGGCACCCAGCGCGCCACACTGAACTCCAGCGGCTCCAAGCGGGTTTTGACCCCGTATTCATTCTCGAGCCGGTACTGCACCACCTCCAGTTGCAGTTGACCCACGGCGGCCAGGATCGGATCACGCTTGCTGAGGTCGGTGTCGTACAGCACCTGCACGGCCCCCTCCTCCCGCAACTCGTTCACCCCCTTGCGGAAACTCTTGAAGGCCGAGGGGTTCGGGTTGCGCAACCAGGCAAACAGCTCCGGGGTGAAGCAGGGAATTCCCTCGTATTCCACCTTCGGCCCCACGTAGAGGGTGTCGCCAATGGCGAACATGCCGGGGTTGTTGAGGCCGATCACATCGCCGGGATAGGCCTCCTCCACTACCTCCCGATCCTGGCCAAAAAGTTTTTGCGGTCTGGAGAGGCGGATGGTGCGACCGCTGCGGGCGTGGCGCACGGAGAGGTCTTTTTCGAATTTGCCCGAGCACACCCGCACAAAGGCCACCCGGTCGCGATGGCGTGGATCCATGTTGGCCTGCAGCTTGAAGACAAAGCCACTGAATTCCGGCCGCAAGGGATCCACCACTCCCTCGCTGCTGGCCCGCCCCGTGGGGGTCTGGGCCAGGTCGAGGAAGGCATCCAGAAAGGGACGCACCCCGAAATTGGTCATCGCGGAGCCAAAAAACACCGGGCTGAGGTTGCCGGCATGCACCGCTTCAAGATCCAGCTCCTCCCCTGCCCCATCCAACAGCTCCAACTCCTCCAGGGCCTGGGCAAGCAGGTCGGCCTCCACCCGTTCCGCCAAGGCAGGGCTATCGAGGGGCAGCGTCTCTTCCGTGCTCTGACGGCCCCGCTGGGCCCGCTCGAACAGCACCACTTCCCGGCGGCGCCGATCAATCACCCCCCGGAAGCGATCGCCGCCGCCGATGGGCCAGTTGACGGGCCAGCAGGCCAATCCGAGCTCCTTCTCAATCTCATCCAGCAGGTCAAGGGGTTCCCGGCCCGGACGATCCATCTTGTTGATGAAGGTGAAAATGGGGATCTGGCGCAGGCGGCACACCTCAAACAATTTGCGGGTCTGCGGTTCCAGGCCCTTGGCGGCGTCTTCGAGCATCACGGCGTTGTCCGCCGCGGCGAGGGTGCGGTAGGTGTCTTCGGAGAAGTCCTGGTGGCCTGGGGTGTCGAGTAGGTTGAGGGTGCGGCCGCTGTAGTCGAATTGCAGCACGGTGGAGGTGATCGAAATCCCACGCTGTTTTTCAATCTCCATCCAGTCGGAGGTCACCTTCCGCTGTTCGCCCTTGGCCTTCACCGCCCCCGCCTGTTGGATGGCCCCCCCGTAAAGCAGCAGCTTCTCCGTCAGGGTGGTCTTGCCGGCGTCTGGATGGGAAATGATGGCGAAGTTGCGGCGCCGGGCCACGGCCGCGGCCAAGTCATCCCTCCCCGGGGGGGAGGGGGCGGGGCTGGCATTCACCACCGCGGTGGTGGGCGGACCGGAGGGACCGTCAGGGGAAGGGCTGCTCATCCCCCCAGCCTGCCAGCCGAATCCCCGGAACCTTGGATGGCTGACAGGGAACGGGGAGATTGCCATCGTCGGAGCAACGCCCTGGTCGCCTCGGATGGTTGACCCTCACCCTCCGTTGTCCCCCCTTCCCGGTGCCCCAACCCGGGCCCTGCGCTTGGAGGCACTGCGGTTGGAATTTGAGCAAGACGCCCGGTTTGGGTTGGTGTTTGTGGTGCTCACCCTCGGTGCCGCCACCATCGCCACCCTGGGGCTGTTGGCCAACAGCGCGGCGGTGGTGATCGGCGCGATGGTGGTGGCGCCCTGGATCCTGCCGCTGCAGGCCATGGCCTTTGAAGTGTTGCGAGGCAGCCTGCCCAACTTCCTCCGGGCCCTGCGCACGCTGCTCTGTGGCGTGGCCCTGGGGGTGGGGGTGTCGATGGGGCTTGGGCTGTTGGTGGCCATGCCCACCTTCGGGCAGGAGGTGTTGGCCCGCACCCAGCCCAATCTGCTGGACCTGGGGGTGGCCCTGGCGGCGGGAGGGATGGCGATGTTCGCCAAGCTGCGCAAGGAGGCCATCTCCGCCCTGGCGGGCTTGGCCATTGCCGTGGCGTTGGTGCCGCCGATATGCGTGGTGGGCCTCTCCGTATCCGCGGGGCTCTGGCAGCAGGCGGGCGGCGCGTTGCTCCTGTTTCTCACCAATCTCTTGGGCATCCTCAGCGGCGCCATGGTGGCCCTGGGCCTGTTGGAGCGCCCCTTTCGCAGTCGGCTGGTGCGAAGCCGACTGGGGTTGACCAGCCTCGCCCTGACGGCCCTGTTGGTGCTCCCTCTAGGAGGTGGCTTCTTCAGGCTGCTCGCTGCCTCCCGTCAACGGGCCCAGGCGATGCGCATCGAGGAACTGGTTCAGCAAAGCTTACGCAATGAAACGATCACCCTGGGCCGCGATTCCCAGCTGGAAGGGGTCGCCATCCAATGGGACAGGGACCCGCCCCTGATCACCGCCCGCGCCACGGTGAGTGCCCCCGATTTGCCCACGGCGAAGCAGGTGGGGGACGTGCAACGGTTCATCAACCGACGGCTGGCCCCACTCCGCTTCCACCTGGTGGTGCAGCGCACGGGCATTGCGGTGGTGGGTCCCGAGGAGGCGGAGGAGCCGCTGCCGCTCAGGCCGGCAGGCGGCCGCTGATCTCCAGATAGCGGTCGCCTAGGGGCTCCACCCGCAGGGTGGTGAGGTGGGCCGCGGCCAGTTGGGCGGCCACCTCCTCGGGCTGGAAGGCCGCCGCCAGGGAGTGGGCGTAGTCGCGGCGCAGCACGGGCGGGGCGGTGGCGGCGTGGCGCTCCACCAGCTCCTGTAGGGCGTCCGGGTTGGCGGGGCGCCGCAGATCCCGCACCACCACCAGGGCCCCGGGAGCACCCGCCTCGGCGATAGCCCGCCAGAGCACGGAAGGATCGTGGAGATGGTGCAGCAGGCTGTTGCTCACCACCAGGGTGTAGGGCGGCGCAACGGCGGCCGGCAGCGCCTCAAGGGCGCCGTCGGGCAGGGGAAGACGGGCCTGGAGGAAATGAAGCCGGGGCCAGTGCTCGGGTGCTGCCTGGCGGCGCCGTTCCGCCAGGTCGAGCATGGGCGCCGACCCATCCAGGGCCAGCAGAGGCACATCTGGCAGGGCGGCGGCCAGACGGAAGCTGATGTTGCCCGGTCCACACCCCAGATCCAGGATCCGACCGGGCTCCAGGCCAGAGCTGGCCAGCAGGGCCAGGATCCGGTCCGCGAAGGCCTGATCGCTGCTGGCGAAATCCGCCTCCCCGTAGGCCAGGGCCTGGGCGGGATCGTCCATCAGCTCTGGCTCAAGGATCCGCTCCATGCCGTTGACCCCACCGGTTGGGCTGGATGGTGGCAGATGGCGGCCCCGGCACAGGAGGCACACCGCCGGTAGTGGCTTCCCGTCATGCATCCCCCACCAGTGGCGTGGAGCACCTGACCTTCGTTAAGGTACGCACCTTGACGTTTGGGTCCACGCTGCGTGACTCTCTCCGCGATCCCCACCACGGCCAACCCCTCCCGCGCCGCGGCCCATGGTCACGGCCCTCCTCTCAACCCGGAGTCCTGGCACGACTTCCCCGCCACGGCGCCCGCGGCCAATCCGGTCTTTTATCGCACCTACAGCCGCAAGGGGACCCAGGGTCGGGAGAGCTGGCAACAGGTGGTGGAGCGCAACCTGGAGGGCCTCCGCCAACTGGGCCGCCTCTCTGATGAGGAGGTCGACCTACTGCGTCGGATGCAGCTGGAGCAGAAGGCTCTGCCTTCGGGTCGTTGGCTGTGGATTGGCGGCACCGAGTGGATCGCCCAGCCGGAAAATTTCAGTGGCGCCTACAACTGCACTTCTACCAATCTGGTGGATTGGGAAGCCTTTGCCCTGATGATGGACCTGGCGATGATGGGGTGTGGCACCGGCGCCATCATCGAACCCCATCTGATCGAGCGGCTCCCGGCGGTGCGCAACACCCTGCACATCCAGGGCGTCAGCGACATCGGCGCCACCCCTTCTGACCAACGGCAGGAACGCACCACCCACACCATTGCGGGTCAGACGGTGACTATCAAGGTGGGCGACACCCGCCAGGGATGGGTAGAAAGCTATCGGCTGCTGCTGCAACTGAGCAGTGACCCCCGATTCGCTGACACCCCAATCGAAGTCAGCGTGGATCTCTCGGATGTACGGCCCGTGGGGGAGCGGCTGAAGGGATTTGGCGGCATGGCCAATCCTGTGAAGTTGAAGGACCTCTATGGCCGGGTGGCGCAGATCCTCAACCGGGCCCGGGGCCGGCAACTCACCTCCGTGGAGTGCTGCCTCCTGATCGACGAGGCCGCCGTGACGATCGTGGCTGGAAACATTCGCCGCAGCGCAGGCATGCGTCAGTTCGCCGCGGAAGACAACGCGGCGGCCCAAGCCAAAGACAATCTCTGGCAACAGGACCCGGAGGGCAACTGGCGCATAGACCCCGAGCGGGACGCCTTGCGCATGGCCAACCACACCCGTGTGTTCCATAGCCGTCCCAGCTATGAAACGGTGCTAGAGGCGGTCAGGAAGCAGTTTCAATCCGGGGAGGGGGCCATCCAGTTCGCGCCGGAGGCCATCGCCCGCGCCAACGCCGATCTCCTGCCCACGCCAGAGCTGCGGGAGGAGTTCGTTGGTGTCTACTGCGACCAGGGGCGGGACGAGGCCGGCCGCTGGCTGCGGCTTCACCACCCCGCCATCGGCGACGCCGAGCTGGACCACCGCCTGGGCCGCTACGGCCTGAATCCCTGCGGGGAAATCCTGGGGGCTGATTTCCATTGCAATCTGGCGGAGATTCACCTCAACCGCATGGATCCCCAAGACCATCAAGGCCAGGAGGAGGCCTTCCGGGCGGGGGGCCTTGCGGTGGCCTGCCTCCTCAATCACCGCTTTGAAGTGGAGCGCTACCGCCAGAGCCGGGCTTGGGATCCAATTGTGGGGGTGAGCTTCACGGGCCTGTTTGATTTCTTTGTGCAGGCCTTTGGCACCCCCTGGCTGCAGTGGTGGGAAGCCGGAAGGCCCGACAGCGAAGAGGGTCGGGCCTTCCGGGAGGAGGAGGCCCGCTACCTGCGTCGTTGGCGGGCCACTGTGGACCAATCGGTGTGGGATTACTGCGATCGCCATGGCCTGCGGCGCCCCAACCGTTGCACCACCGTGCAGCCCGCTGGCACCAAGAGCCTTTTAACGGGAGCCTCGCCGGGTTGGCATCCACCGAAGGCCCAGCGCTTCATCCGACGGATCACCTTCCGCAAGAACGATCCCGTGGCCCTGGCCTGCATGGACTACGGCTACACCATCGTGCCCAGCCAGAGCGACAAGGATGAGCAGGGTCGGTTGTTGGATGATCCCTTCGATCCCCGTTGCACGGAGTGGTTGGTGGAGATCCCCACGGAAGTGTGCTGGGCGAATCTGCCCGGGGCCGATCGGGTGGAAATCAACACGTTTTCGGCCCTGGCCCAGTTTGATTTCTACCTGCAGGTGCAAAAGCATTACACGGCACACAACACTTCCGCCACCGTGGAGTTTCGCGAGCACGAAATTGAGCCCCTTGCGGCGGCCATCCATCGCGCGATTGACAACGGCGACGGCTACATCTCCGCGGCGCTTCTCGCCCGTTTTGATGCCAATGCCACCTTCCCCCGACTGCCCTTTGAACCAATCGATCAGCTCACCTACGAGCGGCTACGGACCGAGGTGGAAGGGCGCCGACGCAATGGTGACTTCTTCGCCGCCCTTCAGCGTCACGACAACGGTGAGCTGCAGGAAGCCGGGCCGGCCGGCTGTGATTCCGACAAGTGCCTATTGCCCCAGGCGAAGCCCTAGGCCAACGCTGTTCACCAGGTGCACCCTTCTGAGTTCCCGCGATCGGGTCAGGACCGATGGCGGCTGATCACGGTGAAAACAAAGGTGCCGCAGAACAGGGAGAGAAAGGTGATCCAGGTGGCGGGTGATCCTGAACTGATGATGTTGGCCAACAGGGAGACAAACAGCGCGGCGTTGATCGCCACCGCCATCAGCAGGGGCCACGCTCGCGCCCCTGTTTTCCCACGCACCCGCAGATGGGCCGCATTCACAGCTCCGTAAACAATGAGAAAGGCGAGGCTCGTCATCTGACCCACCGCATCAAGGGGGAAGAACAGCACGAGCAAGATCACCATCGCGGCGGATACGGGAAGGCCACTGTGCCGCGGCCGAGCCAAGGTTGAGCCAGGCGGGAGGGCAGCTGGCCGTTGACGGCCAGATCGGCGCCAATGTTGGCCGAGGCAAAGAGGGTGGCGTTCACAGCGGAGGCGGTCGCCAGGATGGCGGCGGCGGCAATCACCAGAAAACCCGTTTGGCCCAACACCGCGGCCCCGGCAATAGCCAGCACATGGCCTGCATCCTGCTCAATCTCCACTACGGAGAGCAGGCACACCACCAACAGGCTGACCAGCAGGTAACCCAGGAGCACGATGGCCAGGGCGAGAAACATCGCTTTGGGGAGCTCCGTTTTGGGCGATTTCATGTCCTCCGCCGCATTGGTCACCACTCCAAAGCCCTGGAACGTCACATAGAGCAAGCCCGCCGCCGGTACCACCCCAAGTCCATGGGGCCAGGGGGTGGCCACCATCAGGCTGGGATCGGCATGGGTGACTCCCAGAAGCAACAGCAGGGCCAAGATGGTCAATTCCGCCGTGATGATCAGTTTTTGAGAGCGGTTCACCAGCTGGGGACCCATCAGGTTGACCAGGCTGAACACCAACACGCACGCAGCGCCGATCAAACGTGTGGCCGTCAGCGGCAGGTGTCCTCTGGCCAATGCCCCTACGTCGTCCGCAAACCCAGCTCCGTAGAGCGAGGTGGCGATCAGATAGGCCACGTATTGGAACACGTTCAGGGAGGCGCAAACATCGCTGTTCCCCAAGGAGGCCATCAGGAAGTGGGCGCCCCCACCGCAGCCCGGGAAAGCCATGCCCAATCGCGCATAGGAATACACCGAGAAGGAAGCGGCCACCCCGGCCAGGAGAAAGGCAAGGAGCAGGAGCACCCCGGCACTGCGGGCCGCCAGACCGAGCAGGGTGTACAGCCCAGCGCCCATCATCCCGCCGACGCCGAGGGCCGCGGCTCCCATCAGATCGACGTTTGGCTTGGCGGTTGCCGCCGCCGGTGGATCATCGGCCTGGGTGGGGATCGGGGGAGGGTCATGGTGCGGGGGAGGCCTGGAGCAGTCAACCGTCATCCCCCTAGCCTGGCAGGGAGATGGCAGCCATCCGCAGCACCTCGGTGGTGAGGCCCGCAGGCCGCTTCCTAGCGTCTCAATTCTCCAGGGGTGGCGAACCAAGCGAGGAGTCCAACTCTGGATGGCGAAAAAGATTGGGCAAGGGAAAGCTTTTGAGTTCTGACATGGAATCTTGACGGTCTTCCAGACTCTTCCATGGCAGAGTGAACTCTCCACGATTGTTCAAGAACGGCACCCCTCGGCATGTTCATCTATGCCAAGTTCGATCGAACCGAGGAGCAGTATGCAGAACAAACAAAGTGACAGAATTGACATCCAGCGAACGCTGGCACATCCAACCAACATTGAGTTGCAATGGTGGAGATTCCAACCTTAACCAACTCATTCTATCGCACCTTAACGGTGCAGGCGGGAAGGCTGTGCTGACCAGCCATTCCTGATTTTTATGGTTACGTCCCCATCTGGGTCAATTCTCCTCTGGCAGAGGGAAACGCGTGTGTGGGATCCCACTGGTGGTGGGCAAGGAACCAACAGAGAGGATCGTTCTCCCTTCGCCGCGCCTAATCAAATTTGTTGTAGCATAACTGGGACATCGCTTTAGGACGCGCTATCGGTCGAGATGCGTATAAAGGGCAAGCAAAGAACCAACGCGAGAATGTATAAGCTAACGGCTTTGCCGAGCCCAACGCTCTGAACATCAAAGAGGAGTGTCACAACATTATTCCACCAAAACATGATCACCACGATCCGGGGGATCCAGCCGTAGGGCCTGAAAAAACTCACGAAGGGCAAGCCGATTATACTTATGAACGAATTGGCGAGGGTAATTTGACCCGCTTCGTAATAGGTGAGCATTGGACTATTCAAAGTTTCGCTAACACTTAAATTCCAAACCTTTAAAAATATCCAGGCCAGAAGAGGATTGAGTGCAAACGCAATCAGCAGGAGGCCTCCAAATAAAACAAGTAACAGGGCCAAGGCAGGCAGAGAACCAAGAAGAATCACAGCATAAAAATCCTTTGCACCAGGATTCTTCCAATTTATGCGCAGGGGGTTCTTCATGGTATCCTGAGTGAACCTTTATCCTAGGTCATACTGGAATAAACGTGAACTGTCTTTGCACAACCATGCTTTTCCTCGACTGAGCCTCAAAGAAGCGACCAAGACAATGTTTCGTTCGATGGCCGATACGGACAGACGAGCAATCTTCAGGCTGTTGTTCTCAATACCAGCGGAGAGTAATTGACCACTGAACGATACATGCTTTCCAAATCTGAACACTTCAGTTGTTTGCAGTTCCACAGGATGTTCTTTAGCAAGCCATTGATTCCCGGCCGACACCACACCCGAACCCATCAAGAAGCCGCCAGCTTATCAGTTGATGACCTTCTTTTCAAAGGTAGATTAAAGTTTAAGACCGGGAAGAACCACGAAAATATTAATAATCCAAGACCAGCGCGCCAGTCAACACTTTTAACCTGAATTAGGAAAACTATCACATTGTTCCACCAAAGTATGATGATGAAAACCCTAAAAAGAGTCTGAATAAGGGCTGCAACTGCAGAAATAAAAGCATCTGCTAATTTATTTAATCTTGACGAATGGTGCCCGAGCAAGACTTTCAATGGAGACACAAGAATCGGAACCAGTTCTAACAGCGCAAAACATAGTACAGACAAAAGTATATTTACTAAGAAGATCTGTAGCGACTTCGAATAAGCCAGGGTTCGACTATTCAGAATTCCATTCAGATTTATATTCCAAACCTTCACAAAAAACCAGGCTGCCACAGGAGCAAGAAACAGCCCAAGACACAATCGTCGTAGCGCATTTTGAAGGAGACTTGACAAAAGGGATGCCAGACTTTCTTGCCCGCCACCAATTGGCACAGCATCTGTTTTGACTAATGGCAAAAGGGCCACGGGCGAGTTTTTTCACCCTAGTCCACAAAGTTTTGTGCCCAGGCCATCTCTCACCAAACCAGGTCAATCACATCAGGTCAAGTCGTCCAGAGCGCCTTTTAGTTCCCGATGATCAGAGCCACCTGCCAGGAAGCCAGCACGTTGTGGCCGGAGCTGGTGCTCTGAGTCACCCGAGAGGCTTTCTCGCTCCCCAAGCGTCAAATCGTTTGTTCACGGTGTAAAGGGGGGGAGGACACCTCTTCAGCTGGGTGGCCTGAGTGACAAGGTTCATTCCTCGAAGCCTGCGATTCGCCTTGCGGCCATGCCTCCAACTGCCCGACTCGGACCAACCTGGGTCGCGCGTCTGGGCCTGTTTCTCCGAGGAACATCAGGATGGCATCCCGCTGCCGGCGCGGCTGAAGCGGACCTGAACACCAGGCATGGACGCGGGAAGCAAAGAAGCTCGAGCACACCCAGCGCCAACGCCCAGCACGCAGGATGAGAACCGTTCTCACAAGTGGTCGATGAACCAGCTGGCGCTCCAGGTGCCCGTCACCCTGCTCACGGGCTTCCTGGGTGCCGGCAAAACCACCCTGCTCAACCACATCCTCAGCATCCAGCAGAGGCTGCGCAGTGCCTTACTGGTCAATGAGTTCGGGGAGGTCGGCATCGACCACGAGCTGGTGGTCACCAACAGCGATGCGATGGTGGAGCTGAGCGACGGCTGCATGTGTTGCTCGATCAACGGGGAGTTGCGGAAGGCGGTGCATCGCGTGCTGGAGCGTCCCGAGCCGATCGAACTGATCGTGGTGGAAACCACCGGCCTGGCCGACCCTCTGCCGGTGGCCCTCACCTTCATGGCCGCTGACCTGGGCAAGCGCCTGCGGCATGATTCGATCATTACCCTGATCGACGCTGAAGGAGGTCGAGGCCGAGCTGCGGGCCATCAAATCCCACGCACGCATCCTCCAGGCCTGCCGTGGTGCTGTTCCCCTGCCCGCGTTTAGAAGCGGAAGGTGACCCCCGTGCCGATGTGGTGTTGCCAGCCCTGCCCCCAACCTTCGCCGGCCTGGCTGCTGTAAATCGGCTTCCAGTGGGCAAACAACACGGTGCGGGAGGTGATTGGCAACTCCAGCTCCACCTCACCACCCCAGTCGGTTCGGCTGGATATCCCCGCATAGCTGCCGGGACTGTAGAAGCGCGGCCCGGCGGAAAGGGTCACATTCAGCCGGTCGACATTGAAGCCGAAACCCAGCCAGGGGTCGGTGTAGTTGCCGAGGTAGGTGCCATCCGACTCCCAACCCGTGCGGTTCTCCACGGAGACAAAGACGCCATCCGCGATTGTCTCCAGGCCATCTCCTAGAGCGAAATTCACATCACCATCACCAAAGGCGTAGGCCACCCCGAAGCCCAGCTCGTTCTTCAGGCCCTGGATGTCATCCCCCTGGTCGCGGGTCACGTAGTAGGGCAACCATTCGGCGAAGAACGAGAGGCGCTGATTCGGGTCGTAGCGCACCTGCAGTTGTCCCTTGAGGTCGCTGCGGCGGAAGGGAGCACCGCCGCCATGGCCATGATCATGGGCCTCGGCGGCGTGCTCCTCCGCGCCATGTTCGTCCTCATGGTGATCGTCGGACTCCTCCAGGTGGACCCGACCATAGAAATGCTCCGCCTCGCCCCACACCAAGGCAGGCCCCACCATCGCCTCGATCGCCAAGCTGCCCTGGTTCGGCAGGCCCCACTCCATCACCACCCCCACCAGGCCATCGATGGCATAGTGGCGGGGCTGGCCCTCCAGATTGTTCTCCAGACCGGCGTGACCCTCCAGGGTGAGCACTGGGGAGATCTGAAAGGTGCCCGGAGCCAGGTCCTCCCCGCCGGCCGCGCCGTGGGCCCGCAACGGCGCCGGAGCCGCCAGGGCGATCGCCAGGCCAAGGGGCAGGAGAGCGCGTCCGGGTCGCCGGAGTGGTTGAGAGCGCAAGAGGTGGAGCGAGGGGAAGGAGGGTGCGGTCATGGGGGTGATCAGCGGATTGAGGTCCAGCGACGGGCGAGGGCATCGGCGGCAGCGCCGTCGCAACGGCCGCCCTGACCGTTGACGAAGGTGCACACGTTGTCCGTGGCGGTCTGCACGGTGGAACGGCCTGGGGCCAGGCCATCCGCCACCAGCGGGACTGGATTCACCGGCACGCCGCTGGCGCGGCTGATGCGCCGCAGGGTTTTCGAGATGGGGAGCGATTCAGCGAACAACTGGCGCGTGCCCGATTCCCGCACCGCTGTTGTGATCGCGCCCAGGCTGGCGGGGCGGAGCACGCCGGCGGTGGTAAAAGACTCCAGAAGGGGCAGCTCCCGCATGCCAAAACGGCGGGCCAGGCTCGAGAAGGCACGGTGCTCCGTCACCAGCACGCGACTCCGGGGAGGAACGGTGTCGATCTGCAGGTCGATCCAACGGCCGAGATCCCCCAGCACCGCCGTGGCGGCCAAACTGCGACGCTTCATGGCAGCAGCCGCGCCAGCGGAAAGAAGCGGGGCCATCCGGCCCTCCACCACCCGCACCATGGCCACCACCTGGGCGGGATCGTGCCACACGTGGGGGTCACGACCAGGGCTGGAGGGCACCGCCAGCTCGGCCACGGCGACCCGCGGGGCACTGCTGGTGAGGCGTGTGAGGGCAGGAGTGAGGCCGTAGCCGTTGATCAGCAGTAGCCGGGCTTCGGCGATGGCCTTGCGGTCGCTGGGCCGGAGCACCGCCTGGTGGGGATCGCGGCCGGCGGGGATCAGGCACTGCACCCGGGCCTGATCGGCCACGAGGGTGCGAGTGAGGTCGCAGAGCACCCCATCGGCGGCCACCACCAGCGGCGGGGAGGAGGCCTGGGCGGGGAGAGCCAGGGCCTGTGGGGCTGCCCCAAGCAAGAAGAGCAGCCCGGCCAGCGGCGGCACCATCAGGAGCAACAGGCAAACACCTGGATGATAACGGTTCTCATTCCTAGGGGGCTTCTAGGGTGGTGCCGCCGTTGGGTCTTGCCCGTTGGATCCACCCCTGCTTCAGGCCCACGACCTCGCCTTCGCCTACGCGGGCACCCCGGTGCTGGTGGGCGTTGATCTGCAGGTGAGAGCCGGCGCGTGCTGCATCATCCGCGGCGACAACGGAACGGGCAAATCCACCCTGCTGCAATTGCTGCAAGGGCGTCTGCAACCCAGTCAGGGCTGGGTGCGGCTGGAGGGTCGTCCCCTGCAGGGCCACAGACGCCGCGTGGCTTTCGTGCCCCAGGCCCCTTCGCTGAACTGGCGATACCCGATCCGCCTGGAGGCGTTGGTGGCCCTGGCCGCCAACGGCGACCCCCGCAGCAGCCCGCCCGCCCTGCGCCTGGTGGGCCTGGAGGGACTGGGGAAACGGCCAATCGGCAGCCTCTCCTCCGGCCAACGCCAGCGGGCCCTGATCGCCAGAGCCCTGGCCCAACGGGCCGCCGTGCTGCTGCTTGATGAACCCTTCGCCTGCCTTGATGGCGATAGCCGACTCCAACTCGGTGCCTTGGTCCGGTCGCTGGTGAGGGCGGGAACGGCCGTGGTGCTGAGCGCCCATGGGGCGTTACCCCCCACCTTGCCCCGGGTTCACCCCTACCTCTTGCAGGCCGGCAGCCTGCACCCCCATCCCGCCCAACCCTCCTTGACACCGTGGCAGCACTGGACGAACCCTTCTGGTTGATCCCCCTCCTGTTGGCAGGCCTTTGCGGGCTGTGCTGTCCCCTGTTGGGCACGCTGCTGGTGTTGCAGCGCCGCGTGCTGGCCGCCAATCTGATGGCCTACGCCGTGCTGCCCGGGGTGGTGATTGGCCAGGCCCTCGCCCTGCCGCCGCTGCTGGCGGGCTCGGCCAGCGCCCTGGGGGCGGTGCTGCTGGTGGAGGCCCTGATCGCCATCCGCGGCGACGAGGGCGGCGCGGCGGAAGCGGTGCTGAACACGGTGCTCGCGGCCAGTCTGGGATTGGGGGTGCTGTTGGTTCAGGCCCTGGGCCTGCCGGTCGACCTGGAGGCCCTGTTGTTTGGAGACCTGCTGGTGGCGAGCCCTGCAGACCTGATGCGCATGGCGCTGGTGCTGGCGTTGGTGTTGCTGGTGACCTGTCGGGGCTTTGAGCAGTGGCAGTGGCTCGGGCTCGATCCGGAAGGGGCGGAGCAGCTGGAGCTGCCCGTGCGCGGCCTGCGGCTCGGGATGGCGGCCCTCACGGCCCTGGTGGTGGTGTGCGCCACGGCAGCGGTGGGCCTGGCGCTGGTGATGGGCCTGATCTGCGCCCCCAGCCTTGCTGCCCTGGCGGGCGCGACGAGCCTGGGGCAGGCCCTGTGCCGGGGGGCGCTGATCGGCCTGGTGGTGAGCCTGGTCGGCTGCGCCGTGGCCCTTGGCCTCGACCTGCCCCCGGGCCCACTGATGGCCAGCGGTTGTCTGCTCCTACTGCTGCTGCGGCGCTCCGTACCAACGGTTTAGAGCCTGAAGCCGGCGCCGGAGCGCTGGCGTTGCCGTTCGCGCCGTGGCACCTCCACAGGCCACAGCCACCAGCGCCCGTTGGCATCGCCTGCCGCCAGATGCCGGCCATCGGGCCGCCAGGCCAGCCCATTGAAACCGCTTCCCTGGCCCTCCAACGCCTGCAACATCCGCCCTTGCCCATCCCAGAGCGCCACGGTGCCGTCGCTGGAGGCACTGGCCAGCAGGGTGCTGCCGGGGGCAAAGGCCAGGGCGTTGACGCGCTTGTCGTGCCACAGCAAAGGCTCGGGTTGCCAGGCCTGGGATCCTCGGTTCACCTGGGTCCAGAGAATCACTGCGTTGGCCGCGGCACTGGCCAGCAGGGGGGCCAGGCGCCCTGGTTGATCGCTCCAGGCCAGCTGGCGCACCTTGGCGGGAAAACCACTGAATTGCCAGGGCTGGCCTTGGCAGCCCTCCGGCCACACCAGCAGGGATCGATCTAGCATCCCGCAGGCGAGATGGTGGCCTGCCCCCGAAAACACCAGGGTCAGGCCCACCGAGGCGATGGGGTTGCGCAGCAGCTCGGCGCGGGGAGTCAGCGCGGGCTGGCACAGCACCAGCTCCCCATGGCAACTGGCCGCCAGCAACGCACCATCCAGGCTCCAGGCCAGAGCCTGGAGGGTTCCAGCCAGCTCCAACGGAGGCTCCCGCCAACCGCGGCTGGCCCCATCCCAGAGCCGCAGCGACCGACCCACGGCCACCGCCAGCATCAGGCCACCCGGCTGCCAGGCCGCCGCGTCCACCCAGCCGCCCCCCAGGGCCATCGGTTCGAAGGCCAGGGGTCGCACGCCGCTTCCCCCCAGCTCCCACAGCAGCAGCTCGCCGCTCTGGCCGGCAGCCATCAGAAACTGGCCGTCGCCACTGAAGCCGAGCACATCGAGGCTGCTGTCCCGGTCACCCCGCAGCAGCTCCTCGCAGCCCGCACGGAAATCCAGCAGCAGCAGTTCACCACCAGCGCTGGCGATCGCCAGCAACTCCCCATCGGCCGACCAGGCCAGGGCTGTGATCGGCTGCCGCAGGTCACCGCAGAGCCGTTCACGAACCAGGGGTGCCCTTGCCATGGCCCGCTCAGGCCACGCAGGCCAGGAAACCGGAGCGCAGGGCTTCGTGATCCAGATCGCGGCCGATGATCACGAATTCGGTGCGGCGCCGTTCCCCGGACGTCCAGGCTCGATCAAAATCCCCATCGAGGAGCATGTGCACCGACTGGAAGACGTAGCGACGTTCTTCCCCCTGGAGCTGGATGATGCCTTTCATTCGGAACAGGTCCGGACCTCGATCGGCCACCAGATCCGCCAGCCAGCCACCCAGTTTGTTGAGATCCATCGGCTGTTCTTGCACGAGGGCGAGGGACCCCACGGCGTCATCGTGCTCGTGGTCATGCTCTTCAGCCAGAAACCCCGGATCGAGGTTCAATGCCCGTTCCAGCTCGAACGCCTCCACGCCCAACAGCTCCTGGATGGGCACATCAGCGTTTTGGCTGGTCAACAGGCGCGCCACAGGGTTGAGGGCACGCACCCGCCGCTCGATGGCCGCCCGCTGGGCGTCACTCACCAGATCGGCCTTGTTGAGCACCAACACGTCGGCAAAGGCAAGCTGCTCCTGAACCTCTTCGCTGTCCCAATGCTGCTCCACATGCTTTAGGTCCACGAGGGTGACCACGGCATCAAGCCGCAGGTCATCACGCAGGTCTTCATCAACAAAGAAGGTCTGAATGACTGGCGCTGGATCGGCCAGGCCGGTGGTTTCGATCACCAGATGATCAAAGCGATCACGGCGTTTCATCAGGTTGCCGATGATGCGGATCAGGTCGCCGCGCACGGTGCAGCAGATGCAGCCGTTGTTCATTTCAAAGATGTCCTCATCGGCGTGCACCACCAGCTGGTTGTCGATGCCGATTTCACCGAATTCATTGACGATCACCGCCACCTTCAGGCCGTGTTCGTGGGTGAGGATCCGGTTCAAGAGGGTGGTCTTGCCTGCGCCGAGATAACCGGTGAGGACGGTGACTGGTAGTCGCTCGGCGGCGGGAACAGGGCTGGAGAAGGCCAAGGCGGGGGAGGAGGCGGAGCCCCGTATGGTGAGAATGGTTCTCGTTCTAGCAGGTTGCGCACCTGGTGTTCCGCCCTTGGCCCCGCACGCCCCGCACCCCCTCAGCCACCCTGGACTCCGGGAAGCAGGCCCTGCTTGCGCCGCCCGGGCAAAAGGCTCCTCGGCAGGAGCAGCCTCAAAACCGTTCCGGGGACCTGCGTCTCCGGCGGAGTGAACCGTTGACCCATGGCTGATCTTGTGATCGTTGGGGCCGGCCCCCAGGCTCTCACCGTGTGCTGTCTGTTGTTGCAAAAACGGTCGCGGCTGCTCCGCCGCCTGCGGATTGTGGACCCCAGCGGCCGCTGGCTGAGCCGTTGGGAACATCAGATGGGGCGCTACGAGATTCCCTGGCTGCGCTCTCCCTCCCCCCACCACCCCCATCCGAACCCCCATGCCCTGCGGCGCTTTGCCCAGGATCAGCAGCGCAGCCATGAGCTGGAGGGTGCCTATGGCTTGCCGCACACCAAGTTGTTTGCGGCGTTCTGCCGCGAGGTGATCGCCGAATTTCAGCTGGAGCGGTGTGTGCACGCGGCAAGCGTGGAGCACATTGCTGTTCCCAGCGACGGCACGGGCCCGCTGGAGCTGGGCCTCAACGATGGTGCGACGCTGCGGGCAGGCCGGGTGGTGATCGCCACGGGGAACGGCACACCTCAGGTGCCCGCCTGGGCCACGACGCTCTGCGGCGACCACCCGCCGCAGGTGCTTTGCCACAGCGATGCGATTGATCTGCCCGCGCTGCAGCTAAGCCCTGGTGAAAGGATCCTGATTGTCGGTGGCGGGCTCACCAGTGCCCATCTCGCCCTCGGGGCGCTGCGGCGGGGAGCCCAGGTGCATCTGCTCTGCCGCCGCAACCTGAAGCACAAGCCGTTCGATGCTGATCCAGGCTGGCTGGGCCCCAAGCACCTCAAGGCCTTTCAGGGGGAAGCCTGCATGCACCGTCGCCGCCATCTCGTACTGGCGGCACGGGACGGCGGTTCCATCACGCCAGAGGCGGCAGCGGATCTGCGCCAGGCCCAACGACGTGGCGCACTCCAACTGCATGAGCATTGCCAGGTGACCTCCGCACGCTGGAGGTCGGATGGGTGGTCCATTGTCTGCGGCGAAGGCCAACAGCTGGCCGCGGATCGGATCTGGCTGGCCACGGGGCATCGGCAGGGCGTCAGCCAGCATCCGCTGTTGCGTCAGTTGCATCAGCAACGGCCAATCGAGCTTGTGGACGACTGGCCTGTTCTCTCCTCAGACCTGAGCTGGCCAGGGACCCTTGTGCATGTGATGGGGGGTCTCAGTGCCCTCCGAATCGGCCCAACGGCCCGCAATCTGTTTGGTGGTCGTGAGGCGGCCCAACGCATTTGCCGATCGGTGGTCAAGCATTGACTAGAGGCGACCGCCCTCCTGAAGGTTGCGAAAGCACCGGCGCTGCGCTTCGCCAGGGGCCATGGGAATAGCCGATGGGGTTACTTCATGGCATAGGTTCGAACTCTGGGGCGCCACCAATAGGCACTGGCCACAAAGAGAGGCAAATGCAGAAGGCACAGGGCAACAATGGCGATGATCATGATCAATGGATCTTCCCGCCCGGGTTGGGCCAAACCACCATCCCAGCCGGCCTTGAGACGTGAATATTCACCGATGCCAGCATGAAGGAGGCTGAGCAAAATCAGCCATCTCGCCAGTAGATAGGCATACAGTGTCGTTGCAGCGACCCGCCCCCGACCCAGCAGGGCACGGCTGTTGATGATTCCGGCCCGCCCCAGGACGGGCCGGATGACGAGCAGGATCGTCTCGCCAGCCAGCAGCGGCGACCCACTCTCTCGCTGCAGAGGGACACCGGTGGACATGACGTTGAAAAGTAAACCGAATCCGCCTGGGAGCAAGATTGCGCTGTTTTCTACTATCCCCAAAAAACACATGACCCTGTAGCCGGCAGGACGTTTGATTTCCGTCATGGCACTCGACTGATTGCTAAATCATGAATCAAGGCACCGCATTCGCGCAAGAGCCATTTTCGGCGCCCGAGCAGAACGCTTTCCTGATGGATTCCGCACCCTCAACGAGCTGCTGGAACACAAGCAGTGGGGGCTACAAACGCAGCTGGGCCAGACAGGCTGGGACCGCAGAACTTCCTTTCGGGCCCTGTCGAAGAGCGAATTGGGGCATTGGCTTCACGTCCTGTGTTCGTTCCCTGAGTCCATCGTTCTGCCGAGCCACGGGCAATCCCGATCTGGCGGTTCTCGCCCCTGAGCCCGATCTCATCGCTTGTGGTTTCAGTCGCGGATCCACAGCAGCAGGTCAGTCAACCAATCAGGCTCACAAGCCCAAATCCCGCTCTGACTGACTTTCTTGGTAACGCCCCCTGCTGGATTCGAACCAGCGACCGGCTGCTTAGAAGGCAGCTGCTCTATCCAGCTGAGCTAAGGGAGCCCGCACCATTTTGGCAGCCAGGCTGCCCATGGAAAGCGCCAGACACTCTAGGATGGTAGATCGTGCCCGAAACGCTCAATGGCAACAGGGAGGCTCATCGACAGCCAGAGGCAGGAGCTGGTGCGGAGATTTCGGGAGGGCGAGAGCACCCAGCTGCTGGCCGATCAGTTCGGCTGCAGTCCCACCACCATCACCCGGATGGTGCGGGCGGAAATGAGCCCGGCGGAGTACGCCCAGCTGCGAGAGCAGCGGCAAAAAAAACCGTCCCGCAACCGCCAGATTTCCCTGGCCATCGAGGGCGAGTCTGATCGAAGCTCGACCGAGCCCGCGGAAGGGTCCACACAGCCGGAAGAACCAGCGCTGATGCCGACCCCCACGGCCGATGGGGCCTCTGATGCGTTGGCTGAGGAGCCTCCCAAGGCTTCCCAGGAGGGAACCCAGGCACCACAGGAGGATGCCTCATCGCTCAACGGCAACGACGATCCCGCCCTGGAATCCACTACTGGGGGCGGCACAGTGTTGGCCATTGACGACGCAGATGATTTTGGCGACGACGAAGGGGAGGAGGACCTGCTGTCGATGGACGATTACAGCGAGGACGATGGCGGCGTGGAGCCCAACATGGGCGATTTTCATCCCGTGGCGGTGCTCCCGATTGCGGTGGATGACCAACAGGAAACCCTCCCTGCGCCCTGGAGCCTTGAGGGTCTTCCCAGTTCCGCCTATCTGCTGGTGGACAAGACGGTCGAACTGCAGGCCAAGCCCCTCGGCGACATCCCCGAACTTGGGCGTCTCCCCAACGAGGAACTGCAGCGGCAGGCCCTGGTGCTCTTCACCAACCCCCGCCAGGCCAAACGCCACTGCGGCCGCACCCAGCGGGTGATCAAGCTGCCCGACCTGGCCCTCCTCGGGCGCACCGCGCCCTACTTGCTCGCCCAGGGCATCAGCCGGGTTGTGATCGAAGGAGCGCTCTACGCCTTGCCCGAGGGGCAGTGAGCCCCTCAGAAGTCACCATCGCTGTGCTGATCGGCCCCCAACGCCACCGCCGCGGCCCCGCCCCCACTCAGCAAACCCGTCGCCAGCGCCAGGCCCAACAAAAATCCGCTGGGAAGGGGAGCCGTGCGCGCTGCCCCAAGCTGCAAGGAGGGCCGATCAGTGAGATTCTGGGCCCCTAGGCACACGGCCACCACCACGACTCCAGCCCCCACCAGGCTGGC
>JBKDSY010000097.1:0-12896 GCA_046340755.1 Cyanobacteriota bacterium
TTTCCCGATCAGGCGATCGTCTGGGATGGCAGCGCGGTGGAAAACACCATGCGCTACCTCATGGATCAACAAGTGCAGCTGGTGCCCCGCCGCACCGCCGACCTGGCCTCTCCATACACGACGAGCATCCGCAGCGAAGGCGGTAGCGGCACCTATCCCTCCGCCCTCCCCTATCCTGAAGCCGGCTTGGATCCGCGCTGAGGCGCCTTCCAAACCGCGGTGCACGGGGGTCTAGCAATCTGGTGAATGCAGCGAACTCATAATTCGCCTAAGCCGAGTTCGATCCTCGGGACCCCCATGAACAATTCCCGCTGATTCATCTCAGACCAGTCCGACAAGGGCTTACTGGAGGGAAACGGGTGTGGCAGCTTGCAGGGTCTTTGTGACTTGCCGGAAAGGCATCACGGCAATGTGCGTCGTAGATAAGCCAATTGATCGGCGGGAATTTCTGGCGTATCAACAACCACATTGCTGCCCCGGGCAACATAGTTTTCCGGGGCACCAATCATGGCAAAGTCTGCAAGGGTACGGGAGACCACATTATGGGAGTTGAATTTCAAACCACCGAAGGCATTGATCTCAAATTCACCATTGAACTCGAAGTGGCCATTCCCGAGTGGGTCATAATCGCCAGTGTAACTAAACACCAAGGGCCAGGTTCGAGGATCGCTCCCCGGGGCCGGAATGCGATCCAACTTGATGATCGTGCAGTTGAAACTAGACCTGGTCCATTCCGTCGACCCTCTGAGATCGCGCTGGATCACTGGCGTGCCGATCTCCCCATAGGAATTGCCTTGCCATGTGATCGTGATGATCGCATTGGCAAGGCCTGGTCGTCCACAACCAACATCCATTAACATGGAGGAATAACGTGAGGGCGGTTGTTGAGCCCCTGGCATGGCCTGGCGGGCCTCATTGGTCAGTAAACGCTGGGCCTGCACATAGGTCAGGTTGAAGCTGCCGGATGAAGCGGAAACTTGGGACTGCACGATGGCCGCGGCACCCAGACCAATCTGAATGGCGTCTGCGATTCCGATGGCAGCGGCGGCAGCCGGAGGAGTTTGCTGAATGGCAAAACGCGAGCCGCTCATCTCCAGGGAGCTGTGATCCATGGCATTACCGGATCCCCCATACGCAAACTCCCGCACGGTGCTTTGACCAGTCGCATACTCTCCAGATGAAAACATGCGCCCTTCGGCGACACGCCGGCGGGTCAGGCCAGGCAACACTCGGCCTCCGGCCCTGTTCCAGCGCGCCATTTCCGGGGGGACGGCGCTGTAGTCGCCCGCATTCAGGCGACTGAGAAGGGTGGAACCAAGAAAACCAGTGCCGGGCTCAGATGCGGTGCCTCGGCGACCGCTGCCAACGTTGTAAGTAAAGCTGACCAGGGCATCAAATTGATTCTGCGTGAGATTCACAGTCACAGACTCATTGACAACTCTCTCCACGGTCGAGAGATGGGCGCGAAGCATGTTCGTCGCCCGCGCCTCTGTGATGCCGCTGTTGAATTCTGTTTCAGCGGCACGTCCATCACAAGGTCCGCGATGAACCAGGTGGCTATAACCAATGCTGCAATGACCAGCCGGATCATTGTAAAGTTCACCACGAAAAGCTTCAAACGACTTGATGAAGTCAATCGCCTGTGGCGAAGCGCTTTGCGGTGTGGTCGACGGCGGTGCCTGCAGCGAGCGGGGCAACACGACACCATCTCGGCCACGGCCCATGGGCACGTAGGCAAAGGATCGGGAGGAAGCGGAATGGCTGAAACTCAGGGCATCAGAGCGAATATTGACCGTTCCATCCCCGGTCACCACCGGGGCACTGTCCTGAATGAAGTCACGGTTTTCAATGTCAGCGATCGACTCCACAAGCGCGTTAAAGCCAGGGATCAGATTGGAACCCGGAACCGCCACACGTAAACCGGTGGTGATGATCGCTTCAATGGCGGAGATCGTGCGCTGGTAAGCATCCACCAGAGAATCGTTGAACGACTTTCCCTGCTTCCAATTGGTAAAGAAGAAATACATGGTTGGCTCCGGAATATAGTTATTACGGATCGAGCCGGCAGACACCTTGGCACCGATATCAATCCAGTCCTGATTCAGGCTGGAGCCAACGCAATTCATCATGTAGACAGAACGAAGCCGAATTGGTCGTCCGCCATTGAAGACCGTCTTGATTTCACGAATCTTGTGGCCATTAATGCGTTCCGAACCCTCCAAAGCGATGGAGTCAGCCGAGCCATGGGTTAGCACATAGAGGTCAATGACCTTCTGGGCCTCAGTTAGCTGGATGAGGGTATCTTTCAGCGATCCATAGAGGGCGCTGCCGTTTCGAAGAATCTGAACCGTGCCGTAGGGATCCGGAGAGGCCGAGGCATAACGATTTATCACCAACTCTGCATTTTCAAGCAAACTGTCGGTGGCACTCCTGATCCGTTCATCAACATATCGAACAAGCGCATCACGGGCCGATCGAGGAATCACACTTGCACCCGGCACGGCGGACAGGAGTTGATCGATCAGGCTGCCCACACCCAGATCGATTCCGCCGTTTTCCATTAACACCACCAAGGCCCGCTGATCAGTGGAGAGGGGCCCTGAAAAACCAAACCGATTGCGGGATGCGATGTTGGGATCCCCAAATCCATGGGCGGCGGCCTGCGTGAGGCTGCTGACGCGAGTTCTGGACATCGATGCCGTCAGGCCATCCAGATAGGCTTTCTTATCAACAAATCGGTTGCTCATTAGGGGCCTCCTACGATGGAATGAATTGTCGTGTGGGTGCTCATAGTTGATGACCCAATTCAAAGTGCAAGGCAGACTGGTCATGCGGGTCATGCCCGCCCCACACAAAGCCATGCTGGTTGGCCAATCCCACAAACTCGGCCAGCGCACCCTCGCCCTGTCCGGGGCCATCCCCTTGGGGCTCCCAGTTGGCCCTGATGTCAAAAGCAATCGCCCAGCCGTGGGCATCCACCCCCGAGCCATGGGGTGAGCGACGCCCATGGGCACCAGCAAAACGCAACACCTTGCCCATCAAGCCAGCCTGTTGCCAGGCGCTGAAGAGGTCTCGAAGAGCCTCCATCCCCAAGCGGTGAAAGGGAACAGTGCCATCGAAGGGGCTTCCATCGGGCCCGGGAACTCCGATCAGTTGGGGGATGGGGACAGGCACCACATGTTGCGCCATCCAGGCCTGGGGATCCGGCCGGGGATCGCCATAGGTCACCACCAGTTCCGCTTCCGTGTGGGGGCGAAGGGTTTGCGTGGGTGGTGGCTGCTGGGGCCGCGCCTGCAACGGGGGCTGAACACTGGCGGAAGGAGGATTGGCCACCACCTCAGCCGCAGTCGTCCTTGTCTGGTTGGATTGGGCACGCGGCTGCGGTGTGGACGTTCGCCTGGCCTGCTCCCGATCAAAACTGTCAAAGCGGCGGCTCAGGCTGACTGATGGCAAGTCGTAGGCGGTGGCAAACCGCATGTTTTCGGCAATTTTGTCAAAAATGTCGTGCTCATTTGGTTTGACCGGCATGGGCTTGGCCGGAGGGGAATCCGCGGAAGCGGCACGGGCACTGCCGCGGGCTGGGGCCGTGGCGGCACCAGCTTCAGCCCGGAGGGGGCTTGGATCCGCGGCGGTGTGATTGAGGATCGCGTCCAGGTCGGCCCGAAAATCCGCATCGGTCACCAACTGGTCCAACTGCCTCGCCGTGAAGGGATTGGTGCGTGGGCTGGGAAGGGGTTGGGGGCGTTCCCCGGGCACGGGAGCCGGCTGCGCCTGGGCTCTTGCCGGGGTGAGACGGGTGGGCCGGGGGGGGACGACCTGGGCCGCAACCGCGGGAGGAGCGGGTCGGCTCAGCGGCTCGTGGCCCGACCCAACGTCGGGCTCGGCCATCGCCCCATAGAGGGCAGGATTGAAGTTGGGATTCGCGATGGTCACATCGCAATCCTCTCCCCCAGCAAGGGCTGGAGAGGGAGAGCTGGCAGACGCGGAGAGCTGTTCATACCTGGAGAGATCCAGATCGGGGTTGCTAACCAGAACGTCGTACTGGCTGGGCGTCGTCTGCAAGGCAGCGGAGGTGGTCGGGAGAGAACGCAAATCATGGCCATCATCGAAACTGCGCACGATGACATCCCTCAGTCCCTGGGCCTGGGCTGTCCGCAGTCGTGATTGCACAAGGGCGGACTGCATCAGGCTGGGATGGCCAAAAAGGGGATGGAGGCGAGAACGGGATGATCTAGGCATCGGTCGGCTCGGGATTGTCGATGTTGAAGCGAGCAATGCAATAGGGGTCAAAGGTCAGGATGACCTCAGACGTGGTTTGTGTGGGCACCGCTTGATCAACTAGAATTTCAATCAGATCAGGCCCATAACTCAACACAGAGGCAAGACGATTATTGACAATCGCCACTGGTTCATGCTCTTTCGAGATGCTTAGATTGCGACCAGACACCCGCAGCACAGGGCCACGAACAGTGGGTTCCACCGATGCACTGCGCACAGTGGGAGGAGTTTTTCCGCGTCGCGCCTGGCGAATCATGTTCGCCAGCTTGGTGTAGTCGACTGCCCCTCCGGTGGCGCTTTGCAGATCCACATTGCGTTCCTCCAGCTTTTCGATGTCATCCACGGAGCGCACCCCTAGCCGGCGAAGACGTTGCACGGTGTCGGGGTCAATGGGCGCCTGTTCAATGGGAACCTCGTCACGTGCCGGCGGAGGCTTGGTCGTTGCCCTGATCTGTTGATCGGTGATCGAGGCGAGCTGAAGCGTGATGGTGGAATAACCCGCTTGCCCCGGCTCCGCCGTTCGGAAACGCACATTGCTGCCTTCGTAGGTGGGAAAGATCTGAAGATCGAGAGAAAGATCCTTGACCGCATAGGACAGGGGGCGATTCACAGACTTGACGGCCAGCGTTTCACGGGCTCGATCCAATTCAACGATCAATGAATCAACAAAGGATTCCAGTTGCCAGGTTTCATTTGTCATGGCAACGGTTCCTCGACGGGGTTGAGATCAACCGCAGGAACCAATGTCAAGCGCAGAGTATGAAAGACCGGCATGATCGTGGTTTCCACCCGGTAGAGGGGAGGTGCACCTCCCAGGGCATTGACACTGCCATCAGAGCTCCTCAAGTCAAGCTCAATGGGTGTTTCCACCTCGATGCGACGCACGCGAAGGCGCTGAACATGATGGGGATCCTCGAAGACTCCAGGGATGTTCCCAAATGCGACGAGTTGATCAACGAAACTTACATAGGCCTCGTCAATTCCTTCATTCCAGCTCATGGTCGTCCTCCAGGGTTGTCCAAGCCATCCATTGGCAAGACCAGATCCACCGGCTTCAAGGAAACAGTGATCAGTGGCTCCAGCTCATAGCCTTCAAAATGCACTGCAAGGCCTTCAAGGTCTAGTGCACTGGGCTGGATGCCGCCAGCCTCGATGGAGGGAGATGGTGATGGCAGATCAGAGAATGGATCTGGTTCACTCATGATTTGGACCTCAACATCAGAAAATGAAGGCGGTCTGGCATGGGGAAGGTGCGCGTGCTGCGCTTTACTTCTGTCACCTGCCCGTGGGGATCCCGCGCAACAGGTTCAAGGAAATGAATGTCGCGTAACATCAGGCTGGGAAACACCCAGATGGCTCCAATTTGCGCATCCTTGCCCCGCAGCCGCAGGCGTGTTGTTGCCTCCATATCCATCTCTCCCCGCAGATCAGCCTGCCTCAAAGCCGTCAACTCCATTGCCGACAGGGGGCTGGATTGCTCGGCGAGCACCTGGTTGAGCATGTCGATGCTGAATTCCATCCCCGCACGCATTTTACCGGTAATTTCGCCCTCGGCCGAGGTGGTTCCGTTACCTGCCGTTGCGATGCGTGTTTCCATGCGGCCATTGGTCTCCGTCGAGCCAATCACCCGCACGTAATACCGGCAGAGCACATCGATCTCCCAGCGGCTTCGCTGGGTGCCCGTAGGCGTCGATCCCTCCCAGATCCTGTTCCAGAACGACCGGAAGGTGCTCGGATCAGCGAGGTGGAACACACGGTCGCGGGATGCACCGAAGCCACCAAAAAGCGGACCGGAATCGGCCAGGCAGATGGCATGGTGTCCCCTCACGCCCAGGACCCGGCCCTGGGCGGCTGGCCAGCGCAGCTTGACGGTGACCTGGAGGTCACGATGGCGCGGAAGTCTGGAGAGCAGCTCGTCCTCCAGATGCAGGGGCACTGGCTCACCGGCATGGATCTCCGTGAGGCGGTAGGCCCTGGTCAAGAGACAGTCCCCGCTTTGCGGATCGGTGACCACCAGCTCAGCCTGGGCCTTCGGCAGAGGTGTTTGGGGAACGTTGCCGGTCGTCGGCTGCAGAAGAATGCGCAGATCAATCCCCTGGCCTGTGGAAGCAAAAACCGCCTTCAGCTTGGCGCCCATTTCAATCGGTTGCCCCATCACAAACTTCAAGGTGAAGGCCTGGGAGGCCTCAACCTTGGGCTGGGCACGCAGTGACTGACTCTGCGTCAACAAAGGCAACAGCGAAGCGGCGCCGTCGCGACCCATGCGCTGGACCAACTGATCCAAGAGCAATGAGCGGTTGGTTTCCGCCAGGAGATGACGGATGAAGGCTTGCTGGTTCGCCTCCCTTTGAAGATCGTTCTGCGCCTCGTTGCGGAGGAGTGTGGCCAGGAAGTCCAAGGGTTTGTCTGCCAAGACTCCCAGCAACTGGGGGGCTTGACTGAGTAGGGGAGCGAGAAGCGTCGCCAGCATCGGGCCGGAGAGCAGGCCGCCGTCCATCGCGCGGCCAAAGGGCACGCGGGGAGCCTGAAGAGCGGTTGCATAGCGTCGCTGTTGCAGAGCCCGACCGAGGGGATGGCGCAAGGGACCGCCTGCGAACATCGCAGCCCTCCTCAGGGTTGCGGCTGCCGCCAGGGGCGGGGGGGAGGGAGCCGGGGTGGGGGGGGGACTCCCAGCAGCGGCGGGGAGGGCGGCAACCAGTTGGCGAAGCAACTGAACCAACAGATCCGTGCTCAGGCCGTTGGGAGCCCCTGATCCGCCCCCACCACTGGACGTGCCACTGGCACCGGATCCGATCAACTGGGGCAACGCTTGGATCAGGGTGGGGGCGACCGCCTGGAGCACCTGAAGCAACCCATCGACGAATTGAGCCCTGCTGAGGGCGGACTCTTGAAAGGACAGGGGCACCCGCCGCACGGAGCGAGCTGGCTCGCTGGTCAGCGGCCGGGGGGAGAGAGCCAGGGGGTAGGAGGCAGCCATCACTGGGGCCACCCTGAGGATCCGAGAGCGTGCCGGGCAATTCCGCCCCCGATCGCTATAACTGATGAGCTGCAGGTGGGGATGGTGGCGATCAAAGAGGGCCAGGGGCACGGTGAAGCGGAATTGGCGCGAGAAGGGGTCAAAGCCTTTGGGTGCGGCTTGCAGGCCAGAACGATGAGACACCTCGGACAGCTCCTCATCACCCCAGCGGGAACCCACTGTTGTCCCCTCGTGGCGACCCACCAGATACTCAAAGACATTGTTCGAGCCGATGGAGGCGATGGCTTCAACCGCGTCGGCTGACGTCGATTCAATGGTGAGAACGGCGAGTGCCATGGCGACATGCCCTTACCCTCCGCGAGCGGGCGCCGCACCACCGGCTGGCAGGGAGGGAACACCTCCCTGCGGTTGCGGAGCGAAGGCCGCAACGCCGCCATCTGCATACATATTGGCAAAGTTATCCAGCTTGAAGTAGTCACTCGAAAACTGGATCTTCACTCTGCCCTGCAACTTGGCAAACAATTCATCTTGAGCCGTTTGACTGGACGTATTGACCTGAATATTGGTGTTGGAAATGCTCATGCCCCCCGATGGACCACCAAAAATGGCACCCATTAACCCGCCACCGTAAGAAAGATTGGCATTCACGGTGTTGATGTTCTGATCCTGGTGAGTCTTGCGACTGTCACGCGTTGCTGTGATTTTGAATTCAACGGCCGCTTCAACTTCGCCCTTATCAACAATCAGACGGGTTACACCCATCAGCAAAACCTCGCGTAGCGCAGCACGATGTTCCTTGGCCATGGCGATCTTGGCATCAATGATCGCCGCTTTAACCTTATTGTCCTCCATATCCACAGGCTCTCCCTCGGGAGTGGTCAGCGCCAGCTTGGAACCACCATCGGGGTTTTGTTCCATGATGAGGTTGAACTGGCTGTTCGGCTTTTCAACCAGATAGGCGAATGCATCGTCATCACTAACTTTCTTCAGAAAATCAGCGGTGGATTTTGTCGCCTCCCGCATCAACCGAATAAAATCATCGGTTTGGCGCTTTTGAACGGAGATATTGGCATCAAAGACAGCCTTGAGAAGATCCGACGAGAAGGAAGCAAAGTCAACGGAAGCGACGAGATCTTCAAAGGAGTTAACGCTTTCTTCAAAACCAGGGTTGTATCCATTGAAGTCTTCCACCATCGCTGTGGCAAGCCCCTGCTGTCGGGCTAAACGCTGATAATTCTCATCGACAATGCTGTGATAGACATCTCTCTGCTCGTCCACCGTCATGGCTCGGAACATAGCGCTACGGGCAAGTTGATTCCGTGCCGCCTCGCGGGCCTGTTGCTGGATGTCGGGACCGAGAGTGGAATCAGACATTGATGGCTCCTGTCAGTGGACTGGGTTGTTGTGGTGGCTGTAAGTCGTGGCTTAGAAATTCCAATCGTCTGCTGATGCGCCACTTCTGTTGGATCCCGGCGCGGCAACAGAAGCGCGACCACCAGCAGGAGCGCCGAGCATGCCACGAGGCATCCCTGGGAAGGTGCCATTCATGCCTGGAATGGCGCCGCCATCCGTGGGGAGGAATCCGCCAGTATCATTGCCAAAAAAACCGGGGATTTGAAATCCAGGCGTGGCACCACCCGCACCCGCTTCCGCCAGTTGATCCTCGGCAACGATGAAGGCCTCAACGTTGGCGATGAATTCCTCGAAGGCAGGCTGGTCTTCGAGAAGGGAGGGCGTTGCACGAGCAATGGTGGAGATGATCTTGTGGCCAAAGATTCCTTTGTTGCGCAGAGGGGTGAAATCTTGCATGCCACGCACTTGCTCAATGACTTTCCAGAAGGAAGGCGCTCCACGACGGCCAAGCTGTTGCTTGACATCATCGCTATTGAGGATGCGCTGGATGACGAAATCAAGTTCGGCATACATGCTTGGCGCGGCGATCTTGGGCAGGCCGGTGCAGTAGGCGGACAAATTGTATTGCAGGTCCTCAATCGCTTGGTAGACCTTGGAAGAGGAGATTGATCGATAGTTCTCGCCATTTTCTTCAACCTTGCCGATGTACTTCACCACTTCCATCATTAGCACAGACCAGTAACGCTGGAAATCCGGATTGACCTGCTCATCTGCTACAACCTGAGCTTCTCCCATGCCAAACAGCTGCCGATAAAACATCTGTCTCTCTGTGGGGGAAATCCTGCGGCTGATCCGGCCCGTCTTTCGATCTTGATACTCCTCATCAAGCACATACATGCGCAGATCATCAGAAAGCTGGCGTGAACGAATCTCCAACAGGATCGGCCCCAAGCCAGCAATTGGAGCCTGCATCGCAATACGATCGACAGTCTGGAAAATGCCCAACATGTCGCCCCAGACCATGGTCAGATACATTTGTGCAGCCGCTTCAACGCTGGCACGATCATATTCAGGAGTTGTGATTAAATCTTCATAATAATCCACTTGGTAGTCTTCCGTTCCAACCTGGGCATTGATTGCCGATGACCGGGGGACAACCTCTTCATGCTGCAGCTTGGCAAGAGCTATCGAAAGGAAGAACGGGGCGTTGCCAAGATTAATCTGCTCCCCGTTGGCGTTGGTCCTGCGGATATAGTCTACCAACGCAAGTTGAAGGCTGTCCGGTATGTCTATGCCAAGCTTTTCTTCGGCCTCAAGCACTAACGCAAGTTCTTTATCACCATAAAGAAACTCAGCCGCCAATGACTTCATCACTGCTTCGAGTGAGTCACGTCGAAGCAAGACAACCTTATCCTGCAGGCGATTCAACATCTTCGCCTTGGAGGCCCGCGAGATATCCAATCTCTCGGCTTGGCGCATCCGCTCCAGGGCGTAGCTGGTGACAAAATCGTAGAGGAACTTGCCGCCACGACTCGGGTCAACAATAGAGTTATAAATTCCCTCGACTTCCGTGAAACCCAGGGCATATCTGGCACGAGAAAACATATAGTCAACGACTTCACTACGTGCCAGGAGGGCTTGCTGATTAAACGGTAACTGACGTGATCTTTGGGCAATCATTTGACGAACAGCATACCATTCCTCAGTATCACCAAAAGAGTCGATTATTTCGCCTAGACTGACACCATTCTCATCGGGCTTGGGGGTGGACAATAATGTTTTAATATTTTGATCCGCATCGTAGATTGGTAACGATAAAACATCATGCAAACGTTGCCTGGACTGATGCGATCTCATGCGCAAATCCTGGGCTCTGTTTCTGGCGATCTTCGCCTCTTCAGAGGCATGAAGAGCAGCCCGACTGCTTTTCTCTGCCTGTTCTTTATACAGTTTCACCTTCTTGATCGCCTGCTCAAGTGCTGCAATCGCATCCGCGTTCGCCTTCTGGAACTCAGGTTGATGAGCACCAGCAGGCCCATTGGGTTTTGTCTTTGTCTTGGCTTGTCTTGGGTTCTGTTGCTCGACATCAGGCTGACCATCTGCTTCAAACTCTGCTTCTGCATCCGGTGTTGACGTTCGTTCCAGCTCCCGCTCAGCTATTTGCTGATCTGCAACTGCTTCCGCAAGGGATCTGGAATCTTGATCGGCCCTGCTTTGGGCATCCTGTGCCGCATGTTCCTTGGATTGGGCTATGGCCTCCAGTTCCTCAAGCTCAAGCCTGGCTTTGAGGGGTGGGGCACGGAAGCCATCCTCAAGTCGCGCCGCCAGAGTGTCGAGCGCAGCAAGAACATTGGGGTGTAGATCATCCGCTGTGCCGATCCTGCCAACGGTGGGGCGACTGAACTGGAACCCGGCGGATCCGTTAAATCGAAGGGAATTGGCCATGGAAGGTACCTGAAGATTCATTCAAGCAGTTTGCCCGAGTGGGAGCAGCCCATCGCTACGCGACCGGGGGTTCCCTGACGCGCGCAGGCCATGATCGAGGAGCCGACAGGCATCAGCGAGATTCAGATGACCATACCCCCGTCGTGGAGTCCGACGGGGTCCCCGTGGCTGATCGCAAGTGCGCACCAGCAGCTCCTTGACGTCAGCGTCGGTGAGCCTTGAGCCGCGAGCCAGGGCCTGGGCACGCAACAGGGCGCAAGCGCCAGCGACAAATGGCGATGCTTGCGAGGTGCCATCAGCGATCTTGTAGCCATGATGAACGTCTGTACTGATGATGGATGTGCCTGGGGCAATCAGGGAAACATCTGCCCCATAGGAGCTGAATGGAGCCACCTCCCGGTCGTGATCTGCGGCACCAACAGCGATCACGCCCGCCAGGGCACCTGGATAATACTTTTCCGAGGTGCCATCATTACCACTGGCAGCAACGACGGTGACACCCCGCGACAAGGCATAGGCAATGACCTCCTCATGGGGGAGGCCCCCACCGGCATGGCGTATGCCAAGGCTGGCATTGATCACATCCGCGCCGGCATCAACAGCCCATTTAATGGCAACATTGATATTATCAACAATACCCGCCCCGACGAGCTGTCCACCATCCCGCATGGCTGCAAGCGTGCGCACGGCAATGATTCGGCAAGCGGGTGCAACTCCTTTGGGGATCTTGTCGCCACGGGCTGCGATGATTCCGGCCACATGGGTGCCGTGACCGACCTCGTCATCCGCAGCCTGGTCATAACCGCTGATGTCCCCGATAAAACCGGTGGTGTCCAGACCGTCGAGGTTGACGAAATCCGCTTGGGCTTCAATGGCATGCGCCAACTCGGGATGAGCGCTGTCCACGCCCGTGTCCAGGATGGCCACCTTGACCCTGGGATCACCCTCTCCGAAGAGGTGGGCCGCTCGTTGTCCAATCCGTTCCCTGGATCGGTCTGCCGGAATCTGATTCAGTGAAGCCGAGCGAACCGGCTGGGGCGCATCGCCGACCTCAATGGCGTGGACGGACTCAAAGGACGGGTTCAGCCGAATGCGAGAGATCAGCCAAGGCGGCAAGCCAGCATCACCTTGCAGGATGATGCGAAAGATGCGATCGAAACCAGCTTTTATCTCATCGTCAGACCAACCATGACCGGCCGATGAGTATTCTTGCGTCACCCAGAAGCGGAGACCGTGTTGATGCATTTCATCATCAAATCGGTGCTCAAACACCTCAACGGAATGCGACTTGTCCCGGATGAATGGTTGCCAGTGAGGGATCGGCCCCCGCGGCAGCGGCGCAGCCCTGGAAAGCTTGATGACGAGATGCGATTTCATGCAACTTATATTTTGGGCAGAACATAGCTATGCTAGTCGATTTTCATTGCCCAATCTTAACAAAAGTTCACTAGTGGTCCAGCGTGTCTTGCGATGGTGTTGCCGCGGGGTGGATTCCATCCCTTTCGCGAATGGCCTGCGGCCGTCTCTAGCCGTCGCACTTACACCACCCCTGGCGAGGATGGTCATTGCAACCAGCGCTGGACGCGACCTTCCGCAACGATATTCAGCCGAATTGAGCGAAAATTCACTGATCGATCACCTAAAAGCCGCACTGGAAACAATCAAGAAAGAAGAATCTTGCTCCTGGCCTTTCTTCCATCAACCCCACCTACTCCGCAAACAACACCTCCATCATCCGCCGAGGATTCTGCAAAAAATTCCGCGTCACTTGCACATGCTCCGTCTCCTCATAGGCCATCTCCCGTATCCCCCCAGGGCCGAAGCCATAAATGGTGGCCTCGGG
>JBKDSY010000098.1:0-5275 GCA_046340755.1 Cyanobacteriota bacterium
CCCAAGGCTGGGGAGCCGGTCTTGGTGCCGGCCGAGACCCAGCCGTCCGGGGAGAAGGGCTGAAGGGGCTGACCCCGGACCCTATCCCCACCCCGTGGTGGCACCAACCATCCGATCTCCATTCCCGATCCCTTCTCCCGCGCCATGGCCGACGCCACCGCTTCCGACTCCATCCCGAGCCCCGGCCCGGTGAGCACCTGGCTCAGCGCCCAGGGTTTTGACCATGAGGTGCTCCCCGCCGACCACCTGGGGGTGGAGGTGTTGGCCATCGAGCCGGAAGGGCTCCCCCTGATCGCCACGGCCCTCAAGGCCTACGGATTTGACTACCTGCAGTGCCAGGGGGGCTATGACGAGGGCCCGGGGGGACGGCTCGTGAGCTTCTACCACCTGGTGAAACTGGCCGCCCTGGCCGACAAGGTGGCTCTCACCGCGGCTCCAGCGGGCACCACCCAGGCCCTCGCCGTGGACCAACGGCCGGAAGAGGTGCGGTTGAAGGTGTTCCTGCCGCGGGATGGCTCCCTCACCATCCCCACCCTGTATGGCCTCTGGAGAGGCGCCGACTGGCAGGAGCGGGAGACCTATGACATGTTTGGCATTGTCTACGCCGGCCATCCCCACCCCAAGCGCCTGCTGATGCCGGAAGACTGGCAGGGTTGGCCCCTGCGCAAGGATTATGTGCAGCCTGATTTCTACGAAATGCAGGACGCCTATTGATCCGGGTGTGAATTCATTGAATCCCGACAGATCACAAAGACATGACCAATGATGGGTCGGCAATCAGCCGTCCCAGCGATGCTTTCGGTAGAAGCGCATCACCGCGCTGGCGACACTGCGGGGGTCGTGACGCAAGGTGGCGCTGGGTCGAGCCCCTTGGAGCGCAGCCTGCATCACTTCATACCCCTGGGTCTCCAAATCTTCCACGTCGCACACCACCGGTTCAGCCCCGCGCCGGCGGTAGTGCTCCACCAGGGGTGAGGCGTCCAGATCGTCCTGGGCGAGCACGGCAGTAAAGAGTCGCTCATTCACGCCCAGGGTGGCCAGTTGGGCCTCGATGGCCCGCAGATGGCCGCTCACATCCATGCCATCCGTTTCCCCGGGTTGGGTCATCAGGTTGCAGACATAGAGGCGAAGGGCGCGGCTGCGGCGGATGGCCTCCACCAATTCGGGCACCAGCAGGTTGGGAAGCAGGGAGGTGTAAAGGCTCCCCGGACCCAGAACGATGAGATCGGCCTGGGCGATGGCCTCCAGGGCTCGGGGCAGGGCGGGCGGACGCTCGGGGATGCAGCCGAGGCGCACGATGGGGCTGGTGGCCCGGCCGATGCGGGATTCCCCTTCGATCCGCTCGCCGTTTTCCAGTTCCGCCCAGAGGCGCACATCGGCGTTGGTGGCGGGCACCACCTGGCCCTGAACGGCCAACAACCGGCTGCTGGCGGAAATGGCGGCCTCCAGGCTGCCGGTGATGGCGGTGAGGGCGGAGAGGAAGAGATTGCCGAAGCTATGGCCTTCCAGGCCGCTGCCGGCCTTGAAGCGGTATTGGAAGAGGCGGGTGAGGAGCGGTTCCTCCCGGGCGAGGGCCACCAGGCAGTTGCGGATGTCGCCGGGGGGCTGAACCCCCAGCTCCCGCCGGAGCACGCCGCTGCTGCCCCCATCGTCGGCGACGGTGACCACGGCGGTGAGGTTGCTGCTGTAGCGCTTGAGGCCGCTCAAGAGGGTCGCCAGGCCCGTGCCGCCGCCGATCGCCACGATGTTGGGCCCCCGGTTGAGGCGCCGTTGGGCGAGGAGGGCATCCACCAGGTGGGTGTCTTTCTCGGGGGCGAGGGCCTGCTGAATGGAGCCGAAGCTGCGGTTGAGGCCCAGCCACACCAGCAGGCCCCCGAGGAGCAACACCAAGGGGCCCGTGATGCTTCTCGGGAGCACCTGGGTGACCCGGCCGAGCAGCCAGCGGATGGATTCCAGACTCCAGTAGATGGGCTGGAGATCGGCCCAGACAGCCGCGCCGAGCAGGGCAATCAGCAGGCCGAGGCCGGAGGTGATCATCCAGCGCTTCACCACCAGGCCGGGTTGGAGCCAACGGAAGGCCCGGCGGGAGGAGCTCACCAGATCTTGTTGGCGCCGTTCCCCGCGACCGATCCACTCCGGGCGCTCGGCGGGACGGGAGCGGTGGCGCCGGCGCGTGGAGCGCACGGTTGGGCCTCGGTCGGGCAAGGGATCGGGGCGCGGACGCGGAAATAGCCTCTGAACTGTAGGCAGGAGATGGGGAGGTCAGGATGGACACCAGTCGCCAGGGGGCCCTGGAGCCTGGGGCTCCTCCGCGCCCCGATTCCCCTGTGGTGGAGTTCCTCGATGTCTCCATGGGGTGGGGGGAGCGGCGGATCCTGGATGGGGTCACCCTGCAGGTGATTCCGGGGGAGCGCCTGGTGGTGGTGGGGCCCTCCGGCTCGGGCAAATCCACGATTTTGCGGTTGATGGCTGGGTTGCTGCTTCCCAAGGCCGGGGTGGTGAAGGTGCAGGGGGAGGAGCAGCACTACCTGCGGCTCGACCAGCGCCATCCCCCCGATGTGCGCCTGGTGTTTCAGAATCCCGCCCTTCTGGCTTCCTTGACGGTGCGGGAGAACGTGGGCTTCCTGCTCTATCGCCGTAGTCGCCTCGGCGAGCGGGAGATTCGGGAGCGGGTGCGGCAGGCGTTGCGGGCCGTGGGGTTGGAGGGCACGGAAGAGCTGCTGCCCGGAGAGCTCAGTGGGGGCATGCAGAAGCGGGTGAGCTTTGCCCGGGCCCTGATCGAGGATCCCACCGAGAGCCGGGGGGGGGTGCCCCTGCTGTTGTTCGACGAACCCACGGCGGGCCTGGATCCGGTGGCCTGCACCCGCATTGAGGACCTCATCGTGGAGACCACGGAGCTCACCCATGCCTCGGGGGTGGTGGTGAGCCACGTGCACAGCACGATCGAGCGCTGTGCTGATCGGGTGATCCTTCTGTATGACGGTCGCTTTCGCTGGATGGGCACGACGGATCAGTATCGGGAGTGCACCGATCCCTACGTGGTTCAGTTCAGGACAGGTAGTCTGAAGGGACCGATTCAGCCTGCCGAGCACTGACGACGAGTCTTCCGTAAGCCATGCGCCGCAGTGTTCGAGAAGCCTTGGTTGGATTTTCCCTGCTGGCCGGCTTGGCTGGAGGGCTGGGTTTTTGGTTGTGGTTGAGGGGGATTTCCCTGCAACGCAACGTGTGGACCATTCAGGCCAACTTTGCCGATGCCGCTGGCCTGGCCGATCGTTCGGCCGTGCTCTATCGCGGGGTGCAGGTGGGGAATGTGCGCAGCCTGCAGGTGACGGGCCAGGCGGTGGTGGCGCGCCTGGAGATCAGTGATCCCAACCTGAGGCTGCCCCGGCCGGTGGTGGCCCGCATTGCCAGCAGTTCTTTGTTGGGGGGCGATTCGATTGTGTCGCTGCTCAGCTCCGGCGCCCCCCTGCCCCCCGGGCCGGGTCCCCGGGATCCGGGATGCGATGGGAAGCGCCAAGTTTGTGACGGCGCCAAGGTGGAGGGTGTGGCCGCCCCCACCCTGGAGTCGGTGACGGAGACGGTGCAGGGGTTGTTGCGGCAGGCGGAGAGGGAGCGGGTGGTGCCCCAGATGGCCGCGGCCACCCGGGCGTTTGAGCGCACCGCCGGGGAGACGGAGAAGCTGTCGCGGGACGGGCAGGTGTTCATTCAAGACGCCCAGCGGCTGGTGAAGGAGTTGAACACCTCGGTGCGCAGGGCGGATCCGATCCTGGCCAACCTGAACCAGGCCAGCGCCGACGCGGCGGCGGCCACCCGCCATGTGCGTGCCGTCACCGCCCGGATTGACAATCCCAAAACCACCCGGGATCTGCAGGCCACCCTGGCCAATGCCCGCGAGCTCACCGACCGCTGGAATGCGGTGGGTGGAGACGTGAACAAGCTCACCAGTGACCCGAAGTTCATGGATGGGGTGCGGAGCGTGTCGGTGGGGTTGGGCCGGTTTTTCGATGAGCTCTATCCCGCCCGGATCGAGGCGGCCAAGGATCGGGAAGCCCGCGAGCAGGCACGCCGGAAACGTTGGCAACAGCAGCAGGAGGCGGAGGCCAACCGGTTTGCCCCCCGCAGCAATGCTCCCGCTGTATCGCCCGGGGTGCGGGGGCTATAGGGCCGACAGGCCAGTCATGGGCCGTAGGGTGACCCCATCTGGCTGGGCCGCCCTCCCATGGACTCACCGACGGTGGCGCACTACACCCTGAGCCGGCTCTCTCGGCTGGGGATTGACCGGATCTTCGGTGTGCCGGGCGACTACGCCTTTTCGATCAACAACGCGGCCGAGCAGGTGGAGGGGCTGGCCTGGGTGGGGTGCACGAACGAGCTCAATGCCGCCTATGCGGCCGATGGGTATGCCCGCATCCGGGGGGCGGCCCTCCTCTCCACCACCTATGGAGTGGGGGAACTGTCGGCTCTCAATGGCGTGATGGGAAGCCGGGCCCATCGCCTGCCGGTGTTTCACCTGGTGGGCATGCCCAGCGAGCGGATCCAGAGGTTGGGATTCGTGACGCACCACAACCTGGGCGACACGGTCTACAACCGTTTTCAGTCGATTTCCGCGGCGGCGGCCTGTGTCAGCGCCGTGCTCACCCCCGACAACTGCATTGATGAGCTGGAGCGGGTGATCCGGGAAGCCCTGCGGCAAAGCGCTCCCGCCTATCTGGTGATTTCGGAGCTCAGCGGCGGCCAGCCTGTGTTGGGCCCCCCCGTGAAGGGCCAGCCACTGGCGGCGCTCAAGCGTCAGAAGAGCGTGCCCCAGGAGCTGGAGGCTGCCGTGCAAACGATCCTTCAGCGGCTCGAGGCGGCGAAGAATCCGGTGGCGATCCTGAGCCAGCTGGTGAGCCGCTATGGGGTGCGTGAGCAAGCGCTCGCCTTGATTGAAAAGACCAACCTGCCCACGACCATTACCCCCAACGACAAGGGCACGATGCCCGAAGAGATGGCGCAATACGTGGGGGTGAGCGCGGGCCAGTTGTCCTCGTCCGAGGCGGTGCGCAGCTTGGTGAACAACGCCGATCTGGTGCTCGCCATCGGTGGCCTGGTGACCACCGAATTGAACACCGGCTTCTGGACCACCCATGACGACCCGGCCAAGATCCTCTCGATTCACGACAACTGGGTGCGTTCGGGCGAGAAGATTTTTGTGAATGTTGCCATCGATGATGTGCTCCAGGCCTTGCATCAGCGCACCACCACCCGCTGCGCCGACCACGGCCTGCGCCTGGAG
>JBKDSY010000099.1:0-6155 GCA_046340755.1 Cyanobacteriota bacterium
GGCCAACAGCGAGCTCACAGTAAAAATCAGCGAACTTCAGACGTTGATCGATGATTATGCAAAGAGACTTTCCTTTATGAATGATCTCTTTGTTCGACTTACCCTTGAAGGCCATTCAAAGTCATGACAGAATGTGTCAGCGAAAACAATCTGTTCATCGAAATCTTGGCCGCTCTTACTGCGGCTGCGTGGCGTGATCTGCATCGAGTACAAGGCTTTCTGGAGCGGAGATTTCACGGCCAAGACACAGGCAGCACGGATGCTTTTTTTCTTGCCCTGTGCACCATCCATCTCGGTGAAGACTTTCACAGTCATCTCTCTCACCTTGCAACGCACAACGTCCATGCTGCCATGCACCTCGCCTTGGCAGGAGCCCGCCTCAGCCTGTGCAAACAACGGGTCTGGATCGGTCAACAAGACAAGGCAAAACAAGAAGCCCTTGCAGTGTTTCGACAGGCCCTGGCCGGTGGGGAACAGATTGGCTTGAGGCTGCCAGAGACACAAAAAATGCTGCTTCTTGAGCGCATGCATCACCTTCCAGCCCAGCTGGAATCCCAACAACAGCTATCCCGCAATGTCACCCTTGGCCGAATCCCTCGTCAGCTGTTGTTTGTCCTCGGCGTCCACCGAAGTGGCACCTCAGCTCTCTCAGGCCTGCTTGGGACGATTGGGCTTGGCGTGCCAAAGGATTTGATGCCTGCAACGGATGAAAATCCAAAGGGGTACTGGGAATCACTTGGGGTGACCGGCGAGAATGATCAGCTTTTGTCAAAGCTTGGTCGCAATTGGAGGGTTGAACAACCATTGCCCGTGGGCTGGCCAGATCATGACGTCACCCTGGAGTGGCGCCGGAGACTGCTGCTGGCCCTCCATCAATCGTTTGCCGAATCAAGCGTTGCGGTGATCAAGGATCCACGCTTCTGCATTCTCTTAAAGGGACTATCCTCCTGGATGCAGGATGTTTCAGTCGATTTCAAGTTTGCCATTCTGGTTCGCCATCCCCAGGAGGTGGTCAGCTCTCTTTTAACTCGCTCACGAGATCCTATTTCAAAAGAGTTTTCACTAAGACTGTGGATCAATAGCGTCCTCGAGTCAGAGCGAACAACACGATCTTTTCCCAGAATATTTATCATGGCTGACGATCTGTTCGAATCACCAGTCTCCGTTGAAACTGAGTTGCGTGAATTTATTGGCATCCACCCACCGGATCAACCCGAACAGGAAGCCGCCGGCTTCATTGATGCAGGGCTTCGCCATTACAAGGTTGAGCAGCAACACGATCATCAACCACCATCAAATGCCGCCGACCACGATCTCCTCGCAAACATGGCCCTCAAGATCTACAATGAAATAAAGCAACATCGGCAGAGCTTGAGTTCACAACATCTTGATAACTTTTACTCTTCTTTACTGGAAACAATGTGTTGATTCCGCTGGCCAATCCCCGGGCAAGTCAGATGGAAGCTGCCTGAACGTTCATGCCACTCGTTTGGCAAGGATGGCCTGATCGATCTGACGCCCGTTTTTGTCCCAGGCCATCAGGGTTAACTCCCGGGGGGTGGCCAGGATTTCCGCAAAGCTAAAAACACTGACGGCCCGGGCTGACTGCTCAGTGGCCATCACAGGTCGCAGGCTGGCGCCGCCACCACCCACCACCAAATAGGTGATGCCGTTGATCGGTTTGCTGCGCTCATAGTTATGGTCGTGGCCGTTGATATAAATCTGCACATCATGACGTCGCATCAGGGAGGCCAGTTTTGCTTCCAGATGAGCATCATTTCCATACAACCCTGATGAATAGATCGGGTGGTGACCAACCACCACCTTCCAGGGAGCACTGCTCTTGGCCAACACCGACCGCAGCCAGCTGATTTGGCGTTGCCAATCCGCGTTGCCATTGGTATCGAGCATGAAAAATTCCACTGGGCCCCGGCGCAGGTTGTAATACCGCCCCTTCATCCCGAAGGGGCGGTAAGCCACCTGGGGCACCCCGTTGGCCGTGCGAATGTCATGGTTGCCCAACACCGCGTGAAAGGGAACTCCCGCCCGCAACAGGGCCGCATAGGGCCGTTGGAAAGTGGCCTCCACCATGGCGAGGTCACCCGATGGATAAATGTTGTCTCCCCCCAACACCACCAGATCCACGGGTCGGCGCTGATGCACCACGGCCATTTGTTGACCCACGGCTCGCTGATTGGCATCACCACTTCCCGTGTCCGCCACGGCCAGGAAACGCAGGGTGTCCTTGCCTTCCAGGCTGGCAGCCCCCAGGGCGCGAGCCGTGGCCAAGCCGCCCGTGATCAAGGCGGAGGGGATCAGACGCAGCAGAGCGCGACGTTGCACGGGCCGGAACCGGAGGACCCTTCCAGCTTGCCGAAGTCAGGGAGCCATTGCGGTGTGTCTGCTCCGGCTCAGGCCATGACTGGGGCCGCCGGACCACTGATCTCCCCTGGAGCTGGCCTTGGAGAAGGGGCCGGATCAATGGCTTCGGTGACCACCTCCATGGCCAGAAGCTGGTGGGAGCCAAAGGTGCGCAAAAAGGGCACGTCTCCCGCATCCCGGCCGCGGGCAATCAACACCCTGCCGCAGCGGGGAACATTGTGCCGGGCATCAAAGACGTACCAACGATCACCCAGGAACACCTCGAACCAGGCGGAGAAATCGACCGGAGCCTCACCCCTGGGGATCCCGGTGTACCCCAGATACCCCGTGCAATAACGGGCAGGAATGTTCAAGCAGCGGCAGAGGGTGATGGCCAGATGGGCAAAGTCGCGACACACGCCTGCCCCATCCCTGACGGTTTGGCTGGCATTCTTTTCCGCGTGCACAGCTTGGTAATCAAAGCGGATCCGCCCGTGCACCCAATCACAGATGGCCTGCACCAGAGGCCACCCCTGGCCTTGGCCACCAAAGGTGCTCCAGGCCAACTCCATCAGAGTGGCAGTGTCGCAATAGGTGCTGGCATTCAAGAACGGATAGGTGTCGATGGGCAGGGCCTGCACGGGACACTGGGGTGCGCTGGGCACCACTGGATCGACCCGGTCTGGACGGATCAAGGCGGTGGAGAAACAAAAGCGGCTCAAACCTGCCGGGGCCACCCAGCGGCACCAGCGGTTGGCCCCGCTGTCGGCCAACACTTCGAGGGTGCGATCCGGCTCCACCACCGTCGCTTCTGGGGCCACCAGGTCTTCCCGCAGGCTGGGATGGGGATGCACCAGGGCCAGAAAAGGCGTGGGAGCGTCGCAGCACAACTCAAATTTGCAGCCGATTTGCAAGTGCACTGGTGAGGGATGCAAGGTTGTGGAGCGGACCCGTGGAACTTGCCAGCAAGCCCTGATGATGGTGGTCTACGACTGGATCCGGTGAGACTGGTGCTTGGTGGTCACCGCCTACCCAGCAAATCTTCCCAGGTAGGTACGGTCACTGGAAGGGAATGGGTGGGGTTGGGCGGCAGATCATGGGAATGGGATTGGGTCGTGGGGAGAAAGCCATGAATCGGGCACCAGGGTGCCCGAGAAAGGGAGGGACGTCGTGTCATGGGAAGGACTCAGGAACGGATATGGGATTCGCCGCCTGCTTGCCATAGCAAGCAGCTCGTGCTGTCAACCAATGCCCTAACCTTAGCGGAAAGCGTCGCCCTGTGGTGCCATAGGGCGGGGAAGGGTTGCTCTCGGCATACGGGGCCAGCACAGGAGGGTGGCCCCCCCTTGAGGGGACTCAGACCAGTGCGATCTGACTCAGGGAAGAGAAACCAGTGGCGTATGTGTAACCCGTGATTTCCACGAGCCCATCCGTGGAGGAACTAAAACCCGCCACGCCGTCGTTGAAGGCCACAAAGCTTCGGGTGATCCCATTCGTCGTGGAACTGAAGCTGGCCACATCATTGGCCAGAAAGACGGTGCTGCTGAGAAGGGCACCAATGGCACTGGTTGTCAGCGCGGTCGTCGAGCCGACGACCTTGATGGCGGCAGGCACCGTGGCCACATCAAACATGTCTGCACCGACAACAAAATCAGTGATTTTTTCAACGGATCCATAACCAAACCACTGGGATTCTTTAACAATAGTGTAATCATATCTGTCATCTCCAGCCCCACCGGTCAACACATCACAGCCCACTCCGCCCCGCAGTCGATCCGACAGCGCTCCTCCCAACACCGTGTCGTTTCCTTCCCCTCCATCCAGCACAAAGTTTCCCCCAACAAAACTCACTCCCCCGAAATCCAGCACACTCCCATACCAATCCCCCAGCAGGCGCACCTGCGCTCCCCCGCTTGTTCCATTCACAATCTGCTCGATGCCACTGCTGCTGCCAAATTTCGTCAACCCAATGTCCACCGCTCCGCTCCCTGTTGCCACCAGGCTATCGATCTCACCAGCCGCTCCCGTATCGCTGTAGGTGTCATACCCCTGGAACGTGTACGGCACTCCACTCACCCATTCCGGACCCGCTCCACTCACCTCATAGATATCGGATCCAGTGCCCCCATCGAGAAGATCATTATCATACGAGCCCTCCAGAATGTCGTCTCCCTCACCACCCAGCAAGGAATCACACCCCCAGCCACCATCGAGGAAGTCATCTCCACCCGCAGCAAAGATAGAATCATTTCCGCCATAGGCCACCACTTGCTCGCCCTCGTCATTCCCGATAAATACATCTGCATTCCAGGTGGCAAAGGTGACCCGACGGGAGCCAATGAAGTAATTCAACCAGGCTGACACATCACTCAGGGAAGCGTTAGTATCGCCATCCTCGTTCTCAAAGTTATCTCCATCAATCATAAAACCTATATGATAAATTCCATCAGCGACAGTATTGATGAGATTACTGCCAAAGTATTGGGTTTCGGCTCCATCACTCTGCACGAGGTGAAAACCCGTTTCCACTCCATTTTCATCGTCACCATGGAGCTGCAGGAAGAGCGGATACTCATAGGCCTGAATCCACTGATTGATCGCGAGAAGATCTGAGCGCGTCACCCAATGATCACCATACACCCCGGTTCCAGCAAGGGCGCGCAGAATCAGAAGATTGAGGCCGTTTGCAGCTTCAGCACCAGAGTTGATGTCAGCAGCTGAAGTGTTCTTGCTGAGACCCCGGTCAAGTTTGATGGTGTCAACGATTCGATCCAACCCTGTTCCAGAGGTGGATGGATCGCTGTAGAAATAGGTCAACCAGTCAGCAACGTCACTCACCTTTGCATTGGCAGCTCCATCTTCATTTTGAAAGCGATTATCTGCATTTATCTCAAATCCAATATGATAGATTCCATCCAAAACAGTATTAACAAGATTTTTCCCGAACAAGGCCCCATTTCCACCATTATTCTGCACTAGATGAAAACCCGTTTCTACACCGTTCTCATCATCACCATGGTTGGTGATAAAGAAGTCCCGACGTGAGGAATCTGTCTTGATCCACTGACTGATCCATCGCACGTCAGCAGCACGGATACGAGAGGGATCGGCATCAGCCTCTCCTGAGGCCTGGAGGGCCTCCAGCCCCTCGAGAATCAACCCATTGAGATTGTTGGCGGCCGTCGCCCCAGCAGCCATCTGAGGCCAGCCAATCGTCGCCGCCAGGCCCTGATCAGAGATGATGAATTCCGTTGCGCGGTCAAGATTGGTGTTGGTTGTGGCCAGATCCGTTTTCAGCGCCGTTAACCAACTGGCCACATCGACAATGGCAGCATTAGCATTGCCATCTTCATTGACAAATTGATGATTCGCATTAATATCAAAACCAAAATGGTAAATTCCATCCAAAATAGTATCGACTAAGTTGGGACCTCTAAATTGTTGATTCGCGCCATCATTTTGGATAGCATGGAAACCCGTAGACACCCCATTCTCATCGTCACCATAAAAAGTTTTAAAGGAAGACTCTCTAGCTGCATCAGCACGAAGCCACTCACTGAGTCGACGTACATCATCAGAATCCAACACAACATCATCCAGGCTGCCAATGGCCTGCAAACCTGTAATCAGAAGTTGATTAAGGGCATCAGCAGCTGTGATGCCCTCAGCAATCGCTGAAGCTTCGCTGTTTCCTGCCAGACCGGGGTCCCGGGCAATCCAGCCAATGACCTGATCCAAACCCGAACCGGAACCTCCGCTGGGCTGCCCCCAGTAGGGGAGTAAGAACGAATCGT
>JBKDSY010000100.1:0-4583 GCA_046340755.1 Cyanobacteriota bacterium
ACAGCGGCGTCATAGGTCGGTTTCATACTGGTTCGGTTGGCCCCCTGGTGGACTGGTCAATCCGGGTGGACAACTTTCCTGACACAGGGGGCGGCGGGGCCTGTTCGATGGTGTTCATGCCGCCCAGATCGACACAAGCGGCATTCCGGACGAACCGTCAACTCGGCTGGTTTTGCTGGCGGCGCAGTACAGCCACAAACCCCCTCGCAAGGACAGCCCCAAGCCGCCTGTGCCATCTCCGGCGCTGGAATGGGCGGCTCAATGCCTGCAGAGCAAGGGGAACAGCCCACGCCAGTACGCGAACACCTTGGTGTTCCTGGCGCCGGACAAGGACAATCTGGAGAACCTGTTCCAGGCTCTGGCCGATCGGCGCTCCTGGCAGAGGGTGATCGACGAGAAGCTGTTGCTCAACCTCACCGTCAATCAGGAGAATCAGGCCGCCGGCAAGATCCAGGAGGCCACGACGGCAATCACGGTCCGCATCCCCGAAACCTGGTGCCATCTTCTGGTGCCTTATCAGAGTGAGCCTGGCCCCCAGGGGCCGGCATGGGATGAGCGTCGGCTCACTGGCGGGAAGGGTTCCCTGGCGGAGCGTGCCGGTAAGAAGTGTTCCCAGGAGGACCTCCTCGCCGAACAGTTGGGCGCCCGGACCATCCGCGACAAGCTCAACGCCTTCCTCTGGCGCGAGCGACCCCACGTGGAGGCGCGCGAGCTGGTGGACTGGTGCCGCAAGGATCTATTCCTGCCTCGGATCAGCACTGATCAGGTGATCCTCAACGCCCTGATCAACCCTCAGGCCGCATTGAGTTGCGAAAGCACCTTCCATCTCGCCGATGGCTTCCAGGCAGGGACAACCGCAGACAGCTCCGGTCGCTATCTCGGCCTCAGGCACCAAGCCAGCTCAAGCGACCACCCCCCCAGTCTCAACAGCCTGATCGTCAAGGACGAGGTGGCCCTTGCACAGATCGAGGCGGATCGTGCCAGGCCAGATGATCACTCGCCTCCAGGTCAAGGTCGCGGTGGAGACAACGGCACACAGAAGCCGCTTACAAATGAAGGAACGGGTCCATCGGGGCCTGGCGGGGTTGCCCCTCCGCCTCCGCCCCCACCACCCGTTCCACCCAAGCACCAGCTCCCGACGCGCTATGTGGCCACGGTGAATCTTGATCCCACCCGTGCCAGCTTGCAGATGAGCGCCTACATGGAGGAGGTGATCAGTCACCTCCAGGCTCTGCCAGGCGCCGAGATCTCCCTCACTCTGGAGGTGCAAGCCACCGCCGAAGGCGGAATCGACGAAGCCACGGCCCGCATCCTCCTCGAAAACTCAGTGGCGTGGAGGGTGGACAATCCCGGTTTGTACTGACCCTTTCTCACCCAAACCCCTTCCCCCCGCTCCCCGCCCCCGGCGGCAGAAGGGGGATCTCAATCACCACCCCCTGCTCCACCGGAAACCCATCCACCAGGAGGTGCTGATCACTGGAGAGGAGGGTGAGGGGCGGATCCAGGTCAAGGGCCTCCAGGAACACCATCACCAGCTCTTGACCGGGTCCGAGGGCATCCGGGTGGCGCTTGAGATCTTGTCGGAAGCGGAGGGAGGTGAATTTCTTGAGGTCGGGCCGGGCGGAGAGCACGTTGGTGCGCAGGAAGCGGGTGTTGCCGTATTCGGTCTCGTTGACGAAGAGCACGTAGGGCGTGTCGCCATCAGGGCCGAGTAGTTGGTCTTGGGTGGTGATGTTGAGATCGGCCATGATGCTCAATCCTCCAGGATCTGCTGGCAGAGCTCTTTAAAACCTTCCTTGATCAGGCGATCGATTTTGCGAGGCTGGTATTGATCGTGGAGGAGCTTGAGCATGTCGGAGATATTCCGAGCGAACTGATCGATCAGGAAATACTCTTCACAGCCACTCATACCAAAGAGTATTGGATTTCTTTTAAAGCTTGGTGTGAGTGCATTCAGTCGCTCTTCCCATTCCTCGGCCAGCTTTACTCGTTCAGGGAGTATTCCTGAGTGGTGGGCATCGGGGAGGATGATCGGGATGTCAGGCGACATCGAAAACTGAGCCAGCGGCGACACGAAAACTGAGCCACCTGCGAGATGAGCAACAGGGCGAGTCATTGGCTGCGGCTGCGGCGATGGCTGAGGCCGTGAGTAGTCCGCCAACGACCTGGTCGGCTGGTTTGGGCTTTGGCCCTGGCCAGACGACTCGGATTCGTGCACCAAGGGGGCTGATCGGGCTGGAGGGTGCAATGCAGACGCCAGAGGAGATGCTGGTGATGCACAAGCTGTTGGAAATGGGTTGGAGCCGACGGCGGATCGCGGCGGAGTTGGGGATCTCGCGCAACACCCTGAATCGCTACCTGTCACTCGGGAATTGGCAGCCGTATGACAGCGCCAAGCGCTCCGGCCAGCTGGAAGACCATCAGGAGTGGCTACGTGAGCGTTTTGAACAGCACCACGGCAACGCCGAGGTGGTGCGGCAGGAGCTTGTGAAACAGAAGGGGATCGATGTGAGCCTGCGCACGGTGGAGCGTGCGGTGCGGTCCTGGCGCGAGGAGTTGCGCCAGAGCCGTCAGGCGACAGTGCGTTACGAGACCCGTCCGGGGAAGCAACTGCAGGCCGACTTCGGCGAGTTATGGGTGCCGATTGGGGGAACGCGGACCAAGGTGCACATCTGCGTGCTGACTCTGGGCTACTCGAGGCGGCAGGTGATTCGTGTGTATCGCAATCAGCGACAACGCAACTGGCTGCAGGCGCTGGAGGAAGCGTTTCACTTCTGGGGAGGGATACCTGAGGAGGTGTTGGTCGACAATGCCAAGGCACTGATCACGATCAATAACCCTAAAACGGGTGAGCTGGTGGTGAACTCGAATTTTGCAGCCTTTGCGCGGCACTGGGGATTCACTGCCAAGGCCTGCTGGCCAAATCGGCCGCAGACCAAAGGGAAGGATGAGAGGGGTGTGGGGTATGTGAAACGGGGCGGCATCGCCGGCCATGATTTTGACACCTGGGGCCAGATGGATGGCCATCTGGAATGGTGGAACCGTGAGATCGCCGATCTGAGGATCCATGGGACGACAGGCGAACGGCCGCTGGATCGGTTCCTGCGTGAGGAGGCAGCGGCGTTGATGGCGCTGAACGGCAAGCCCTCGTTCCTGGCGGAGCAAGAGTTCAGTCGCCGTGTCGCCAAAGACTGCTGCGTGCAGGTGGAAGGGAACTGGTACAGCGTACCGGCGGCCCTGGTAGGTCAGAATGTGACGGTGCGGATCCGCGATCAGCAGGTGGTGATCCGCCAGGCGGGCCGAATCGTGGCACGCCATACCCGTCAGGAGGCCAACCAGCGCTCCCGCCAGGTGATTGCCGGCCACTGGGCTGGCCTGGTGCCTCGGCGGGCCATGGAGGCGGCGGGAGCCAATGGTGCGGCGGATGTTGTGAGGCTGGAGACGCTCCGGAGTTCCTCACTGGCCAGGCCCCTGAGCGACTACGCGGCCGTGGTGGCGGAGGTGGATTGATGGCACGCCCTACACAACAGACGTCAAGGACAACAAGCGGGTCTGGCGATGCGGTCGAGATCCAGCGCCTGGTGGATGATCTCGATGGAATGCTCAGCCGCTTGCGGCTGGGTGCGATCCGCGAGCAGCTCGATGCGCTACTGGAGGAGGCGTCGCGCCGCCAGCTGAACCTGCGGGAAGCGCTGGCCTGGCTCTGTGCGGCGGAGGTGGCAAGCAAGGAGCAACGGCGCTTGTCGATGGCGATGACCATCGCTCGCTTCCCGTTCGTGCGCACGCTGGAAGGGTTTGAATTCGAGGCCCAGCCCTCGATCGATCCTGGAAAAATTCGTGATCTGGCAACCTGCCGCTGGGTGGCCAACGGCGATAACGTCGTGTTGTTGGGACCGCCAGGGGTGGGCAAGACCCACCTGGAAGTGGCGCTGGGCCGTGAGGCGGTGGCCCGTGGCTACAGCGTGCAGTTCAGCACGGCGATGGAGTTGATCGGCTCCCTGGTCAAAGCCCAGCAACAGGGGACGCTGGAGGGGCGATTGGCGCAGTATGCCAAGCCGAAACTATTGATCATCGATGAGTTGGGCTACCTGCCGTTGGAACCGCAGGCGGGACACCTGTTTTTCCAGCTGATCTCGCGTCGCTACGAGCAGGGGAGCGTGTTGATCAGCTCGAACCGCTCCGTGGAGGAATGGGATGAGGTGTTTGGCGATCAGGTAGTGGCGGCCGCCATCCTCGATCGGCTGATGCACCACAGCCATGTAGTGACGATCCGGGGCGACAGCTACCGGTTGCGGGAGAAGCGCAGATCCGGGTTGTTCCGCCCACGGGCTTGCAGCTCCTCCTCGTCTGGCATCGGCGGCGTGCCGCCACCGATGCCAGACGAGGAGGCCTGAGGGGAACCAGCACCATTCGCTTCCACCACAGACGACAACCACCCAAAACAATCACCCCGACCATGAGCCAACAGAGACCCCGCCGGCGCAGCCAAGCCGGAACCACTCCGACTACGCCGCCCCAGATCAGTCCAGGGGTGGCTCAGTTTTCGGTGTCGCATGTGGCTCAGTTTTCGGTGTCGCTTGACA
>JBKDSY010000101.1:0-8320 GCA_046340755.1 Cyanobacteriota bacterium
TGGATCCGCTCCACCAGCCGCTCCCCGGCCCGCTCCCAGCTGCTCGGCGCGTCGGGTTGGTCGGTGCGCTCGCGCCCCAGGGGGGTGGTGAGCCGGTTGTGGTGGAGGGTTTCGCCCACGGTGGCGCCCTTGACGCACACCTGGCCCAGGGAGGAGGGGTGGTGGCGGTCGCCCCGGGCTGTCCAGATGGGGTCCTGGGCGTCGCTGGCTGGCGCGGGTTGGGGGGGTTTGAGGTCCAGCCCACAGCCCCCGCCGCAATAGGGACATTGGGCCCGGGCCGCTGATGGGGAGGGGGGCATCTGGGGAGTTTGGGGCCAGGCCCTGGGGAGGGGCCCCGGAGGCGGGATCCCCTGGCTTCGGAAGGGCGCGCCGGGGCAGTGGACCGGCGACAACGCTGGCCGGCGTCAACAGCTCAGCAGGGGAGGGGGATTGGTTTTGTCGCAATGGCTACGGTGGGGCTGGCCAGGGGCTGTTGGGTGTCGAGGGGGAAACCGATGAAGAACTGGCCTTGGTTTTGACCAAGCAAGACAAAGTCGCCCTGGAGACGGGGATCCGAGCAGCAGCAAATCGCCGCTATTGATAACAACAATGCTAATTCTGCATTCTGTTCTTCTTTGGTTTTTTCTGCAATCGAAGGCCATCGGCTCCTTTATGAGATACAAGATGGAAGACCCAACGGCACTCCCCTGCCCTGGCACGGCTGCATACCCATGACCCCTCCCACCATCTACGAGCTGTGCCAGCCGCGGGCTGACGTGCTGGAGGGCCACATCCGGGATGAAGACTTCGCGGCCGACCTCAGCCAGGTGCTCAAGGGCACGGCGCCCGAGCTCTACAAGAACCCGGCCCTCTTCTTTGCGAACACCCACCCCACCCGGGGCCTGCGTGACCTGGTCCAGGCGGTGGTGGACCGGCTATGCGGTTCCGGCAGCCAGCTGGGCAGCATCCTGCGGCTTGACACGAGCTACGGGGGCGGCAAAACCCATGCCCTGATCGGCCTGAACCACATCCTCACGGCTGCCGATCAAATCCCCAACTTGGAGGAGTTCATCGACCCGGCCCGCCTGCCCCGAGAACCGGTGACGGTGGCGGCCTTCGACGGCGAAAACGCCGATCCGATGAATGGTCGGCGCATGGCCACCCCGGGGGTGGAGGGCGCCATCCTGGCCTACACGCCCTGGGGCGAGCTGGCGGTGCAACTGGCCGGGGCTGGAGGCTACGAGCGCATCCGCAACAGCGACCGCCTCGGCGCCGCGCCCCCAGGCGCCGAAACCCTGCGAGAGCTGATCGGTGAGCGGCCCGTGCTGATCCTGATCGATGAGCTCTCGATCTACCTGCGCAAGATCAAGGGCCCCGCCGCCGGCCAAGCCGCCGAGCAGCTCACGCCGTTTCTCACCGACCTGATCAAGGCGGTGGCCTCGTCACCGCGGGCGGTGTTGGTGTTCACCCTGGCCCTGGGCAAGGGCGGCCAGGCGGTGGATGCCTACGCCGAGGAGAACCAGCGGATCGATCGCATCTTCGCCGAGCTGGAGTCGGTGACGGGCCGGCAGATCACCGCCCTCACCCCCACCAGCGAAGACGAAACGGTGCAGGTGCTGTGCCGGCGGCTGTTTGAGTCGATCGACCGAGGCCGGGCCGAGGAGGTGGTGCGGGCCTACCAGGAGCTCTGGCAACGCCACGGAGAGGCCCTGCCTCCCGTGGGGCAGAACGACGACCGGGCCGAGGAGCTGCGACGCGGCTATCCGCTCCACCCGGAGCTGATCCAGACCCTGATGCAAAAGACCGCCACCTTGGAAAACTTCCAGCGGGTGCGGGGCATGTTGCGCCTGCTCACCCAGACGGTGGGGCAGCTGTGGCGCGAGCAGCCCCGCGCCTCCGCGATCCACCTCCATCACGTGGATCCGGGCAACGAGCGGATCCGGCTGGAGATCGGCACCAAGCTGGCTCAACAGGCGTTCATCCCCGCCGTGCGGGCGGATGTGTCAAGCACGGCGGCCGAGGGGGGCAAGGCCCTGGCCCAGCGCCTGGATGCCAGCGAGTTTGGCGGGTCGCTCCCCTACGGCTCGATGGTGGCCCGCACGGTGCTGCTGCACTCCCTGGCCTTCAACGAGCCACTCAAGGGGCTCAGCCGGCTGGAACTGAACTACAGCCTCTACGCCCCCGGCGTGAGTCCCGCCTTTGTGGACAAGGCCGTGCGCCACCTGCAGGAGCAATCGGAATATCTGGATGACAGCGGCACCAGCAAACTGCGCTTCCTCACCGACGCCAACCTCAACCAAATGGTGCGCAAGCGGGAGGGGCAGTTTGATCTGGAGACGGTGCGGCAGGAGCTGAGGGGGCGGATCGGCACGATCTTTGCCAAACAGCGCTTTGAGCCGGTGCTGTTCCCCTCCGAACCCGCTGACATTATCGACGACACCCAAGGGCCTTACCTGGTCGTGATTCACTGGGAAGGCCATACCATTGACCAATGCCAGATTGAGCTCCCCGAATTGGTGGTGCGCTTGTTCAAGGAAAGCGGCACCCAGGGCAATCTGCGGCTGAATCGCAACAATCTTGTGTTTGTTTGTGCCGATCGCCTGCAGGTGGATGAGATGCAACGCAAAACGCGCACCTATCTGGCCTGGCGCCAGATGCAGCAGGGCGATCTGTTCGCCAGTTTGCAGAGCCATCAACGGCAGCAGGTGAAGGATCGCTACGGGAAGGCGGAGCAGGCCTTTGCGGTGGCGGTGCAACAGGCCTATCGGCATGTGTTTTATCCGGAGCGGGGCCAATGGCCGGAGATTCCACTCACCTACGCCTCCATCACCCTCACCAGTGCCAGCAGCGAGCCGGGCATCGGGCAAAAGCAGGTGGAGCGGGTGCTGCGGGAAGCCGGTGAGCTTGTCTTGGCGGAGGATCAGCCTCCAGCGCCAAACTTCATGGCTGTTCGCACGCCGCTCAAGCGCGATGGGGTGATGAGCACCCAGCGGTTGCGCAATGAGTATTACCGGGATCCGGCGCTGCCGATTCTGCTGGGGGATCAGGTGCTCAAGGCTTGCCTGCGCAAGGGATTGGATGAGGGGTTGTTTGTTTACAAAGAGGGCGAACGCGTGGAGGGGCAGGACTTGCCCCCCGGCACCCTGAACATCAGCGAAGACGCCCAGATCTTCATGCTTGACAAGGCCGTTGAGCTGGGCGTCTGGCCGGTGAAGACCAAGGAGAGCGACCCGCATCCGAAGGAGGGCGGTGGAGCCACCACAGGCCAGCCCGAGCGGGCCAGCCCTGGGGGCTTCACCACGCAGACCTTCGGTGGAGATGACGGAGGGGCACCCGCTGGCCCAGGCCCCTTTGCTCAGTTGACCACGCCCGGTGTGATCGAGCGGACAGACAACATCAAGACCGCCCTCACCCAGCTGGCGGAGCAGGTGAGCAGCTCCGGCAAGGCAATCCAGGCCCTCACCTGGCGGATGAACAGTGGTGATGGCTTCCAGCCGATGGCCTTCCTCAAGAATGAGCCGGGCGGCAGGTTGCGGGTGGAGATGATGGAAGGGGGCTGGAGCAGCGGGGATGGGAGCACCGAGTGGACCTTCACCTTCAACGGCACGCCGGAGGAGGCCACCTACCTGCGGGGCTTTCTAGAGGGCCAGTGGCGCCGCGGTGGACAAAAGGAACTCGACATCAAATACCACCTCCACTACGACCCGCCCTTGGTTTGGGACGATGGCGGCCAGGGCTGGATCGCTCGCCTGACCCGACTGGGCATCGGGGCCCAAACCGCCACCATCACCCTGGAGCTCACCGACCCATGACCCAGGCAATCCCCTCTGGCCGGCCGGCCTACGAATTGCGGAGCAGGCAGCGCGGCCCCAGCGATCTGGCGCTGGAGGTGTGGCAGGTGCCCAGCACCGCCACACCCGATCTCAAGGAACCTCGGCGCGTCGCCGGCCTGGGCGGCCACAAATTGCTGCTGGTGGAAGGGGCCGTGTTACGGCGGCTCAAGGCCGAGAAGGTGAGCCTGGCCAAGTTGAAGAAGGGAGAAGCCCGCCGCGATCCCCTCTCGGAGGATCTGGCCCTGGCGATGGGGCTGTTGTTCAAGCTGCTGGCCCCGATGCGCAACGTGACCGCGATTGAAAACTGCGCCCGCGGCATTGAGGCCATGGCCCGTGAGGAAGCGGCCTATTGGCTGGGGATGGCCATGCACCGCAAGAACCCCAGGCGGGTGCTGGCGGCGCTGCGGATGCTCTTGTCGGCAACAAACTAACTGTTGCCAGCAAAAATCACAAAACAATACACATAGGATTCAAGGAACGCTGAAATATTATGCTCATTTTTTCTGACATCTTAAGAACGCGGGATTGAGAGTGAAGAAAAAGTCAAGAACCTATAAGCTTCTTGCATTCATCACGTGGTTTTCGCCGTGGATGCTACGATCATAAGTGACTAAAAAGGGGACCGTGAACCTTCCTACAAAAATTATTCCAGTAGAGTTGGCCGATGGCACTATAATCAGGGTTGAAGCAACACCATTTGGCGAGCAAAAGGTTTCCTTTCACAACAGACATTTTCAAGAATTTATCATTTCATTGAAGACCTTGGTGACTGAGATTGCTAGCCCACTTAGAGAGATTCATCAGGCTGTACAGCCAGACAAGATGTCCATAACGCTTGGAGTAGACATATCAATTGAATCGAGTCAGCTTACAGCATTAATTGTCAAAGGCGGAGGGAGTGCCAATCTCGAAATAACAATGGAATGGGAAAAGTAGATATTGTATAAAGATTAAAAATCATGCAAGATCAGAAAATCTTCACGATCCTTCAGGAGTGCACCGTTTCTTTGACCAGCCCCACTGGCAATGGAACAGGTTTTTTTGTCGCACCAGGAGGATGGATTCTGACATGTGACCATGTGGTAGCTGATCACACCTCGGTTTGTCTCGAATGTATCACTGAGGGGATCAAGAAAACATTTACAGCAACAGTTAGGCTGAAGCTATCGGACCCAATTGATATTGCATTGCTGAAGATTGAGGGCGAGGCTCCAGCACATAAATGTGTTCTCCTTGATCATTCTCTTCCGCTACCAGGGGATAGAATATCAATTTTTGGCTATCCCTTTAGCTTTGGATCAATGATATATGCAGAAGGTGATACCGTGCGAACCGAATACGAAGGCGAAAGTTTCCGGAATAGGATTAAGATCCTTAAGCTAAAAGCAGGACAGATTCAAGATGGGCTTAGTGGATCCCCATTATTTAATGAGCGGACAAAGAAAGTCTGTGGCATTTTAAGCACCTCCCGTAATACAGAGACTGATTTAGGAGGAAGGGCGACACCTATAAATCTACTTTTTCAATCTCAATACTTTCAGGAAAGTAGCAATGACTGGAATCTTCTTGCATCTATACTTAGAGAAAATTCAAATTATCATCAAAAGATTGATAAAACCTGGAGTCAGTTTATATCAAGAACCTATTTAGATCGAAAAACGGCGCTCGTGGTGGCTGCTATTTCAGTGATAGTAGCGATTGTTGTTCTTGCAATTTCACCGAGCAATCAGATTGTCATGGGCGTGTGGCGTCTTATTATCGCCTCTGGATTTGGCTATTCCGTTTATCTATTCATTCAAAGCTTAAACCTAGATTCAGTCAAATTAAGGCGGTTGCCAGTGAGTTCATTGGCCGGATTCACTATAACTTTTACATTTTTTTCTATTTCTCTAATTGCAGTTCCAGATCGCTCAGTTGTCTTGAGAAATTTAACCGGCATTAACGAATATCCTGTTTTCGGCCTCATTGAACAGAACATGCCAACAACACTACAAGATACTCTTGGAATAAGGCAAGAGCCGATTGTTGATACACATAGCCCTGTTTATGAAGCAATCTTAGCTTTTCGTGATGAGAGTGGAAACACTTCATTAATGTCAAAATATGAGGGTAAAGAACAGGAAATTACAGGTACACCGATAGTTTCCTCTGAATTCAATGAGAATAATTCAACAGTGAGGTCGAGAATAGTCAAACCATTGCGTGGTCAAAAAACATATAAAAGAGAGCGTATTTCTCAGACATCAAATGATTTTGAGACAGCACTTACTACATTTAAAGGTGAAGGGCAAGAATTTTACTACACTGCAGGATTAATGCCTATACAATCAACTTTAGAAAATGCTAAATATACAGCATTCTTGCCAGTATCGCAACATGAGAGGCCTTATGAGATGCTCCAGCCTGGTTCACTGCTTCAATATCCAAAGCTATCCGATGTCAGAAGCACATTAAGGTTTCAATTTGGGAGTTCATGGTTAAATAATGAATGGTTTAAGAATATACTTGAACAAAATCCAAATGTTCGCGGCTTTCTAGGCTTTGAATATAAGTATCTTATTGATCCTAGCTCTGATCCATCTAGAAATGTACTTGGATATCTTTTTGGATGTGGATTTACAGGGATTAACCGTATCGCACCCTCTCCTTACGTAAGATTTTTAGACATAGCCAATAAAAGCCTTTCATCAGTGAAGATAAATACAGTTAGTTTTCAAACAATTAGGAAGTAGAGATATGCGCTTACTCCAATCAGTGAAAGAGGACGCTTATTTCAAGAGATTCCTGCGGAGGAAGAATTATTTAATATATCCATACCACCAGGCGCGCATTTGATTCTTCCTATAGAATTTGGTTTCGACACTCGACTATCAAAAAATGTTCGCCGAGGAGTTCTAGATACTAATGGCATGGAAATAGGAAATCAGTCTTATCAGGAATCAGATTCAGGAAAATTAGTTGGCAAGACAATATTTATATCACAAGTTCCACCCACAGATACGCAAGGCATTATTCTCCGTCGTCTGCCTGACGAGTCGCCTAAAAATATCATTGAAAAGTATCTTCAACCCACCAGACTATCGGCTTCCTTTATTCACGGAACAAGCAGTCTGCAGGAATTATCTAAGATTGTGCCAAATAGATTTGCCGTAGGATCATTGAGAAATGTTGTCCGCATAAGAGTTGATGACAAAGATATTCAAGCTGATACACCACTTAACGATCCGCGTTTTTCAATGACTGCTTATTTTGCATATGGAAGCTGCCCATATCTAATGGTTTATAATTCTGACAAAGGATATTGGGAAGAACTTGGTACGGTAATTGCTGGCCGACAAAGTAAAGCGGAAGAAAGTTACGGTGTTTATAGATTAGGTGATCATCCACAAAAATTCAAGATTGAGGAAAGAGACATGGAAGTCTCGTATCTCAACTCCATATCCATTTTATATGATGATATGAAAAGTGGAGAAGAGTATGAACTTAAAACTAAAATCCCTGAATTAGCTGCAAATGATGAGAGTTATTATGTACTTCATCAGAATGAAGCCTTGGTGATCAATCTAAAGTCTCTGCTTCCGAAAGATTCTGTTAATGTGAGGGTTAAAATTCAGGGTTTTTATAATGTACTCTCTGGTGTTGGCCCGCAGAATTCACGCTTACCTGATGGGGCACCAGTAGAAGGAGGCATAGGGTCTTAGTCATGTTTGAGGCTCTTAACCATAAAGTGTTGATCGGGTCTCGGTGTTCTTTCGTATCTCAGATTGCCGGGGTTTCTTCTATGGGCTTGGGTATGAGCACAATACCGGTTGCCTTTCATTATTATTACTACTACTACGCGTTCTCGGCAATATTTTTTCCACTACCACTGTGCCAGCCCTTGATGCGATGACTACGCGCCTTATCGAAGAGTGGCTGCCGATCGCCGAGCTGGGATTGGAGAGTATGCGCGAGCACGCCCCTATGACGCCATTTCCAGCTCCTAACCGCTGCTTGTGCGTGTCTACACGTGACACCGCAAACCCAGCCCCGACTACTAGCTTCGACAATATCGAAATGGCAAATCTCCTAGCGCGGGGCGCGGAGGAGCCAGTGGTGCGTGTTTTCAAGAAGTGGGCCGGTGAACATGGCCGCAGCGCCGATACGGAGCACCGCGCCTGCCTGAGAGCGGCACTGTTGAGCCCACCCCGCCGCAAGCTGGCAGACCTGCTGGTCCATGCCGGATGTGGGGCGTGACGAGAATTTCGCGCTTCAGCCCGAGGGAGGAGGGGCGGGCGCAAGCCGGCAGGATATCCCTAGATCACCATAAATGAACCAGAAAGCTCCCAAGGGCTGGCCATACCTTGCGGAAGTGGCATTTCAAGGCCAGCTCAGGTCTTATGCAGCCTGATCTCCTCCAGCAACACCGCCAGGGCTTCACTCAGTTGGAGCCGGTTGCGGGTGGTGTCTGCGAGGAGGAATCGACATTGAGCAATAAGGAATCCAGCCTGGATTCGAGCGCGGCGAGA
>JBKDSY010000102.1:0-2032 GCA_046340755.1 Cyanobacteriota bacterium
GAATCCCTGGAGGTGATGCTCGTCTCCCAGCGGGTGGATGAAGCCAGGCTGTTCGGCGACCTGCGAATCGTGGTGATCGACGAGGTGCACGCCCTCGCCGGCTCCGATCGGGGGGCCCACCTGATGAGCGTCTTGGAGCGCATCGCCCGATTATCCCGGCATGATTTGCAGCGGGTCGGGCTGAGCGCCACGGTGGGCAATCCCGACGCCATCCTCCACTGGTTGCAGGGCTCCTCGAAGCGCCCGGGCCAGGTGGTCGATCCACCCAAACCAGCCAGCCGCCGTCAGCTGCTGGTGGTGCACCGTCCGGAATTGAGCCTGCTCGCCCGCGATGCCGCTCGCCTCGCCCAGGGTCAAAAGAGCCTGTTCTTCTGCCAATCCCGCTCCATCACGGAAAAAGTGGCCGAAACGATGCGCCGCGCAGGCACCACGGTGTTTGTGCACCACAGCGCCGTCTCCAAGGAGGAGCGCCTGCTCGCCGAGGAGACGTTCCACCGGGGGACAGCCGATGGCAGCGGTGCCTGCATCGTCTGCACATCCACCCTGGAGTTGGGCATCGACGTGGGTGATCTCGACCGGGTGCTGCAGGCCGATGCCCCCGACACGGTGAGCTCCTTCCTGCAGCGCATGGGCCGTACCGGGCGGCGGGATGGCCAGGCTGCCAACACCACCTTCTTCTGCGAATCAAGCGAGAGCGTGCTGCAGGCCACTGCCTTGATCGAGCTGGCCAAGCAGGGCTGGGTGGAGTCCGTGCCCGTGCAGGACCGCTGCTGGCCGGTGCTCATCCACCAGCTGCTGACCATGGCCCTGGCTGGCGGGGGCATCAGCCAAAAAGAGGCCTGGGACCACCTCTCCAAGGTGCCGGACTTCGCCGGGATCAGCTGGGCAGAGTTTGATCGCCTCATCTGCTGGCTGCTGGCAGACGGGGGGCTGCGGGAGGCCTCCGCTCAGCTGGTGATCGGCCCCAAGGCGGAGAAGCGCTTTGGCCGCAAGAACTTCATGGAGCTGTTCGCGGTGTTCACCAGCCCCGTCAGCTACACGGTTGCCACGGCCGCGGGTCAGCCCCTCGGCTCGTTACAGCAGGAGTTCGTCGATCGCCTTGTTGATGGGGTGAGCAGCTTTCTGCTCGGCGGCCGGGCCTGGGTGGTGCAGCGCATCCAGCACAACGACCGCAGGGTGTTCGTGGATCCCGCCCCCCGCGGTAAGCAGCCCACCTGGGGGGGCTTTACCCCCCAGTTTCTTGGCCTGGAGGTGTGCCAGAAGATGCGCGACATCCTGCTCTCCTCCACAGCCTTCCCCTATCTCGATGCGCAGGCGGCTGCGGTTCTTGAAGAACAGCGAGCGTCGATTCAGCCCCTCTTCCAGTCGGGACGCGCCGGGATCGAAGCCCGGGATGGTGAGCTGCGCTGGTGGACCTTTGCCGGCGGCAAGATCAACGCCACCCTCCGCTATGGCCTGGAGGCCGTCGGCGGCGACTGGAAAATCACCACGGACAACATCCTGGTCAAGGCCAAGGGGGAGGGCATGACTCCCGAGCGCTTTCAGGATGCCATCAAGCGCCTGTCCACTCGGGATCTCTGGGACGACGCCATGTTTTGGATGGATGTTGCTGAGTCACTACCCAATTACCGGCTGAGCAAGTTTCAGGATCTGATGCCGGAGTGGCTGGAGCAGGAGGTAGTGGCTGACTATCTGTTGTCTATTCATGCGGCGGCGAAATGGTGTGGGATTCAAAGCAACAAAGCAAAATGCAAACAGTATTGGTAAATTATTCTGATTTTGTTTTGAGAAGTTCGTACATTCTATCAAAATTAACTCTTGCATTCTCGTCGTCAGTCAATGTTTGAATGTAGTGGATAAAGTCTTTCTCAATACAGTCAAGAAGATGGCCCGGATGGAAATGAATTAGATTCTCTGAGCCATTGTGTTGGATTTCAAATGCTTGGTCAATGTTCATGTCATAGACAACCTGACTTCGAGTCATTCCATCATGAAACAATCCGCATCTAGCCTGTTCATAAAGCACATCGAC
>JBKDSY010000103.1:0-14288 GCA_046340755.1 Cyanobacteriota bacterium
TGGGGGCACGGCCTTCCTGCCGGGCACGATTCGGGCGGCCGACCGGTTCGCCCGCGCCTCCCATTTCCTCGCCGCCCTCCCCCGCCGCCTGGATCCGGCCTACAGCGGCGCGGTGCCTGGCCACAGCTTTGCCCACCAGGCCCAGGCCAGCGTGCTCTCGCTCGTGCGGGGCGTGAGCGTTCCCCTGGGGATCCGCACCCCCGGCCAACCCAACAGCGCCTCCACGATCTGGCGGGTGGTCAGCGATCAACGGCGGCGGGTGCTGCTCTTTGATTCCGTCACCTCCCCCAGCGTGTTTTGGGTATCGCTCGACCAGGTGGACCTGGCGCCTGGAGCGCCCGTGCGCCGGCTGCCGGTAGCCGGTGGTCGGGTGTACGCGGGGGAGACCGCCGCCAAATTTGAACCCAGCCCCCCCTTCCCCTTCTTGCCGGCCAGTGGCCTGACCGGCACAGCGCCCATCCCGGCGGCCCGCTGAGGGGCGGCCCCATCCGGAGATCCGCACGGGGCGGGCTCCCCAGGGCCGCAATGAACTGCCACAATTCAGTTCATCAGCTTTTCCCTGGGAAATGCCCGCCAACAGCGATTTTCAGCAGGCCATCCAGGCCGCCCAACGCAGTCAGATTGTGGGGCCGAATGTGCTTCGCAAGGCCCTGCCCGTCCTCGGTGGGGGCATGGTGCTCACCGCGGCTGGGGTATTGGGCGGCATGGCCCTGCTGGCCAGCAGTCCCCAACTGTTCATGCCGCTCTTTTTTGTGGCGTTGTTTGGTAATTTCATCCTCTTTTTCATCGCCCAAAACGTTGCGCTCAAAGGCAACAACAGCACCGCCCTGCCCCTGCTCACCACCTACAGCCTGCTGACGGGGTTCACCTTGAGCGGCATCGTGCTGCGGGCCCAAACCCTCGTGGGTCCCGGCGCCGTCATCACGGCCGTTGTCGCCACGGGACTCACCTTCATCCTGGCGTCCATCTTTGGCCGCCGCATGAGTGATGACGTGGGGCAGGCCCTCAGTGGCGTGGTGGGCCTTGGCATCATCGGCCTGCTCATCGCCATGGTCGTCCAGCTGGTGGGGGCCATCTTCGTCCCCGGCTTTGGGAGCGGCACCTTCCAATTGATGATCGCGGGCTTCGGCACGGTGCTCTTCATTGGCGCCGCCTTTGTCGACTTCTACACCATGCCCCGCACCTATCGGGATGATCAATACCTGGCCGGTGCCCTGGGGATGTATCTCACCTACATCAACCTGTTCATCTTCATCCTGCAGTTGATCATCGCCCTCAATGGCGGTGGTCGTCGGGAGTGACCCCTCCGATCCCCGCGCCCTGACGCAGGCCTGAAGCGCCCCCGCCAGCTCCTGGCGGGGGCTTTTTCATGGTTTCGCACCGATCTGCCACACTCGCCCCAGCGGCCCGGTGCGTCCATGCAACTCTTTTATTTCCACACCTCGGAAAGCGTGCCCCCGGTGGAGGGCGTGGCCGATGGTGGTCCCGACGGGGCGGTGGTTATTGATGTGTTGCGGGCCACCACCACCATCGCCTGGTCGCTTTACAACGGCGCCGAGGCCATCGAGGCCTTTGCCGATCTGGACGAGCTGAACGCCGCCGCGGCCGCCTGGCCGGCGGAGCAGCGCCTCCGGGCCGGGGAGCGGGGCGGCAAGCGGGTGGAGGGCTACGACCTCGGCAATTCCCCCCTGGCCGTCACCCCTGAGCGGGTGGGCGGCAAGCGGATCTTCATGAGCACCACCAACGGCACCCGCTCCCTGGCCGCGGTGCGGGAGGTGCCCCTGCTGTTGACGGCCTGTCTGCCCAACCGCACGGCCGTGGCCCGGCGGCTGATCGAACGAGACTGCCAACGGGTGTGGCTCGTGGGCAGTGGCTGGGAAGGGGCCTACTCCCTGGAAGACAGTCTGGCGGCCGGGGCGGTGGCCTCCGCCGCCATGGAGCTGGCCGTGGCGCCCCACCGGGGGGTGCAGTGCGGCAACGACGAGATGCTTGCCGCCCTCGCCCTCTGGCAACAGTGGCGCCACGACACGGAAACCTGCCTGCGGGCGGCCAGCCATGGCCAGCGGCTGCAGGGCATCGGCAACCACGACGCCGATTTCGCCTGCTGCGCCGCCGTCGACTCCCTCACCATCGTGCCCGTTCAGGCGGAGCCGGGAGTGTTGCGTGCCAGCTGAACGCCCCTTGTCTTCCCCGGGGCGTCCCTTACAGTTCGCCCCTGCGTTGACCGGTCGGCAGTGAGCAGTTTTTTGGCGGCGGCCCTTCAGCTCACGAGCACTTCCGATCCCGAGGTCAACCTCGCCGCCGCGGAAGAACAGATCGAGCTGGCGGCCCGCCGGGGCGCTGAACTGGTGGGCCTGCCGGAAAATTTCGCCTTCATGGGGGACGACCAGCGCCGCCTGGAGCTGGCGCCCTCCCTGGCGGAGCGGTGCAGCCGCTTCCTGGTCACCATGGCCCGCCGCTACCAGGTCACCCTCCTGGGGGGAGGCTTTCCCGTGCCGGCCGGTGAGGGCTGCACCTTCAACCGCTCGGAGCTGGTGGGTCCGGAAGGGCAGCTGCTCGCCCGCTACGACAAGATCCACCTCTTTGATGTGGACATCCCCGATGGCTCCACCTACCGGGAATCCGCCACGGTGCAACCGGGTCAGGAGCTGCCCCCGGTGGCCGCGGCCCCGGGGCTCTGCCGGGTGGGCTTGTCCATCTGTTACGACGTGCGCTTCCCCGAGCTCTATCGCCACCTGGCCGGGGCCGGGGCCGAGCTGCTCCTGATCCCCGCCGCCTTCACCGCCTACACCGGCAAGGACCATTGGCGGGTGCTTCTGCAGGCGCGGGCCATCGAAAACACCGCCTACGTGTTGGCCCCGGCCCAGACCGGGCAGCATGAGGGCCGCCGCCAAACCCATGGCCACGCCTTGGTGATTGACCCCTGGGGCACGGTGTTGGCCGACGCCGGCCAATCGCCCGGATTGGCCATGGCCCCCGTCGACACGGAGCACCTGGAACGGGTGCGGGCCCAGATGCCGAGTTTGCGGCACCGCCAGCCCGCCCTCTTCTGAGCGGCCCCATGCGCACCTGGCGATGGGCGTCTCGGCGCCCCCCCAAACGGATGCTTTTCCTCCTGGCGGGGGGGCTGCTTCTTCTGGGCGCCCTGCCTTCCTGGGCGGCCAGCAGCTTGTTTGCCTGGCAGATCAACCGGGAGGGGCAATTGGAGTTGCGCACCTCCCCCAACACCTCGGTGAGGGCCTTTTTCCAGGAGGGCGGTCGGGGGCAGGGGCCCCGGGTGTGGTTTGACCTGCCGGGGGCGCCCATGCGACGGCGCTCCGTGCGCGGCGCGGGATCCCTGGTGGAGGTGCGGGTGGGCAAGCCCGATCCCCAGACCACCCGGCTGGTGCTCGAGTTCAGCCCCGACACCAAACTTGACCCCCGCCAGCTCCGGCTCGTGGGGGTGGCCCGGGATCGCTGGCGCATGGACCTGCGGGGCCTCTCCCGCCGCAGCCTGCCCCTGATCGGCGAGGGCGACATCAATGCCCCCACCCCCCCCACCTACGCCCGAGGCGGGGGTGGGGGTGGGGGCGGCTTCAGCCCGTCGACGATCACGCCGGTGCCCACCGGCAACCTGCCCACCGCCCGCAACCTTCCCGCCGTGCCCCGGGGCCGTTTCCGCGTGGTGCTTGATCCGGGTCATGGCGGACCCGACCCCGGAGCGGTGGGAATCGGCGGTCTGAGGGAAACTGACGTGGTGTTGGATGTGGCCCTGCAAGTGGCCCAGCTGCTGCAAAACCAAGGGGTGCAGGTGATCCTCACCCGCACCAGTGAGGTGGATGTAGACCTGCCGCCCCGGGTGGCCCTGGCCAACCGCAGCGGCGCGGATGTCTTCATCAGTCTCCACGCCAATGCCCTGAGCCTTGATCGGCCCGATGTCAATGGCATCGAAACCTTTTATTTCCAGGGCGGCCGCTCCTATGAACTGGCCCTCTCCATCCAGCAACAGCTGATGGCGGTGTCGCCAGGCACCCCGGATCGGGGGGCCCGCCCGGGTCGCTTCTTCGTGATTCGCCGCACCGTCATGCCCTCCGTGTTGACGGAGATGGGCTTTGTCACAGGGGAAGTGGATGCCCCACGGCTCGCCGATGCCCGTTTCCGGCAAAGCCTGGCGGCGGCGGTGGCCAAGGGGATCCTCAATTACCTGGGGCAGTGACGGTGCCGTGAAGAGTCAGCCCATCGGATTGTTTGATTCAGGCGTCGGTGGTTTGAGCGTTTGGCGAGAGATCGTGCGGCAACTGCCCTCAGAATCCACCCTCTATGTGGCCGACAGTGCCCATGTGCCCTACGGCAATCGCAGCAGCCGTGAGGTGTTGGCCTTTTGTGAAGCCCTCTCGGGTGATCTGATCGCCCGGGGCTGCAAGGTGATCGTGGTGGCCTGCAACACCGCCTCCGCCGTGGCCCTCCATGCCCTGCGGGAGCGCTACCCCAAGGTGCCCATCCTGGGTCTGGAACCGGCCGTCAAGCCGGCGATCTCCCTCAGCAAAACCAAGGTGGTGGGGGTGATGGCCACGCCGGCCACCTTCCAGGGGCGGCTGTTCCGCGCCACCGTGGGCCGTTATGCCGCCGGGGTGCATCTGGTGGAGCAGGTGTGCCTGGGCTTGGCGGACTGCGTGGAATCCGGCGCCTCCGAGGAGGATCTGGAGCACCTGCTCAAGGGATTTCTCGACCCCATGCTGGCGGCCAACGCCGACACCATCGTTCTCGGTTGCACCCATTACCCCTTCGTTCTGGACACCATTCGTCGCCTGGCGGGACCGGATCGACGGGTGATCGATCCGGCGCCCGCCGTGGTGGCCCACCTGGCCCGGGTGCTCAGCGACAGGGAACTCGCCGCCCCCGCCGATGCCCGGCCGGGCCACTGCTTTCTGACCACGGGGTCGGCGGCCCGGTTCGAGGAGGCCAGCGGGCGACTCCTCGGCCAGGCCCTGGCGTGCCAGGAGGTGCGCTGGTGGCGGGATGCCATGGGCCAGCTCGCGCTCCGGGGGGGAGAGGACCCTTCCGCCCAACAGTCGCCACCACGGGCCTTCTAAAATCACTCCATCAGGGAGGTGTTGTGAGCACGGTTGCGGAACTGCTTCTGCCGGTCGCGGCCGATCTTGATGTGTTGGTGGCCGATCTTCGCCAACTGATCGGTGCGCGCCATCCCATTCTTCAGGCGGCGGCAGAACATCTCTTCGCGGCGGGTGGCAAGCGCCTGCGACCAGGAATTGTGTTGTTGATTTCCCGGGCCATCGCCCCTGATGGTTCCCTCACGCCCCGTCACCGGCGCCTGGCGGAGATCACGGAGATGATTCACACCGCCTCCCTGGTGCATGACGACGTGGTGGATGAGGCCGCCACCCGACGGGGGGTGGCCACCGTGCACAGCCGCTTCAACCATCGCGTGGCCGTGTTGGCGGGGGATTTCCTCTTTGCCCAGGCCAGTTGGCACCTCGCCAACCTCGACGATCTCGACGTGGTGAAATTGCTCAGCCGGGTGATCATGGATCTGGCGGATGGGGAAGTGCGCCAGGGCCTGTTTCGCTACGACACCGGCCAAACCTTCGAGGCCTACATCGAAAAGAGCTATTGCAAAACCGCCTCCCTCATGGCCAACAGCGCCAGGGCGGCGGGGGTGCTCACCGGTCTGCCTGAAGCCCAGCTCGATTCCCTGCATCGCTTCGGCCGCCAGTTGGGTCTGGCCTTCCAGGTGGTGGATGACATCCTCGATTTCACCGGCAGCGAGCAACAACTCGGCAAACCAGCCGCCAGCGACCTGGCGTCTGGTTATCTCACCGCCCCGGTGCTCTACGCCCTGGAGGAGCAACCCGCCTTGGCCGGGTTGATCGAGCGGGAGTTCAGCAAGGAGGGCGATCTTGAGCAGGCCCTCGATCTGGTGCGGGGTTGCGAAGCCATTCCCCGTTCCCGCGCCCTGGCGGAACAGTTTGCCCGGGAGGCGGGCGAGTCCCTGGCCTGGTTGCCCCCCTCCGAACCCCGCAGCGCCCTGCGAGGCCTGCCGGATTTCGTGCTCAGCCGCCTCTACTGAGGTGATCCCTCCGGCTTGATTTCCCCCCTCCTGGCCGCCGGCATCACCCTGTCCCTGCTCGAGCAGGCCTACCGCCGGGGGGGCAGGGCCACCTCCGCCAGGCCGCGCACCACCAGGCAGGTCGAGGGAACCTCTTCTCCCTCCGCCCAGGGGCTCTCCTGGCCCGGGGGCAGCAGCAGATGCACCAGGCAACCCGCCTCCAGGGCGGAGCGGGCGCCGGCCAGGGAGTCTTCAAAGGCCCAGCAGTCGGCGGCCGCCACCCCCAGGCGCTCGGCCGCGAGCAGATAGGGGTCGGGGGCCGGCTTGCCCGCCGCCAGGGCCGGATCATCGCCATGCACCCGCACCCGGATCGGGGCCAGCCAGGGGTGGGGCGCCTCCTTGAGGGCCACCGCCTCCACGGTGCTGCTGGTGACCATCGCCATCGGCACCCCACGCTCCTGGCAGCGGGCCACCAGAGCCGGGGCCCCCTCCACGGGCTGGGCGGTGGGCATCAACCGGCGCGCCAGGGGCTGGTGCAAGGCCAACAGCGCTTCCGCCGTGGGGGCAGGGGCTCCCGTGCGCAGGGCGATCCATTCCCGCACCTGGGCCACGCAATCAAGGCGCCGGCGGCCCCGCAGGTGCAGGAGGTCCTGCTCGGTGAGGGACAGGGCAAAGGCGGCCGCGGCCTCCCTCCAGGCCCGGGCATGGAGGGGCTCCGTGTCGAGCAGCAATCCATCCAGGTCGAACAGGCAGGCGGCGGGCATGGGCATGGAGTCAGCCTGAACGATCGTGGGTCTGGGGCCAGGGGGCCTTCACCGCTCCGCTGGCGGGCCATCCTCGGGAAACAGCTCCTCCAGGGAAGTTTCCAGGGTGGTGACCAGCAGCACCAGGGCGGCGCGGCCATCCAGATCCGGTCCACTCACCTGGGCAATCCAGCGACGGGCCAGGTGTTCGATCTGGTGAAACAGGCTGCCGCCCCGTTGCAGGGTGGTCATCACCCGCTCCAGGCTGGCCTGATCGATGTCGGGGGGGAGCCCGACCACGTAGCGCCGGCCGTCCTCCCCGATGTAGGAGAGCTGCCCCTCCCCATCCAGGATTGGGGCGGCATGGGGGGTGACAGGAGGGTGATGGTCCGGATCGGCGTCCGGTGCAGCCCCAGGGTCCATGTTCCGCGCCATGAGGTCTCCTGGCGAAGCTTCCTCCTGCCTAACGCTCCTGGGGCCACTTGCCAAGCGGGGATCAGCACACCTGATCATCCAAGGCCGTTCAAAGGCTTGACGCCCCCCCCCCCTTGCCGATCAGGGTGGACATCTGCCGCGGCATGACCCATGGATCAGTTTTCGTTCCATGGACCGTTTGCCTACCGCTGGATCGATGATGTGCCGGTGGAGAGGATCGATCTGCGCAGTGGCGAACGGCGACCCATCGAGGTGGCTGCCAGTCCGCACCCCTGCGGCAAGGAGCCGTCCTGGGACGACTCGGCCAGTGAAGCGGTGGTGCGCGCGGCCATGGCGGCCTGGAACTAAGCCCGGTGGTGCCCCGTGGGGACGCCTTGGATGGCCTGACAGCCCGAGCGGGGCCCCTGTCAACGGTTGAGCCGCTCCATGCGCCAGGTGACGAAGGTGCCCACCGGGCTCCAGAGCAGGTAAGGCACCAACAGCAACGCCGCCGGCAGGCTGTGGGCCGCCACCACCACCGCCAGGGCCACCCCCCAGAGCCAGCCGGCGAACCCCACCGCCGTGCCGCTGCGCAGGCTCCTGGTGCGGCAGATCAACCAGGTGTAGCTCTGCACCAACACCAACAGCGGGGCGTAGGCGGCCAACACCCACCCCTGGCGACTGGTCTGCCAGAGCAGGAGCGCCGAGGCGTAGAAGCACACATAGATCACCACCCAGATCAGGGGGATGAGGGGTTCAAAGGTGAGCCAGCGGGGGCGCCGCAGCCGCAGAAACCATGCGAAGTCGTCTTTTGACGGGGTGAGGGCCACCACCACCGCGCCCATGACGGCGGCGATCAACATGGCGACGGGAAGCCAGCCGGGCATGGCCTGGTGACGGTTACTGCCAGGATGGCGTAGGGGATGGGGGACTGCGCTTAAGTAGGGCCAGTTGCCACCTCCCGCGGATGCCCGAGGTCACCATCGAGTCGGTGCTGCAGGAACAACGACTCTTTGCACCCCCAGAGGCCCTGGCCGCCCACGCCCGCATCGGCTCCATGGAGGCCTATCGGGCCCTGGCCGCCAAGGCGGAGGCCGATCCCGAGGCCTTCTGGGGGGATCTCGCCCGGCAGGAGTTGCATTGGTTCGAGCCCTTCCACACCGTGCTCGATTGGAGCAGCCCGCCCTTTGCCCGTTGGTTTGAAGGGGGCACCACCAACCTCTCCTTCAACTGCCTGGATCGCCACCTGACGGGCCCCCGGGCGGAGAAGACCGCTCTGATCTGGGAGGGGGAGCCGGGCGACACCCGCACCTTCACCTACAGGGAGCTGCACGCGGAGGTGTGTCGGGCGGCCAACGCCCTGAAGGCCCTGGGGATCGGTCGAGGCGACCTGGTCGCCCTCTACATGCCGATGGTGCCCGAGGCGGCCATCGCCATGCTTGCCTGTGCCCGCATTGGCGCCCCCCATTCGGTGGTGTTCGGCGGCTTTTCCGCCGAGGCCCTGCGGGATCGGCTGAATGATGGCGCCGCCAAGGCGGTGATCACGGCCGATGGCGGCTTCCGCAAGGACAAGCCGGTGGCCCTCAAGCCGGCGGTGGATGAGGCCCTGGCGGAGGGGGCCTGCCCGACGGTGGAGCATGTGCTGGTGGTGCGCCGCACCGGCGAGCCGGTGACCATGGCCAGCGGGCGGGATCACTGGTGGCACGATCTGGTGCCGGGGCAGGCCTCCGACTGCGTCGCGGAGCCCATGGCCAGTGAAGACCGGCTGTTTGTGCTCTACACCTCCGGTTCCACGGGCAAACCCAAGGGGGTGGTGCACACCACCGCCGGCTACAACCTCTGGGCCCATCTCACCTTTCAGTGGATTTTCGACATCCGTGACAACGACATCCACTGGTGCACGGCGGATGTGGGCTGGATCACGGGGCACAGCTACATCGTCTACGGCCCCCTCTCCAACGGCGCCACCACGGTGATGTATGAGGGGGCGCCCCGCCCCTCCAAACCCGGTGCCTTTTGGGAGGTGATCCAGAAACACCGCTGCACGATTTTCTATACCGCCCCCACGGCCATCCGGGCCTTCATGAAGAGCGGCCGTGAGGTGCCCGATCAATACGACATGGGGTCGTTGCGGATTCTGGGCACCGTGGGCGAACCCATCAATCCAGAAGCCTGGATGTGGTATCGGGAGGTGATCGGTGGCAACCGTTGCCCGGTGGTGGACACCTGGTGGCAAACGGAAACCGGCGGGGTGATGATCAGCCCCCTGCCCGGGGCCACCCCCACCAAGCCAGGCTCCTGCACCCTGCCCCTGCCCGGCATCGCCGCCGATATCGTGAATCTCGACGGCGACTCCCAACCGGCGGACGCAGGGGGCTACCTGGCGGTGCGTCGCCCCTGGCCGGGGATGATGCGCACCGTCCATGGCGATCCCGATCGCTTCCGCAAGAGTTACTGGGAGCACATCCGCCCGGCCGATGGAAGCTGGCTGTATTTCGCCGGGGACGGCGCCCGCCGCGATGGCGATGGCTATTTCTGGGTGATGGGTCGCGTCGATGACGTGATCAATGTCAGCGGCCATCGCCTGGGCACGATGGAGATCGAGAGTGCGCTGGTGAGCCATCCGGCGGTGGCGGAGGCTGCCGTGGTGGGCCGTCCCGACGACCTCAAGGGCGAGGGCATCGTGGCCTTTGTCACCCTGGAGGTGGGCCGCGTCGGCGATGAGGCCCTGATGGCCGAGTTGCGGAACCATGTGGGCAAGGAAATCGGACCGATCGCCAAGCCGGATGTGATCAAGTTCAGCGAGGCCCTCCCCAAAACCCGCAGCGGCAAGATCATGCGGCGCATCCTGCGCTCCCTGGCCTCCGGCCAGGAGGTGAGCGGCGACACCAGCACCCTGGAGGATCGGGGGGTCTTAGACGCCCTGCGGGTTTGAGCAACCTGCCTCGTCTTGACTGAAGCCAAAGTCGCCGAAAAAACGTGCACCTTTCGCTACGACGACGGCTGAGCATCAGCCAGCCAAGGCTGCCCGCCCATCCTGGGATGACCCTTGTCCGGCGGCAAGAGTCCGTAGGATTTGGGCCAAGTTGTTTTCGGTAGAAAAAAGGATCCAAAAATCATATCATAAAATGGAAATATAGCGGCATAGTTTTTGTTGATCAGGCGATGGTGTTGATTGATGTGATGCCAATGGTGAAAGGCAGGAGAAGCAATAATTTTTTCCAAAAAGCCAAGCCGGAGATTTAGATTGGCATGAATGACAAAGCTCCAAACATTTCCGAATATCATATAGATGAATGGAGTTAGGTCTGCCGTAACCGCCGTGGGCTGGGCCAAGCCCAAGACGTACATCGGAACGAGTCCACAAAAACGGGTAAACACCATGTTAAATGGATGGGCCCTGGAATTGACCAGCCAGTCCAGTTCAGTCGCACTGTCATGCACTGAGTGGAAAGACCAAAGGAATGGCCATTGATGACTCCAGCGATGACCCCAGTAAGCGCCTAAATATCTCCCACCAGCAAGGCCAGGATTAAGCGGTTTCCCATCGACAAATTGGCTCCCCATTGAAAAAAGGAACTTTGTCACAGAGTACGCCGACCGGAGGCCCACCCTTTGCTTTCCTGTCGAGTGTTTCCCTCACGGACACCACTCCAGTTCCTGGCCCTCTGCCTCTGGCGGGTGTGGCGGCCGCCTTTGGAGCCTCCAGGAAGCTGGGCCGCCGGATCAAACTCGGCTGAGTTCGCTCCCTTTGGTTTCCCCCTCAGCCGCCCACCTTGGACGTGGGCGATGGGCGGTTCAGTCTTGCGGAATCGAGCCTGCAACTGCCCGATCAAGGAACCGGCGTTGGATGTGAGAGGGGCGTTTGCCGTAGCGAGCCAGAAAGTCGCGGCTGAAGGAGGCTTGCGACAGATATCCACAGGTCTGGGACACCTCCCGCAGATTCAGTCGGCAGTGGGGGTCTTCGAGCATCGTCTTGGCCTTGGCCAGCCGCTGATGCCGCAGCCACTGCATCGGTCCGCAGCCGAAGCGTTGCTTGAAGGCATATTGCAAGGAGCGGCGGGAATAGTGGCTGCGCTCCTCCATGTCCGAGAGAGTGATCGGCTCCTGTAGATGCGTCAGCAACCAATCGAGCAGCTCCTGGTGGGGAAAGGGCTCGCTGATCAGTGGGGGTGCTGTGGCGGGCTCCAGAAGATCCGGGACCAGCAGCATCACGATCAGGCGACTGATCAGGTCATCGAGACATAGCATCGGGTTGATCGTTCCGCTGATGGCCAGGCACTGCTCCGCGTAGGCCATGGTTTGCATGAGCAGATCATGGAGTCGATCCCGACGGGGATCCGCCTGACGGCTGAGGACGGCGGGTTGGGAGACCGCCGCCTTCAAGGGCAGCGGATTGAAGCCAGGACCGCCGATTGCGTGGGCCACTGGCAGCAGAATTTCGGGAGAAAAGCTGATAATGATTCCCGAGCAATGGCTGCAATCAAGTTGAAAGCGGGTGTGGGCTGCCGGAATGAAGAGGCAAGAGGAACTGAAGCCGTAGGAGCGCCTCTCAATCGTGAAAATGTTTGTGAAGTCGCTGACACCGTCTGGGTAGGGGAGGACCAACTGGCCTTCACACTTCTGTTCCACCTCTCCATGAATGGCCGCTCCAAAGGTGGCAAGAAGGGTGAACTCACCCAGGCGAACACAGCCGGAATGGTTGAAGAAGAGCCGATCATGACGGGGATAATCCCAGCGATGCACAGCCAGGGGCAGGAACGTGCCAACCACCCCAGCAAAATTGTCCACATCCTCTGACGCCAGCGAAGCTCCCGGTAACTTGATAAACGGCAGAGAAGAGTTGGCTTCCGCAATCCCAGAGGTCATGGATCCCCGGTGACTAATCAGAATCCTACCCTACATTCCCTGAGATTTGCAAAGAAAAATCCGCTGGGCAGGAGAACGCGGGATGATGCGCCTAGCCATTCCAATCCGCTCCCATAGTTCCTGAGAAATCAGGTGACCTACATCCAGCTTTTGGGCTTAGCGCGCTGGTCATGACCTCACCCAACCAGAGGGAGATGTCCATCCCTTCACAGCCTGAAGGTTCGAAACGGACCGAGGCAGGCATGTCGTTCAAAGGTTCCCTGAAGCCGAGCCGTTGACCAGGGTGTGCCGTCAGGTTTCCGTGGGCTGCATCCAGGCGGAAATCGTGTCCGCCAGCCGATCGATCTGCCGCTGGCGGGCGGGATCGTCGGCCCAGTCGCCCAACAGCTGGCGCCGCAGGCCGGCGCTGGCGGGGGTGAGGTGATCTCCCGGCAGGTCGAGCAGGGTGGTGGCGTCATCCGGCCGTTCCTGGAGCACGGCGTGCAGGCGGCGACTTTGATCCAGGCCGTCGTTGCGAAAGCGCACGAGCAGGTTGCGGGGTTGGCGGTAGCTGCGCCCCACCAGGCGCAGGGTTTCCGCAGGGGAGGGGCTGAATTCACTGCGAAAGCCGAATTGCTGGCCCAATTCCCCCAGCAGAGGGACGGAGCGTTCGGCGGAGAAGTTGTTGAAGCTCAGGGCCGCCATGCCACTGCAGCCGCGGCCGTTGTCGGGGGCGAGGAGGTGGAGCTTGCAGCCCAGGCTGTGACCCAGCCGCACCACGGGCTTCCCTGTGGGAAGGGGCGTCTGCTCCCGTGCTTGGCGGAAGGCACGCCAGGCCTCGTTGGCTTGGCTCTGGTGGTCAAAGCCGGGCACGTAGCTCCAGGCCCGCAGGCGCCAGCCACGGGCGACGAGGGCCTCGAGGAGGCGGCGGTAGCTGATGTGGGGTGTGGTGGCGAGGTAGCTGCCGCCGATGAATTCCACCAGGCCGGTCTCGGCCCTTTGGGTCTCGGCCCTTGGGGTCGGGGTTCGCGAGGGCGCCAGCTCCAGCAGCGGCCCCCGTCGCTGCCAGTCCGCCTCAGCCACCGTTGGCTTCCGTGGCGATCCGTCGGACCGCCTCCAGGGCTTCCCGGCGGTGGGCTGGCCCGTCGAGGAGGTTGTTGAACAGGTGGCGGATGACGCCCTGGCCATCGATCACGTAGGTGACACGCCCAGGCAGGAAGCCCAGGGCATTGGGCACGCCGAAGGCTTTGCGCAGGGTGTTGCCCGTGTCCACCAAAAGGGGGAAGGGGAGCTGGTGGCGGGCGGCGAAGCGTTGGTGGCTGGCGGCGTCATCGCCACTCACGCCCCACACCTGGGCCCCCAGGGCCTGGAAATCGGCGAAGCTGTCGCGGAAGGCACAGGCTTCCATCGTGCATCCCGGGGTGTCGTCCTTGGGGTAGAAAAAGAGCACCAGGATCTGGTCGGCCAGTTGGTCGCCGCGGCGTTCCTGGCCCTGGGCGTCCTGGAGGGCGATGAGGGGGGCCCGGTCACCGGGCGCGAGGGAGGCGGGCACGATGGCGGTGGCAACAGGCCTGCCAACCCTAGGGATGGGGCTGAGGGGAGATGGGGTGGAGTGCCGCCCTTGCGTGGCCTGAGACGATGGGAAAGAGCATCTGGGGGCCGGGGTGAAAGCCGTGCAGTGTTGGGAGCAACCCGATCTGTTGGCGCTCTGCGCCCCTCCGGCCCCACCGGCTGCCACGGCCGCACCTGTCCCCGCAGCGGAGCCCCTCACTCCGGCCGCTCCCGAGGACCCTCATGCCCCAGAGGCTCCCGAGGACGGTCTTGCCCTAGAGGCTCCCGAGGCTCTTGCCCCAGATGCTCCTGGGGATGCTTTTGCCCCAGCCGCTCCCGAGGATGGTCTTCACCCAGCCGCTCCCGTCGATCCTTTCCCGGCTGCCCTGGAAGCCCCCCCTCGCTCGCCTGCTCCCGCTTTGACCGCGCAGGCTGCAGTGGTGGTGGTCACCCCGGCCGCGCCTCCAGCCACGCCAGATCAACCAGCTCCCGTGATGGAGCGGCTCCTCATCCTGGATACGGAAACCACCGCCCTCCACCCCGACGAGGGCGATTGCATCGAGGTGGGGGCCGTGCTGTTCCATGTGCCCACCCGCTCGGTGCTCACCCAGGTGTCGTTCCTGCTCCCCTGCCCGATGAATGGCGCCGAGGCCATCAACGGCATTCCGGCGGCCGTGAGTCGCTTG
>JBKDSY010000104.1:0-3372 GCA_046340755.1 Cyanobacteriota bacterium
GCGTCCAATCCCCAGGCCGAATTCAACGTGGTGGCGGCAGGGGCGGAGCAGGCCCTCTTCATCGGCAGCGTTTCGGGTCGGCGATTTCGTGGCCTCCTCCCCAGCGACGGGGATGTCACCGTGCGGGTGTATTTGATGCGCGCGGCGGCCCGCCGCCAGGAGAGCTCCTCTTACTCCCTGCGCTTCGCCATCACCGGCACCCCCCTCACCCCTCTGCCCGCCTCCCGCGATGCCCTGATTCCGGCCACGCCTTACCACGCCTCCACCGAGGTGTCCTGCGGGTTGGGGAACAAGCCAATGGCCTCCCGCTGCCAGGCCTTCGTCATCCGTCGCGCCGATGACAGTGCCACCGTGGTGGTGACCAACCCCGAGGGGCGCAAGCGGCAGTTTCTCTTCGTCCGGGGCCAGGCCATGGCATCCGACCAGGCGGATCCCCTCACCGTGCAGCGACGTGGCGACCTGTCGCTCCTCACCCTGGGCGACAACCTGGAGCGTTACGAGATCGTCGATGCCCAGGTGGTGGGCGGTTGTGCCGGGCCGCCCAAAACCAAGGCAACGCTCCCCGCCCCGGTGGCGCGACAGCCCGGAGGGTCCGCGAAACCAGAGCCGCTGGCTGAAGGGATCCACCACCAAGGTGCCATCGTTGACAAAGCTGGCCCCCAATTGGGCGGCGGGCCGGCTCCAGGTGCCAATCCCCCCGCAGCGCGCAATCCCCGGCGGACTCGTCTTGAGAAACAGCGTCACCCCGGCCACGGCCCGCACCGCTCGGCCATCCGTTCCCACCAACTCCACCCGGCCACCATCCCCCAGCCGGTAGGCCAACACCTGTTCCGACTGTTGGGGCACGCAGCTGCTGAGGTTGGTGTCGGCGGCGGGCACCCGTTCCAAGCGCACCCCCTGGCGCCGAAGCTGGTCAAACCAGGCTCGGTTGATGTTCAGCGAGGGGGCATGCACCCCATCGTCGTAGCCCGTGTCCACCTGGGCCACCGCCTCCACCCCGCCGATGCGCACGGGGATGGAGGGGATGTTGGGGCAGGATCCCTGCCGTGGCGCGGCGGGACAGGTCAGCTCCCTTGGCATGGATCCGTAATAGTTCTGGCTGGAGAGGGGCAAAAATCCCGCCGCTCGCAGTTCCCCATCCCCGCAGAAGCTCTCGCGACCAGAGCGGTGAAGCAGCCCATTGGCGTAGTTCAAGGTCACCACGTGTTGGTTGAGCAAATTTGTGCCGATCAATCCCCCCTGGGGCAGGGGGCCGCGGATCTGGCTGTGATCCTGAACGTTCAGCGTCATCGGGGCCCAGGGGCCGAAAAAATCCACGCCCGCGAATTGATTGCTGGTGCCCTCCACCGGCGTGGGCCCCTGGCCCCCAAGAAATGTGGTCGGGGAGATCGCGCTGCCGTCAGCCCCCAGGTCCACCACGAAAAAGCCCGTGCGGCCCTGCACCCGCACCGGGGTGTAGGGCATGCCGCTCGAGAGAATCAGGGACCGGGTCTCCCCGAGGCAGCTGGGGGGCAGGGGCGGGGCCGGGGTGGATCCTTGCGCCCAGGCCCGCAGGCCCGCCCCTGGCGCCAGCCCCACCAGGGTGGACGCCAGCACCACCCCCCAACGCCAGGCGCGGGGTCGCTTGATCGAGCGGCGGGAAGAAGGGGCCAAGAGAGAGGGCATGGGGACCTCGTGGTCACACGACTCAGGTGATCCACTCTTCCATGCCCGCTGTTTCTCCGACGTCCGACGTCCGACGTCCGGCTCCAGAGGCTCCAGAGCTCCCGAGGTTCCCCGGCCGGATGTCCCCGGATCCCCACCTTGCGAAACCCCTTTGTTTCGCTTTGCGAGATCCGCCCCCACCGCCCCTGCCTCTGTCTTTGGATGAAAGGCAGTGCCCCTGGCCTGTTCGGTTCCCATGACCACCACCCTTCAACCCCCCGCCAGCCTTGGCAGTCCCCCCGCCGGGGACCGCCGTCGGGATGACGGCGAAGGCAGCGTGCAGGTGCATCAAGACCCTGGTCTCCACATTGAGGAGGGCGCCCTGGTGATTGCTGTCTATGGCAAGGGCGGCATCGGCAAATCCACCACCTCCTCCAACCTCTCGGCCGCCTTCTCCAAACTGGGCAAGCGGGTGTTGCAGATCGGCTGTGATCCCAAGCACGACTCCACCTTCACCCTCACCAAGCAAATGGTGCCCACGGTGATCGACATCCTCGAAACCGTGGACTTCCACACCGAGGAGCTGCGCCCGGAAGACTTCATGTTTGAAGGCTTCAATGGCGTGCAGTGCATCGAGGCCGGCGGCCCCCCAGCGGGCACCGGCTGCGGTGGCTACGTCACCGGTCAAACGGTGAAGCTGCTCAAGGAGCACCACCTCCTGGAAGACACCGATGTGGTGATCTTTGACGTGCTCGGTGATGTGGTGTGTGGGGGCTTTGCCGCCCCCCTGCAACATGCCCACTATTGCCTGATCGTCACGGCCAATGATTTCGATTCCATCTTCGCGATGAATCGCATCATTGCCGCCATCCAGGCCAAGGCGAAGAACTACAAGGTTCGCCTCGGTGGCGTGGTCGCCAACCGCAGCCGCGACACCGATCAGATCGACAAGTTCAACGAGCGGGTGGGCATGAAAACCATGGCCCACTTCCGGGATGTGGATGCCATCCGCCGCTCCCGCCTGAAGAAATGCACCATCTTTGAGATGGAGCCCAGCCCGGAAGTGGAGGCCGTGCAACAGGAATACCTCAACCTGGCCCGCACCATGCTCGAAAACGTCGAACCCCTCTACGCCGAATCCCTCAAGGATCGGGAAATCTTCGACCTGCTGGGATTTGATTGAAGCCCGGCCTGGGGTTCTCCCTTGGCGCCAGCCCGCTCCATAAAACCAGCCCGCTCCATCAAAAAGGGGGCCTGTTCCCATTGGATCAGGTCCCCTTTGATCTGGCAACAGCTGGAAAGGTTTAGGGCAACGGCTGGAAAGGCTGGGCAGCGGAGGGGCTGCCCAGCCCACTGCCTCAGATCTCAGCGGCAGCCCGCTCCACCAGCCGGCGGGCGATGGCTTGCACCCCCGTGTGTTGATAGGTGTCGGTGAAGGCAGCGACCAACGTGGCCAGCTGCTCGAAGCCACCCTGCCCGGGCCCGATGGAGCTTTCCAACGCCCGCACCGCCTTCTGGCCCGTCAGGCACAGACCGCTGGTGAACCCGCCAGACCAGCCCAGCCAGGTGTCGACCCCCTTGCGCAGGAAGCCCAGGTGCGCCTCGACGCCCCGCCCCGGCATCATCTAAGCCATCCCGGCATAGGCCTGCAACGCCTTCTGATCCAGTTGGCCCACCCGTCCCAGCAGGACATCCAGCCGCTGCAACGCGTCATCCCCCAGGGGAAGC
>JBKDSY010000105.1:0-5505 GCA_046340755.1 Cyanobacteriota bacterium
ATAGACCTCCTCATACTTGAGAGTTCTCCACAGTATTTCCACCAAGATGTTGTCGTAACAACGCTTTCTTCCTGACCAACTGATCTTGATCCCCTCTGCTTTGAGGCTAGCCACGAATTCTGCGGAGGTGTACTGGCAGCCCTGGTCGGAGTGGAAGATCTGTGGCTTGCGGCCAGCACTGAGGGCCATCTCCAAGGCCTCCAGACAGAACTCCGTGTCGAGGCTGTTGGAGAGCTTCCAGCTGAGCACGTGCCTGGAGTGGAGATCCATGATTTCCACCAGGTAGAGAAAGCCTTTCTGCAAGGGGATGCAGGTGATGTCAGTCGCCAATATCTGATCCACTGCTTTGATCTGCTTGAGATCAACCAGGCAGGGAAATCGCTCGGATGGTTGGCCAGGAATCGTGGTGCGTGGCTTCTGATAAATCGCTCGTAACCCCATGCGCTGCATGAGGTTTCTGACACGGTCACGACCAATCGGGATGCCCTCATTGACCAGATAGTCCACCATACGCCGGCTGCCGCTGCAGGGATCTTGCAGGTAGAGGGCATCGAGCCCGACCTCGATCGCCACCAGATCGAGCAGTTGGCCCATGACACCAGCTGGCTGGATCGGGCCGAGAACCTGCTGCTGTTCGGCCCCAGCGGTGTGGGCAAAACCCATCTGGCCGCTGGCGTCTGCCGAAGTCTGATCGGCCTGGATCGCTCAGCGCGCTTCTTCTCGGCCACCACGCTGGTGCAGGAGCTGCAGCGTGCCAAAGCCGACTACGCCCTGGCCAAGGCCCTCAACCGGCTGGATCGCTTTGCACTGCTGGTGATTGACGATATTGGCTATGTCCGCAAGGACGAGGCCGAGACCTCGGTGCTGTTCGAGCTGGTGATGCACCGCTACGAACGGAAATCCCTGCTGGTGACCAGCAACCAGCCGTTCAGCGAGTGGGAGAACGTCTTCTCCACGAGCGCCATGACGGTGGCAGCGGTGGACCGGCTGGTGGACCACAGCACCCTGATCCAGATCAACGGCGAGAGCTACCGCCGGAAACGGGCACGGCGTGCAGGAGGACCAGCCAAGGGCTGATTCGTCGCCCTGACCAGGCGTCAACATCCCGCCAACTGGCCCAGATCCCTGGCGACAACGGCCGGTGGGGAGCTCCGCGCTGCCGGCGGACGATGGGGTCCGCCGGCTCGTGCGCTCCGCCGCCAACGGTGGAGCGAAGGCTGAGCAGGGGAACCGGCCAACGGGATTGAGGCCTGGATCCAACCACCCAACCCAGGCCAGATCAGCCCTGTTGCCTGGTGGCAGGCTCAGCTTTCGGTGTCGCCTCCCCCCTGCCATGGCAGGGGGAAGAGGGAGGGGCAACCCGCCTACGTAATTGACGCGAGCCGCCTACGTAGTTGACACCGGGCACTCGTCGGACCGGCCCGCAATGCCGAAGCCGTCGTGAAGTGGACAAAGCGTGCACGGACCCCGTCGGAGCAGGTGCATGAGCTGCAGCGTGCTTGTTTCATCGCCCAGTCGATCCCGTTCGGACCAACCCTGTTGGAGATTCCCACCGACCTGCTGATGACCACAGGCCACCCCGAGATCCCTGGCTGGGTGGCCCCGGAGCCCGTGGTGGCGCCCCCTGCGCAGATCGAGGCGGTGGCCGGGATCCTCATGGCTGCCGAGACTCCCTTGATCATCACCGAACACGGTGGGCGCATCGACACGGAACGGGCGGCCTTGGTGGCCATCGCCGAAGCCTTGGCGGCACCGGTCTTCGAGTTCATGATGCCCGCGTATCACAACTTTCCCCGATCCCATCCCCTCCACGGCGTCGGTCCTGTCAACCCTGTGCTGGCGGAGGCGGACGCGGTGTTGCTTGTGGGATGCAACGCACCCTGGCACCCGCCCCAGCAACCCCTGCGCCCGGGCTGTGCGGTCATCCAGATGGAGGACGATCCCTTCCGGCCCCGGGCGGCCTACTGGGGGTACCCAACCACCCACGCTGTTGCCGGCTCCCTGGCCGCCAACTTGCCGTCGCTGGCCGGCCTGCTCACCGGTCGCACCACCTCTCGCCCCGGCAAGCTGGCGCAGTGGCAGGACTACAGCGCGACCGTCCGTGCCCGTGGCCAGGCGGAGGCGGATCAGGCCCGGGCGAAGGCCAGCGGCGTGGTGCCTGCCGCCGACCTGTTCAGCGCCCTCCACGACGCCCTTCCCGAGGACACCATCTGCGTTGATGAGATCGTCGCGCAGGTGCCGCAGATGATCCAATTTCTCTATAGCAGCAAGCCGTTCACCCAGCTGCGGGGCTGGGCCGGCGGGCTCGGGATGAGCTTGGGCATCGCCTTGGGAGCCAAACTGGCCATGCCGCAGCGCATGGTTGTCGTGATTCTCGGTGACGGTGCCTGGCACTACAATCCCGTCCCGGCCGCCCTCGGCTTTGCCCAGGAATACGGCCTGCCCCTGTTGATCGTGCTCTGCAACAACGAGCAGTATGCGTCACAGACCTGGAATGTTCTGCGCTATTACCCAAACAGCATTGCTGTGCACCAGCACAACTTTATCGGCGACGTGATTGCACCCACCCCCGACTATGGCAAGGTCGTGGAAGCCTACGGTGGTGCGAGTGAACGGGTACAGCATCTGGAGGCCTTGGCTCCGGCCTTGCGCCGTGCCCTGGAAACCGTGGCCTCAGGCCACACATTCCTCCTTGATGTCTTGGTGAAGCCATGAGTTGGCCCTGGATGGTCAGCCCCTGCACCAGCCGCCGAAGGTGCGTTTCCTCAGCCCAAGTGCAGCCGGGGCTGAGCCACAGGGGAATGACACCACCACTCCTGGGGACGCAAGCCTGAGCCTGTTGTTTTAGAAGCGATGGTGCTGCACACTTGGAGAGCAAGCGCCTATAGGTCTGGACCCATGGAGACACCCTGCTTCATCTTTTTTTCTGGCTTGAGTTGCCACTCCTGATATCGCCTTGATGGCCGGTATTGACTTGGTGCAATAATGTTTAGGGTTGTGAGATCTCGCTCTCGCAATCATCTTGATAACCCAAGAAGGCTCTCATCTTCAGTTCACGAGCTAATCCATCCAGATCTTGAGTAAAGTTCATATCCCCAACGCCAGTCATTCGAAGTGTTCTGGCAATGGATCGAAGCCTTGGGCCTGGAAGTCTGATTTTCACCAAATACCAAAAACCATCATCCATCTTCTTTTGTTTTTCATCGTCAAATGCATCTCGAGCAAACTTAAATAAGCTGTCATCCTCGTCTGGCATATCGTTGCTTGATTCCATTCGGAATGAATTGAGGCTATGAAGGGTAAAGCGACTCAGATGTGACTCCACTCTGGCTGATATGTGGCTAGGAATCAACGGCAAAGGATAATCCCAGTAGCCTGGTTGATCCCACGGGCCTTTGTCTCTATTCGTCAACTTTTCATCACTGCATTCCTTTTTTGGATCTGCAAAGAAGTCCCGACGCATGGCACGCACTTCATTTTCACGACTTGCGATATTGCGAGTTCCCGCTGATTCTTTGAGATATTGTGTGGTCAATTCCATCAGTCGCCTTGGTTCAAGCATCCATACAGCTGCGTCATCTAGTGTCTTGTCTATTTCAGGTCCTTGATGATGGCTGGTTGTATCAGGATGCATCGATTTAGAATTGGGTAATGAATGTCGTACGGCATAGCTCAGCGCAATCAAGCTGCCTTTTGTCCAGTCGAGTAGTCGTGATGGTATCTCATGATGGCGCATGATGTAATTCCACTCGATTTCATCCATTGGCATCGATCCTTCAATAAAAGGCCTGCCAAAGCGCGTAAACCGATCAAAGTAATAATCTTCCAAATCATAAATGCTTTTATACTCGATGTTTCTGGAGTCGGTGTTCTTATTAATGCGGTTGTAGTTTACCCACTCCCTCGCCAGTACTGGGGTTAGCGAAAACGATGAATTCTTAAGTCCGCGAAACCATGGCAGGATTTCTCCTACGTATCCTTTGAGAAGAACATTGGCGCGTTGACGCTGATTTACTCGATACTTCCATTGTTGTCGGATTAAGTTGGTGATCTCACAGTATTCTCCTAATGAAGACGCGACAAACTCTGGTATATCATTATCCCTTTCTGTGAGCATTGATCGAACTCTATCTTGCGTATAAGTTGTATTGGTCTCGGGCGACATGGCTGAACCTCGCGGATTGAATATAGCTATATCATAATCCATATCACTATTAGAGGCTGCATTAAGCGATCTAAGCCTGCTTCTTGTCTTCGATCGTTAACAAGCTCCATTAAATCGGTGTCCCTGAGCAATCAGTCGTCTCTGGTTAAAACATGGCTGCCTAAATGATCAACCCTTGCTGGTGCAGTTACAACAGTCACTACTGATAGGATAACTTCGGCTGGCCAGGTCGAGTTTACAATAAGATCACGCAGGGGGAATGGGTGCTTGATTGATGAGTCTTTTCCATGTCTTTGGGTATTCCTTTTCCTACAGTCCCTGCATGTAGGCCATGGGATACTCTGGAAAATAATATCACAATGGCTAGGAATGTGCTGATAATATTCTTCATGAAGAATCAAGTGAAATGGTCGCCGCGTTAGCTGCTTGACCCGTTCTGTGTTGAGATGGATGTTGCTCAAGGTGGAGTTTCTGCTCCCCCATGTTTGCGCCAGGAAATGCACATAAAAGCGGCTCATTCCCGCTTTCATCACTTGCTCAGATCTCCGAATAGTTCTGGCCCAAAACGCATATTCTCTCCTTCAAGCCATGAGTAAACCAGCAGAAAAATGACCGCATATCCTGAATCAATGAGATCACAAAGCTAGCAAAGATGAACTCAAGTCGTTAAATTCAGAGAGTCCCATGAATGGCAGCTATGCACAAGCTGGAGCCCAGGCTGAGGTCGCTCAAGGGTAAACAGCTTATCATCAATCTGCGACCAAAAAGATATTGTCAGATGCTAGCAATTCCGAAAAGCATGAAATCGAATTGGTGCCATGACAGACGTGACGATTTTCACCTTGCTGGGCCCAGCCGGATGACGGCCGGATTATGAACCCATTGCACGATCCTGCTGCACAGCGTACCCTTTGTATCGAAAAGAACCCCTTTCTGCGGATCCGCCTAAAACACCGGAATCATCCCGGGTTTGGCGAGACTTTCCTGGCCGCAAGGTCTCTCAGGGATCTACGCTGGCGCCCGCACCTCTTATGCGGCTAGAATTGCCATTGAAAGGGCTTTTGGCGGGTCCGCTTAAGAACAGAGTTGGACTCAGCCGCTGCGCGGCGGATTCAAGAGATAAGCATACACCATCAGCCCCGTTTCGAACTTTCTGATCTGAGTCAAAGATTATTTTTGCTACCTCGAGATAAAGAGACCGCTAATCCTTCTGCTGTCTGATCCAGCAGGGAAGACACTTGGAGGTGCCCATTGAAGCATGGGCCATTCCACCCTTCTTCCTTGACGGAAGCTGTTGCTATGGATTCATCCGAACTGGAACGCTTTCAGCCTCTTTATGA
>JBKDSY010000106.1:0-14732 GCA_046340755.1 Cyanobacteriota bacterium
AGGGGCACGGGGAGGTACCACTCGGTGGCCTGGCTGTCGACCACCACCTCCTGGAGGGTGTGGGGGTGGGAGGAGCCGCCGGCCAGGCCAGTCACATCGGCCACCCGCAGGCAGAGCTGCTGGGCACCGGCCTGCAGGGCCTGGTCGCGGTCCGCGCCGCTGATCTCCCAGAACACGTAGGCCCACTGGGGATCCCGGGGGAGGAACACCACCCGGGTGTCGTCCGTCGGCCTGGGGGCCGGGGCCATTTCCGCCTCAAGGGCGGCCAGGTCGGCCAGGGGCAGGCTGCCGTCGCTGACACGGCCGGCAATCGCTTCCGCCAATCCCTCACGATCCTCCGAGCTGTAGCGAAGGATGCCGATGGACCGTGCCATCTCCTTCAGCTGGCGCAGGCTCATGGAAGCGAGATTGAGAACCGGATTGCTGGCCATTCGACAGGTCTGTCTAACGATGTCCGGCCCATATTCTGGGATTTTTTCTTGTTCCGCCCAACCTGTCAGCGGATGGTTACATGCCCAGTCCCCAGGGGCGGCCCGTTTCCCCCATCCGTGGGGGCGCAAGGGGCCGTGATGGAGCGGCCTCCCGTCCCACCGGATCGGGGGACTGGGCCGCGAGGGCAGCGGAGAGTCCCACCAGTCCTGCCAGGGCCAGCCACACCCGCCAGCGCTTGGGCAAGGTGGCCGTCGGGCGGCGGCGGCGCCCCCCCTGGGTGACGCTGGCGCTGACACCCAGGCCCAAGGGATGGCCGCAGCGGGCGCAGACCATGCGCCCCGCCATGGACCGATCCGCCTTCACCGCCCAACTGCCGCAGCTTGGACAGGCCATGAACTTGCCGCACCTGCTGGGGACTTGGCCCATGGTGGCATTTTTCCCCGGCGCCGCGCGCCATCGGTCGCCACCATCCTCGCGGGACAGTACAGGTGTATTATTTGTGGGGTTGCGGCGAGGGGATGGCAAGGTCCTGGGAGGGCTCGGGGTCTGGGGAGCCGCTCGGGGGTGGGGGCGGAGATGCTGGGAAATCCCGTGAAGCCACGGGGTTTCCCAGCCCAGCCATGGACTACGAGGAAGGACGCATTGATCTCAACCGGGAACTGGTCGCCTCGCCCCTCTCCACGTTCCTGATGCGGGTGCGGGGGGATGCCATGGGCCCGGATGGCATCCGTGACGGTGACCTGGTGGTGATCGACCGCAGCCTCAACCCTTGCCCCGGCTGCGTGGTGGTGGCCCTGCTGGAGGGGCGCTTCATCGTGCGGCGCCTGGGCCTCGGGCCCGGTGGTGGGCGCCAGCGACCCCGATTGGAGGCCAGCGATGGGGTGAGCCCACCCATCCCCTTGAACGACGGCCAGGGGGGAGGCGCGGAGCTTTGGGGCGTGGTTCGTCACGCGGTGTGCCTGTTGGAGCCCCGCCGCCCCCGCTCCACCAGGCGCCGGGGACGGGGAATCTCAGGAGATGGGAAGACGGAAGGAGGGGGCCATCAGCCCACGGCGCCGCAGTTCCCGCTGGAATTGGGACGCCAGGCCGTCGGCCCGCCAGGCCCGGCGCAGCTGGGCGATCAAGGCCAGGCCGCGGCAGAGGATGACCAGGCTCACCAGCAGCCGCAGGCACATTTTGAGCATGGTCTTGCTGACTGACCTGAGTAAGTTTAGACAGGACACCCGCAAACTTCAGGCGAAGGATCATGGAGTGGCAGGTGACCCCAGGCGGCATGGTCAACGAGGCGGAGCTGTTGGCGGAGAGTGTGCTCAAGCCCCTCAGCCTTGTGGATCTGGAAACCCTGTTGGCGGCCCTGGATCCCCGGTTGGAGGGATTTGGAGAGGGACCCTCCTGTTTGGATGATGCCCTCGCCTTTCTGGCCCGGCTGGCCGGCGGCACCAGTGGCACGGCCACGCCCACCGCGGCCATGGAGGAATGGATTGAGATTTGGCGATCCGCCGGTGGCAACCGCCAGACCCTGAGGCTGATGGTGCAAACCGTGATGGCGGAACGGTTGGCCCAAGCCACCGGCCGCCAGGAGCCGGACGGGGGGGAGAGCACGCCAGGTGAGCCACCCGGCGAAAAATGAGAGAATGTTGGTTGTGAGACCGCGATTCACTCTGGGTTTACCTGCGGTTTTGTGACCGGCAATTTAGTGGCATAGGCCAAGCAAAAACAGGGGATTTTTTCTGCAAGATCATTAGATCAAGTTTCAGTGTCGATGCCCCTTCCCTTCTCTCGGCCCCAGGGCTGCTCTCCCCTGATTTGGAGTGCATCGTTGCTGGGGCTGCTCCTCACTGCCCAAGCCCAGCCCTTGGCCGCCCAGGAGCCAGCGCCCGAGACGAACGATCGCGCCTGGCGCGTCACGCTGGAGCCCTACGGGTTCGCGCCGCTGCGCACCACCGGCACCACCACGATCCGAGGCTTTGAGGCGGATGTGGATACGTCGCTGGGGGAATTGATCCCCTTGATCGAAACGGTGGGTTCCGTGCGGGCCAGCGTGGAAAAGGGACGACTTGGTGTGCTGACGGATCTGTATTACGTGCAGATTGGCGATGAAATTGCCCGCACTGGTCCCCGCGGCTTGCTCACGGGGCGGGTCTATCAGACCGCAATCCAGGGGCTGTATGACTTCGCTTTTCGTTATCGCTTCGGTGCGCCGGAAGGGGCCATCGGCACTCCCGGGCGTTTCACGGTCATCCCTTATGCAGGCGTGCGTCTGGTGAAAAATCAGCTCGATCTGGCGGCAGTGATTGAGGGTCAGGGTCCCCTGGCCTTGCGGCTGCAGAAGGAGGGCAGCTGGAAGCGCACCTGGGCCCAACCCCTGCTAGGTACCCAAGCCTCGGTGTTTCTCACCCCTGGGCTGAGAGCCTTTGCCCGAGGTGACATCGGTGGCTTCGGACTGGCCGGGGAGCAGGACCTCACCGGCAATGCGCAGGTCGGTCTTGGCGTTGCCCTTGGTGCCAACACCCAACTTGATCTCTCTTGGCGTTATTTCGGTCTTGATTACAGCAACGGCGCCACCCGTGAAACAGGTTTGAATGTGCGCCAGAACGGAATTGAGCTGGGTCTTAAGTTCTTTTTCTGATCTTCATCGGCGATGGCCATGAAGCTTCTGGCGCAGGAGGCGCAGGCGTCGCTGGTACGCCATCGCCGCGCCAGCCCCCAGCAGGGGGAGGGGTGCGGGTGCGGAGGTGTCAGTCACCACAACGTTGTCGAGGAGGGCACCGTGGGCATCAATGTTGGAGTTCTGGAACGACAATAAATAGGGGCCGGATGCGGTTGGGGTAAAGAATAGTTCGTAAGTCGCGAAGTCATCGAAACCATTAATTTGAAAATCTTCACTGGTCGAGCCAAAGTTAACAGAAACCGTGTCAATAAATGGGTTGATTTGATTGCCGGCAAGATCAAATGAGGCTTTGTAAACATGGTTTTGCACCAGATCAAGCCGTCTTGTCAGCAAGCCAGGCAAGATGGCGTTGTCAGGATCAAACGGCTGAGTATTCCCGTCTAAATCTATATAGCAGTTGTCGACACCGGTTTGAAAATCTGGGATGTTGTCAAAAACCTGTCCACCGCATTGGCCGAGAACGTTGACTGAGCCACCGTTTTCAATGGTCCAATTCAGAGGCAAGGGTGGATCCCACAAAAATCGTGATTGAGAGATCGCGGAAAAAATGTCGGAGAAAACGACAACGTTGGCTCGGGCAGTAGGGGTGACGGCGACGACGCTGAAAAGAAGTAATGATCGGAGTAAATGTTTCAACATTGGAAGACTTTATCCAAAACTGGGCGCATACTACGCTGGGTGTCTTAAGTGCGCAATGTCTGCGTCCCATTATTGGAGGATCCATTCCTCCGCTCCCCGCGGTCTTCACGACCCCGGGGCTTCCGAAGGCTGTTCTTGGATCCCTGGCTTGGCCATCCGAGAGTTCCGCAGCCCCTTCAGGGAAGGGGATCTGGTCCCCCGGTGAGCAGGCGTTGCTGGGCTGGTCGCCCTGATGTCGCTGATGTCAGTCCCCAGTGCCAGCAAGGAACCTGCGGGCAATCGGCACCAGCGGACCATGGAGTCGAGCCATGGACACCGGCGGGCCTTTCCGGGGTTCGCCCGCTTCGGCCGGTCATGCCCTGTGATCCTTCTTTGGTCTCTGAGCGCAAGTCTGGCTGGGGGGACCTGGCTCCGCGTCACGACGCCCTGGGTGCCCAAGGCTTCCCAAGCCTGTCAGCAAACAAGAACGGTTTTGGACGCCAGCCGCTCCCTTCGGACGAGAAAAACATCGTCCCACCGGAAGAAGCAAGCGTCGCGCAGTGAGAGAGGAAAGCGTCACGCAGTGAGAGAGGAAAGCGTCGCGCGGCGAGAGAGGAATGGCGCGCAGCGAGAGAGGCGAGCGTCGAGCAGCGAGAGAGGCGAGCGTCGAGCAGTGAGAGAGGTGAGTGTCGAGCAGTGAGAGAGGTGAGTGTCGAGGACGGAGAGAAGTGATTGTCGAGGACGGAGAGAAGTGATTGTCGAGGACGGAGAGAAGTGATTGTCGAGAGGTGAGAGAAGCAAGCCGAGGGTTGGTCGGTGGGATCTGGATGGCTGAAGAAGGAGATGGAACGTTGCCGATGTCCCCATCGGCCTGGGTGGTAACGGAACCATGGCTGACACCGGCCTCCTGTACACCCTTCAACAAAACCAGGGCAAGACCAGCCCTGTTGCGGTGGGGATCTTCTGCGTTGACGTGGACGACTCAGCAGGGAGGGAAGAACCGCTCCTCCGGGCTGAAGGTGTTGTGGGAGCCTGAAAAGAGTCGCCAAGGGTCAACTGCTCACCAGGCATCACTCCAACAGGCCAAATCTATTCTCTGTGTGGTATTGAATCATGGAGAGTTTGTCGATTATATGATGATTGAATTTGTCTGGTGATTGAATGTTGTATGCTCAGAAGGATTTTCTCAATGACTGTGTTTGTCTTTGGAACTCTCTTCAGGTTGGATGATTAAGATTGGTCCGGGAATCACTTTGGCTGGGCTCCGGATGGAAGCAGAACTCAGAATTGATTCAGATTTCTGATCGGCAGTTTAAGCCTGAGTGACGGCAATGTATGGCCATGACTGAGTGATGTGATTGATCATCTGGGAAGAGAGAGGTAGATCAAAAATCATCGGATGTAGATGTAGATGTAGATGTAGATGTAAAACTAGATGTAGAAAAATCTGAGGCTGTCGAAGGTTTAGCGGCAGCCAGCTAAAAATGTGACGAAAGCGTTGAAGTGCCTGCAAGCAGGCAGGAAGGGGCCCCAGAAAGTGGCCCATCCTGTGGGACATCCCTCTTCTTCGGGCACCGTGTTGGCGAGGCCACTGGCCTGGGCTGGGGTGCCCTTCATCGCTCGAATTCAGCCCAGGCCCACCTGGCCCAGGATGTCCTGGCCGGTGAGCAGCTCGGTGGCCAGGCCGATGACGAATCCCAGCGTGGCCAAGCGATCGTTCCAGGTTTCGGCAAAGGCGACCACTCCATCGCGGACAGAAGAATCAGCCATGATTGCAGCAATAATACTACAACTGTAAGATTTGTAAATATACTGTCCAATTGGCGTTGCCGCGTCCGGGATGGCGTCTGGTTCTCTGGGGGAGTGGGCTGGCTGGGCTCCGCAGCCTGGCGTTCCGCAGTGGAACGGAGGAGTGGAGTTCTCGCGCCGGTTTTACGTTTTGTTGCGTGGGGCCAGGTCAAGGAGCGGCCCGTGAGCGCCTTCGTGCAGGGGGGAATCTGTGTAGACCGGATGCATCGCCGAGGCGGGAAGCGCCCCCAGGGACACCTGCTGTTTGGTCCGGCGATTGGGCGCCCTTCCTTGGGCGCCCCAACTTTTTCCCCGTACTTACCGTTCACCCCCCCCTGATTCCAGAGGTCCCTCGGACCTGCCCCTCAAGGCGCCCTGCAAAGGGGGTGGATCGTGTTCGGTTCGGTGTGGCGGATGGTGATGGCAAGAAGAGCCATGCTGATTTTCAGTTGAAGGAATTCCTTCAACGGATGGTCTGCCTGCTCGGTAACGAGGCGTTCAAATGAACGTGTCGTGGGGCGGCTCTACCCCAGCTCCGTCGCTCAGCAAGGCCCCCACATGGGCGGCAGCGCCGCTAGCCAGATTCTCCAACCCGTAGCCCCCTTCCAACACCGATACCAGTCGCCCGCCCACATGGCGCTCCGCCAGGCCCTTCACCAGCCCCGTGAGGTCGGCGATGTCGCTGGCGGTGAGCCGAAAGTCGGCCAGGGGATCCCCTGCCATGCCGTCAAAGCCGGCGGAGATCAGCACCAGTGAGGGCTGGAACGCCGCCGCCGCCGCGGGCAGATGGGTTTGCAGGGCCGCCAACACTTCCCGGCCACCGCTGCCCGCCGGCAGGGGGCAATTGATCGTGAACCCCTGGCCCGGCCCTTCCCCCCGTTCCCCAGGGGATCCCCCGCCGGGATAGAGGGGGTGTTGGTGCACGCTGAAGAACAGCACCGATGGATCTCGCCAGAAGATGGCCTGGGTGCCGTTGCCATGGTGCACATCCCAATCCACGATCAACACCCGCTCGCCGTTCCCCAGGGCCTGGGCATGGCGGGCCGCCAGGGCCACGGTGTTGTAAATGCAGAAGCCCATGCCCTGGTCGCTGGAGGCATGGTGACCTGGCGGGCGCACGGCCACGAACGCCTGGCGCACCGTGCCGGCCATGACGGCCTCCACCGCCACCAGGGCTCCACCGGCGGCCAGGCGGGCCGCCTCCTCCGAGTGGGACGAGAGGGCGGTGTCGCCGGTGCTCAGGTCTGACCGCCCGGCGGCGATGTCGGCCTTCACCGTGGCCAGGTAGGTGGGGGTGTGGCAGCGCAACAGCTCCAACTCCGTTGCCGGCCGGGCCGCCAGCGGCAGGCAGCGCTGCCACAACCCGGCCGCCTCCAGCCCGCGGCGGATGGCCTCCAACCGCTGGGGACGCTCCGGGTGGCCGGTGCCCGGCTCGTGCCGTCGGCAGCGCGGCTCCCACACCAGACCCGTGGGGGTCATGCCGGGCCGTCCAACACGAAGCGGAAGCGCACATCCCCCTGCTTCAGGCGGCGGATGGCCTCATTGATCTCCCCCATGGGCAGGTGCTCCACCACGGGCTGGATGCCATGGCGGGCGCAGAACTCGACCATCTTCCGCAGGCTTGCCGGCGAGGAGGTGGGACTGCCGGTGATGGCCCGGCGGGTCATGATCAAGTCGAAGGCATTGACGGGGAGGGGCGCGAGCACGGCCCCCAACAGATGCAGCCTGCCCAGGGGCGCCAGGGCCGCCACCACCGCCGTCCAATCCAGGGGCTGGTTGACGGTGTTGATGATCAGGTCGAAGCGTCCGGCCTGGGAGGGGAGATCGGCCAGGGCCACCACCTCATGGGCCCCCAGCCGCCGGGCCTCCTCCCCCTTGGCGGGACTGGTGGTGAGGGCCACCACCTCGCAGCCCCAGGCCCGGCAGAACTGCAGCGCCAGGTGGCCCAGGCCGCCCACCCCGATCACCGCCACCTTGGAGGTGGGGGACACCGCCTCATCAATCAGGGGGGCAAACACCGTGATGCCGCCACAAAAGAGGGGGCCGGCGTCGGCGGCGCTGAGGGCCTCGGGCACGGGGATGGCCCAATCCTGATGGGCTTTCACCTGGCTGGCGAAGGCCCCGGGCCGCCCCACCAGGGTGCCTTCCGCCTTCGCGCAGAGATTGGCCCGGCCCGCCAGGCACTGGTCGCAGTGGCCGCAGTTGCCAGAAAACCAGCCCACCCCGCGCAACCCACCGATCAGCCCGGGATCCACCCCCTCCCCCACGGCGATCACCCGCCCCACGGCTTCATGGCCGGGCACCAGGGGGAATTGGGCGACGCCCCAGGCGTTGTCGATCATCGACACATCGCTGTGGCAGAGCCCGCAATGGAGCACCTCCAGCAGCAATTCATCGGGGCCGGGCTCCAGGGAGGGAGCCTCCCTCCGTTGCAGGGGAGCGCCGGCCTCGGCGCATTGCCAGTGGAAAGACGCCATGGGGGGACTCGCCGGTGAGGGTTCTTCTGAATCTTTAGCCACGCCGGGGGCACCTGGCTCCCCGGGCCCGGGCCTCAGGCCAGCAACACCAGGCTGATGGCCATCACCGCCATCCCGGCCATCAGGCTGCCGATCGCCAGGTGGTGCGCTCCATACTCCCGGGCGGTGGGGAGCAGCTCGTCCAGGGAGACGTAGACCATGATCCCGGCCACGGCGGCAAACACCAACCCGAACAGCAGGGGGTTGGGAAAGGAGCGGAACAGCAGAAAGCCGAGCAACCCGCCGACGGGTTCGGCGACCCCGGAAAGAAACGACACCCAAAACGCGGTCCAGCGGCTGTGGGTGGCGAAATACACCGGGGTGGACACCGCCAGGCCCTCCGGGATGTTGTGGATGGCGATGGCCACGGCAATGCTCACCCCCAGCCGCGGATTGGAGAGGGCCCCAAGAAAGGTGGCCAGTCCCTCGGGGAAGTTATGGATGGCGATGGCCAGGGCGGAGAACAGGCCCATGCGCAGCAGGCGCCGCCGACCGGCGGTGGAGCCGCTGGCCTGCTCGAAGGCTTCGCCCGGGCCGTGCACCGGCAGCCAGCCATCCACCAGGGCCATCACCAGGATCCCCGTGAAAAAGGCCGCCACCGCTGCCCCATAGCCGCCTTGGCGGCCCAACAGGGGGGTGAGCACCAGGCGCGCCTTGGGAAGGATTTCCACAAACGACACGTACACCATGGCGCCGGCGGAAAAGCCCAGCGACAGGGTGAGAAACGAGCGATTGTTGCGGCTGGGACCGAGGCCGATCAGGCTGCCGATGCCCGTGGAGAGTCCGGCGAAGACGGTGAGTGCGAGGGCCCACTGGCTGTTGCTCAAGACGGCCGGGTTGGGCAAGGGGCGCGCACAAACTCCCACAAATCATCCCCCAAGCCAGGCGGCCGCCTCCCGGGCCGCCGCCAGGCCGGCCTCGATGGCGCCCTCCGCATAGCCCGGCCAGCGCGGCGAGGCCTCCGTGCCGGCCCAACTCACCCGGCCGTGGGGCTGCCGCCAGATCGGGCCGTGGCTGCTCCAGGCTCCAGGGCTCACAAAGCTCGTGAAGCCCCCCTGGCTCCAGGGCTCCTCGTTCCAGTTGTGCAGGATCAGTTCGCTGGGTTCGGCCGCCCTCGGACCCCAGTAGGCCGCCAGATCCGCCAACACCGCCGCCTCGCGGGCGCGGGCGTCGTGCCGTCGCCATTGGCTGGCGGCGTCGGCGGCGATGAAGCTGGCCAGGATCCCCGGGGTGCCTCCCGGCGGCGAGGAATCCGCCGTGAGCCCCAACAGGGGCAGGTCGCCGATGCCGAGGCCATTGAGCCCCTCCGCCCGCCAGAACGCCTCGGGATAGATGGCGAGCACCTTCACCATGCCCCCCATGGGCGAGCGTTGCAGCAGGGCCGTCCAGTCGGGGGGCAGGGGCGGGGAGAAGTGGAGGCCCAGGCGCAAGGGGGGCGGAATGGCCACCACCACCGCCCGGGCCTCCAGCACCTCCCCACCGCTGTGGTGCAGCCGCACCCCCGTCGCCGTTTCCTCGATGGCGCCCACGGGGGCCCGCAGCTGGATGGCCTCGGCCAGGGCAGCGGCCAGCCGCCGGCCCACCTGGGCCAGGCCCCCCTCCACCAGGACATGCTCCGGTGACTCCGCCTGGGGGGCGACGGCCTGGGTCCAGGCCAGGTGGAGCAGGGAGCTCTCGTGGAGTTCAAAGCCTCCGGAGCCCCCGAGCCGGGCCAGCCAGCGGAACCCGTGGCGGGCCAGGGGGCCGGCCCGGTGGGCCTGGAGCCAGGCCTCGATGGTGGCGTGGTCGAGGGCGGTGGCGTCGGGGGTGTTCCAGGGAGCGGTGGCGGACACCTGCTCCACCAGTTGGTGGAACGTGGCTTGGAGCTGGAGGGCCTGCCGCACCTCCGCTTCGGGCAGGTCGAGGGTGAAGGGCTGGAAAAACAGGAGGCTCTCCGCGAACCGTTCCGCCAAGGGGCCCCGCCGGGGGCGCCCCTGCCAGTGGAAGAGGCCGTCGCCCTCGTAGTAGCTGGGGAAGGGGCGCAGCTGGAGCTCCTCCAGCAGGGCCGCCAGGCGGTGGTGGGTGCGGCCCATCCATTGGCCCCCCAGGTCGACCTCCATCCCCAGCCGGGTGGGGCGGCTGTGCAGGCGCCCGCCGACCCGGTCCCGGGCCTCCAACACGCGCACCTCCCGGCCCTGGCGCCGCAGCTCCCGGGCGCAGACCAGGCCCGAAAGCCCGGCCCCCACCACCGCCACATCCACCGCCATGCTTGCCTCCCGGCCGTGCTTCGGGGCCCATCCTTGCCCTGGTTGCCCCTGGGCATCAACCAGGGCGAGACCATTGCTAGACCGGTGCGGCGCCTCCCGCCATCCTTGGAGTCAGCCCACGACCGTGCTGAAGGCGGGCTTGCTCCTCAGCCTGATCCCCGCAGCTGGCGACGTGGTCAATCCGCGCTTCCTCGGGGGCCCAAATCAACACATGATCGCCAACACGATCGAGAGCCTGCTGCTGGTGCAACTGCAGGCGCCCCGGGCCGCCGCCCTGACCCTGTTGCTGATGGGGCTGATCAGCCTGTTGGTTTGGCGGCTGCGGGCTGGCGAGCTCGACCCCCTTCCCCTGCCGTGAGGAGGGATCCGGGCGGCTGGGTGTTGGCCCTGGCGAGTGCCCTGGCCTTTGGCCTGCTCTACGCCCCCATCGTGGTCACCGTGGGGTTCAGCTTCAACGCGCCGCGGGGGCGGTTCAACCTGGTGTGGCAGGGCTTCACCCTGGAGAACTGGTTGCACCCCCTGCGGGATCGGGCCCTGACGGAGGCCTTCCTCACCAGTGTGGCCCTGGCCCTGGCTGCCGCCCTGGTGGCCACGGTGTGGGGAGGGCTGATGGCCCTGGGGTTGACCCGGGTGCGGGGACGCGGGGCCCGTTGGCTGGAGCTGCTGGTGACCCTGCCGCTCACCAACCCGGAGATCGTGTTGGCCGTGGCGCTGCTCAACCTGTTCGTGGGCTGGGATGTGCCACGGGGACCCTTCACCCTGCTGCTGTCCCACAGCCTGTTTTGCCTGAGCTACGCCACCCTCGCCCTCAAGGCCCGCCTGGCGGGCTTTGACTGGACGTTGGAGCTGGCGGCCCGGGATCTGGGCGCCACTCCCCTCGGGGCCTTTCGGCGGGTGACCTTGCCGCTGTTGGCACCGGGCTTGTTGGCGGCGGCGCTGTTGTCGTTTTCCCTGTCGTTTGATGATGTCGTCATCAGCAGCTTCACCGCCGGGGAAACGGTGACGCTGCCGCTCTATCTGGTTGGTGCCTTCCAGCGGGAGATTGCGCCCCAGATCCAGGTGCTCTCTTCCCTGGTCTTGCTGGTGAGCGCGGGGCTCCTGGCCCTGGGGTTGCGGCGCCGCGGGGATCGTCCGGCCCAGTAACGTCCCTGCACCAATGCCCTCCTCCATGGCCAGCCAGTGGCAAAACTTCCTGCGCAACCTGGGCGAGTGGCGCGGATCCTTCGCCACGATCGATGCGGCGGGCGCCATGGGCGAGGTGTCGCCCTCCATCCTCACCCTGGCGGAGGAGGGGGAGGGGGTGGTGCGCTTTGGCTTGTGTCGCTGGCCGTCCGAGGTGGCCGTTGCCCCCGGGGGCGGTCCCCAGGGGGAGCCGGGCCCCCCCTCCCGCGCCATGGAGCAGGAGTACCGCTCCCTTGGGCGCCAGGTGGTGTTCTTCCCGACGGGAACCTTTTGCAAGGGATCCCTGCAGGTGGCCCCGCAAACGGCCTTTGGGGGTGAGTTCGGCTTCATCGACGCCGATCGCCGCCATCGCCTGGTGGTGCTTTACACCGAGGCGGGGGAGGTGGACCGGCTGGTGTTGATCCGGGAGTTCCGGGCCGGCTCTGGCGCGGTTGAAGGCCCGCCGACGACGGCCGAGCAGCTGCTGGGCCCCTGGCGGGGGGAGGCGGCCACCATCAGCGCCGACTGGCCGGAGCCCGAGGTGCGTCCCACGGAGCGGCTGCTGGGTGCGGCGGATTTGGAGGGGTTGCGGCTCCTGCCGGATGGGGGCTTCTGCCGCCTGCCCGCCCGCGTCAGCCACCGGGAGGCGTTTGCGATTGAGGGGGGCTGGCTGCCCGGCCCGGGGCGCCTGGAGCTCCTGATCCGCCGCTACGACAGCAGTGGCGCCTGGCTTTCGGCCACCCACGAGCGGCTCACCCGGGGCTGAACCGCCGGGACGGAGCCAGCCGGGTGGCTCACGGGTGACGATCCCGGCGGGTCTTGGTAGGATGTACAAAATTTTGCCGGGTGAAGTTCACCCCTGATGACGTGTTCGTGCACCGTTCTCCTGAGGGGATGGCTCTGTTGGCTTTGGCCCAATTGAACCCCAGATGTTGATCACTGGAGCCGGCACTGCTGCCCTATCGGTGGGGCGAGATCAGTGAAATGCCAGATACGAAATCACCCTTTGTTTCTATTATTATTCCCACATTTAACGGCGGTAAAAAGCTTTCGGAGACCCTGGCGAATTGCTTGAAAATCAAAAATATTGATCTGGAAATTCTCCTGATTGATGATGCCTCTACAGATGGCACTCCAGATCAGATCGAGCGGAGATTTCCCACTGTGAAATTGCATCGTTTGCCGGTCAATAGTGGATCGGGCTCCCATGGTCGCAATGTGGGTCTGGCCATGGCACAGGGTCGTTATGTCAAATTTCTTGACCATGATGATCTGCTTCAGCCCCGGGGCTTCAAGGCGGAATGTCAGGAGGCGCGGCACACGGATGCCGACATTGTGATGTCCCGTTGGGGTGTGGCTTCCGTGGATGATCGAGGCCTGTTTCGCAAGAGTGATCAACGCCTGTTCACCCCGCCAGAGCCCAGTCGTTTGCTGGAGGCGATTCTTCTAGGTGAATCCACCCCTTACACAGCAGCAGCTCTTTACAAGCGCAGTGCAATCTGTCATGAACAATGGGATGCGAGCCAGGCATTGATCGATGATTTCGACTGGTTCTGTCGGATGGCAATCAAATGCAAAAAGATCTCAAGAATTGACAGCATCAGTTATTTCTGGCGCCTACATTCGGATTCCACGCAAGGCCGCAGCCATCGCAATGCAACCATCTATCAAGACTTGATGTTTGCCCGTTATCGTGTCTATGAAAAGCTTGAACTTCTGCTGGCGAGCCTTGGGGAGCTGGGCCCCTTGCACAAGCAATTGTTGGCGAAGCGCTTCTACGAGTCGTTGCGTTGTTTTGCCCGGTTTGAGCCCAGCAAATGCCCGCAATTAATGACGAAAATTTTTAACCTTGATCCCCACTTTGTCGTGGATGCCACCTGTGAGCCCGAGGCCTGGGCCCTTTGGTTGATCCGCCGCATCGGGTTGCGCAGCTTCCTGCGGGGCTATGGAGCGGTGCGGCGGCTGGGCGATGCCGCCAACCCCCTGCGCCGAGCCGATCACCGGCCGTCACCGAGGGCCCCGCTCCCTTCCCCTGGCGACCGGGGTCAAGCCGTCTGACGCGGCGTCAGACCGCCTGACGCGGGTCAGGCCGCCTGCAGTTCCGGGGCCCGATAGGGGATGAAGTTGGCCTTGCGGGTGCCGCAGATCGGGCAGGTCCAGGTGTCGGGAATCGCCTCAAAGGGTGTGCCGGGGGCAATCCCCGATTCCGGATCTCCCACCGCCGGGTCGTAGATCATGGAACACACCTTGCAGATCCACAGGCCTGGAACCGCGGTTGCCGCCTCGCCGGCCTGGCCGTTCCCCTGGAGGGCCTCCAGGGCCACCCCGTAGCGGTCGGCGTGGTGGTGCTCGATCGGTGTCAGAAAGCCGAAGTTGCTCGCGGCCCGGCGGAAGATGGCGGCATGCTCCCGTGCCTCGGCGGCCTGGCCCTCGAATTCCTCCACGGCCTCTTCGTCGTGATCTGTTTTCGCCTGGGCGGCAAACTCCGGATACATCGTGGTGTATTCGTAGGTTTCGCCTTCAATGGCCAGCTGCAGGCAGCGGGCGAGGATCGCTTGTTTCTGATCCGGGGTGAGGGCCGCCGGGTCGTCGATCACCAGCTCGGGGTGCAACAGGCGGAAATGGGCGAAGGCGTGCTCCGTTTCCTGGTTGGCGGTGTCGCGGAAGAGGGCGGCCAGGGCACTGTTGCCCAGTTGTTTGGCCACGGAGGCAAAAAACAGATATTTGCGATTGGCCATGCTCTCTCCCCCGAAGGCGGCCTCCAGGTTGGCCTGGGTGTGGGGCTTGGCGAGATCCATCGTTGCGGCGGGGACACCCGGTTGAGGGTATCGCCCGGCCGCGGCGGGGGCATAGTGAGGCGGACGGGGCCACCCCTGGCGGTGGTCGCACGAGGAAAGCGCGGTGCGGGGTTGTCCCTAGTCCGCCACTGTCCCGCAGCTGTGATGGGAGCCACCCCTGAGTCAGAACACTCTCCGTCAGCCTGTTCCCCATCGTTCTCGGCGCGGACCGAGGAATCCCATGAAACGCTTCGCCACACCCCTGCTTGCCCTGGCCGCCGGGGCGGCCATCCTGTTGGGCAGCCATCCCGTCCAGGCCCACGGCACGGCCGCCGGCGGGGTGTGGGGAGGGTTGACCCATCCCCTGCTCGGCCTGGATCACCTGTTGATGCTGGTGGCCGTGGGCGCCGCCGCCGCCGTGCTCTCCACCCGCCTGTTGCTCTGGGCCGCGGCCGGCGCGGTGGTGGGGGCCGTCGCCGGTGCCTGGGGGCTGCCCTTGCCTGCCCAGGAGGTCTGGGCGGCC
>JBKDSY010000107.1:0-3210 GCA_046340755.1 Cyanobacteriota bacterium
GGCCAAGGCGGCGGGGGTGGAGGTGGGCGAGGAGGCCTATGAGGCGGTGAAGGAGCGCCTGCTGGCGATGGGGCTGATCCGCAAGGGGCGCGGGCGGGGCGGGTCCATTGCGTTGGCGATGGGGATGGAGGGGGCCCGCGCCAGCCAGGCGGCGGCCGCGGCCCCCCGAAAGGCCAGAAGCGGCAGCGGGGCGGCGGCGGAGCCCAGTATCCAGCTGGGGCAGAAGCTCACCCTGCCCCAGCTGGAGGGCTTCCTGTGGAAGAGCGCCGACATCCTGCGGGGAAGCATGGATGCCTCGGAATTCAAGGACTACATCTTTGGCATGCTCTTTCTCAAACGCCTCTCCGATGCCTTTGAGGAGGCGCAAGAGGAGGTGCTCCGCTACTACCTGGGGCGGGGCAGGGGCGAGGAGGAGGCTCGGCAGCTGGCGGAGGAGGAGGACGAATACGACAAAACGTTTTTTGTGCCGGAGCGGGCCCGCTGGGTGCAGCTGAAGGATCTCAAGCACGACATCGGCGACGCCCTGAACAAGGCCACCGAAGCGATTGAAGAGATGAACCCGGTGTTGGAAGGGGTGTTGGTGTCGATTGATTACAACAACAAAAACAAGCTCAACGACCGCAAGCTCAGGGATCTGCTGGAGCATTATTCCAGGGTTCGCTTGCGCAATGAGGATTTTCAACGGCCCGATTTGTTGGGGGCGGCCTATGAATATCTGATCAAGCAGTTCGCCGATTCAGCGGGCAAGAAGGGCGGGGAGTTTTTCACGCCCACCGAGGTGGTGCGGCTGCTGATCGCCTTGATCAAGCCAGGGGCGGGGATGACGGTGTTGGATCCCACCTGCGGTTCGGGGGGCATGTTCATCGGCATCCGCAATTATCTGGCGGCGCGGGGGGAGAACCCTGACAACATCCAGTTTTTCGGCCAGGAGATGAACTTGAGCACCTGGGCGATCTGCAAGTTGAACATGTTTTGCATGGTTTTTTCAATGCCGATATCCGCAAGGGCGATACCCTGGCGGAACCGAAGCATGTGGCGAATGGGGAGCTGATGCGCTTCGACCGGGTGATCGCCAACATGCCGTTTTCGTTGAAGAATTGGGGCCGGGAGGCCGCCGAGCATGATGGCTTTGGCCGCTACCGCTATGGGATCCCGCCGAAGGATGCGGGGGATCTGGCGTTTGTGCAGCACATGATCGCTTCGCTCAACCAGGAGGGCGTGATGGGGGTGGTGGTGCCCCATGGGGTGCTCTTCCGGGGCGGGCAGGAGGGGGAGATCCGCAAGGGGATTTTGGAGGATGATTTGATCGAGGCGGTGATCGGCCTGCCGGCGGGGTTGTTTTATGGCACGGGGATCCCGGCGGCGCTGTTGATCCTCAACCAAGCCAAAGCCGAGGAGCGGCGCGGCAAGGTGCTCTTTATCAATGCCGAGCTGGGCTACCAGGAGGGCAAGAATCAAAACATCTTGCGAGATCAAGATATTGAGAAAGTGGTGGGCTGTTTTGAGGCCTACAGCGAGATCAAGCGCTTCTCACGGGTGGTGGCGCTGGAGGAGATCCGAGAGAATGATTACAACCTCAACATTCGCCGCTATGCGGACACCTCACCACCGCCGGAGCTATGGGATGTGTGAGGCATTTTGCATGGTGGATGTAAAATTCTCCTAATCATAGCTGGGCACTTAATGGAGTAGAGCCCCCTTCTAGGCATTTTGTGATTAGTTGGATTGCATCTTTGTTTGATTGAATCATCCGAATCGAAATCGACTGGCAGCCAAGTAACCCTCAAGCAATTCTATGGCAACCCATCTCATGCCCATCTTCTCAGCCACCGCACCTGTTGTATTAGAACCGGCGAAAGGATCAAGGACAAGATCGCCAGGATCAGTTAGAAGCTTGATAAAAAACTCTGGCAATGAACTTGGGAAGCGCGCAGGATGAATTTTGATACCTGCTTCCTTGCATCTCATGGTGTACAGGTCGTTGGCAGAGTTGTTTCCAGCAATAATCATCTCATTTGCCACTTCTTCGATGACATTGGAGGGGATTGAACCACCTGGATCAATCTTATCAAAAGAAGAATTTATGTTGTGCCCAGATGGTCGAACAGTTGTTCGCACACCTTTCTGGGAGAGACGCAACATGTCTTTGCTATACGGCTTAAGAACATTCCGATTGTTTGCCTTGGGGAAAGCAGTCTTGGAAAACCACCATACATACTCGACTGAATCTTTTATCCTGACTCGCCTTACAGTTACCCATTCTGCAGGAACGGGCATTTTTGCTGGATTGTACCAATAGCATTCTTGCGCCAGGTAAAAACCAATTTCTTCAACAAGAGCAATCATCAGCTTAAAGTGATAAAGGGATCTCGTAGGGCTTCCTTTGTTCCAGCTTCCGCCAATATTCAATACAAAACTTCCATCTTCCCTTAGGATTCTATGTATTTCTTGGGCAAAGCCAAGAAACCACAATACATAATCTTCCTTGCTCACATTTCCATACTCCTTTTTGAAGTGTAAAGCATAAGGAGGTGAAGTAAAGACTAGATTCACAGAGTTATCAGGAATCTCGGCCATAATCTCTTTGGAATCGCCTAGATATGCGGCGCCACTAGATGTTTCATAGAAAGTTTCACGGCCCAGGAAAAGTTCTCTAGGGTGATCTAAAGCTGCCGTGAAAAGGCTCGCCTGGGATTCGTTTAGGGTATTCGTCATGAGAACTGTGGATGCTGCAACGTAGAATCAGAGCATTCTCGCAGAAATAGGTTGCCATTGTCAACCCATTCTGAAATCTCATTTGATCCTGCGGAGTGGATCAGTCAGGCTGAGGCCTCTCGACTCAGAGGGGTTTCGCGCCAGGCTATCGCAAAACTCGTGTCAAATGGGAGGTTGCGTAGCCTTGAGATAGGTGGGCGAACATTTGTCAATAAAGCTGATGTAATTGCATTCATGCCCATGCCTAGCGGAAGGCCAAAAGGTGCCTTAGATGTCTGACGATTTGCTTGCGTCCATACGGGGCCTTCTGTCAGCTTGCTCAGAGAGTCAGAAGCGGGAGATCTTTGCTGAATTAAGGGCACCTCGAAAAATCACCTATTGAGGAACAGATGGTGACCCATAAAAAAACGGCAGTCTCCTGCCGGGCCTGCAATAAATATAGTTATAGCTAGGGATGCTTAAACCTTTCTCGGATACTCTTGCATTCTGTTTAAG
>JBKDSY010000108.1:0-12644 GCA_046340755.1 Cyanobacteriota bacterium
GAGGGTGCGATGGCCGAACTCCGCCGTGGCATGCGCCACCGCCACCTCGTCATCGCGGGTGAGGGTGCCGTCGGCGAAGCGGGCGTAGATGCGGCCGAGGCCCACCATGCCGAAGGGGGCGCATTCGGCGGCTCGCAAGGCCCCCATGCTCGCCGCTCCGTAGAGAGCCACCCCTTCATCGAGGGCGAGGAGCAGTTCCTTGTGCCAAACGGAGAGCACGCTGAGGAACACCCCGTCGATGACGCCGATCGCCGAGGGGCGATGGGCCCGCAACACGGACACAATGTCGCCCTGGCGCACCGGGGGCAGGATCACCGCCTCCGGGTGAAGACGCCTCACCTCGTGTTCGGGGAGGCTCGGGCCGACAAAAACAACGTGGGTCATGGCGTTCAGGAGGACGGCGAGGGGTTGGCAGCCAGGGCCCGGGCCCGAGGGCCGGGGCTGTAGGAGGGGAAGGTGCAGATGCCCTCCAGGCCGGGGATCACAACCCGCACCACCGCCACGGGGAAGGGGTGCTCTTGCATGTCGACCACGGCCACCCGGGGCAGATCCGCCGCCGCCAGCCGCTCCAGCAGAAGGTGGATGTCGTCGGTGAACGCGTGCCCGGCGCGGCGCACCTCGGGCACATGGCGGGCCTGCGCCTGGAGCATCCGGGCCCCCTCCAGCTCGCTGGCAAAGAGTCCCATGGTCCAGCGTTCGTATTTGGTGGTGTCATCGCGCGAGCCCGCCACTTGCACCACCACCCGGCTCTGCACCGCCTCAGTGATCGCCCGCACCAGGGCCACCTCCGTGTCCAGGTGGCAGCCATAGCCCACGGCGGTGCCCGTTTCCGGCTGGGCGAGATCGAACAGGCGAGCCGTAAACGCCGGTACGCCCAGATCACTGGTCATATCCAGCACCATCACCATCACCTCAGCGGCGGCGCAGGCTGAGAGCAGGGGGGTCACCTCCGGCAGATCCAGGGCGCGCAAATCGACGACGCGGGGGCCCTGGCTCCAGAAACCGGGGCGGGCACGGGCCAGGGCGTAGGCGTCCCGCTCGATCAGCTCATACATCCCCGCCAGGATGGCTTCCAAGCGGGTGTTGCCGGAGGCCAACCCGTTGGAGCTGCGTTGGAAGGGTGAGCGGGCCAGGGCAAACCCCTTGCCCGGCGGTCGCAGGTGGACGCAGGAGAAGGGCACCAACACAGGTGAGCAGGAGGCCACGTCCTCCCCGGCGGTCCACTGCAGAGGGGCCTCCGGGAGCAGGCGTTGGTGCCGCACCAACGGGAGGCGGCGCACATCGATCACAGGGCGATCCTGGCGCTGGAGATCCCCAAGACTGGCCTCAAACACATCGAAGGCGGCATATTCCGCGTGGTGCATCTCGATGGCCTCCATCGCCCCCGACACCTGGGCCGCCACCAGGGTGGCGCCCTTGCCAGTGGAGCCCACCACGGTGCGGGCATTGGGCCGGATCGCCAGGGTCACCGGAATGCCGATGCGGTCCAGGCCGGTGATGTCGGCCAGGCGGGTGATGCCCGCCAGCGCCAGGTGGGGGGTGATGCGGGCCAGGGTGTCCTCGGGGGGGCAGGCCCGATGGGTGGAGCCGCGGAAGCCCTTGGGCGCACTGGGACCGGCAAGGGCCGGGATGGGATGAGAGGAGAGCAAGCTGGTCATGGTCGCCTACACCACCACGGGGATGTAGCGACCTGCGACGAGGGCCCGCATGTCGTCGACCGTGAATCCGACAATCCACAGATCACGTGGCGGCTCCTTGCCGACGCAGCGAAGGTAGAGCTGGCGCTCGCTGTTCAGCGCGTCCACACACAGGCTCGCGTCCTCCGGATTGCGCATGCCGAAGTAGGGGAGATGATGCAGATAGCGCCCAGCCACGTGATGGCAATCGGCGAAGTAGGCGCGAGTGTCGAGGATGTGCTCGTGCCAGAACAGGTCCATGACCCGACTTGGCGGCAGCGAGAGCTCAGGGAAAGCGGCGTGCATGGCAAAGAAAATGCGATATTCCGTCTCCAGACGGTCAGTGAACGCCTCACTCCAGCCGTAACCGACGTTGGGGTTGGGATGCATCACCTTGCAGCGAAGATTGGCGAAGTCAAGGTCATTGGTGCGGGCGGAGAAGCGAGCAAAGCGTTGCTCCATCGTCTCGGCGTCATCGGAGGACATGGATCAAGGGCCGGGGGAACGTCAGGGTTGCTTTGGCGTCAGAGATTGGGAACCCAACCTCTGACGGGAGAGCTCAGGCGCGGGCGGCTACCGCGCCCGCCGCGACATCGGCGCCAGCAGCGCGGGCGCCAGCATCACCAGCGTCGTTTCCAGAGGCTGGGCAGCCAGCCCCTGGAGACAACCCTCAGGCGCAAAACGCCGCCGCCGCTGCCGCCGCGTCGGCGCCCGCATCAGCGCCACCGGCTGCGGCGGCAGTGTCCCCAGCCGCATCAGCGCCACCAGCGGCAGCGGCATCTCCACCTCCGTCAGCGGCAGCGTCTCCACCGGCATCAGCTGCGCCGTCATCTCCACCGTCAGTGTCATCACCGTCTGCGCCATCGTCGTCGTCGTCATCCTCTCCGGCGCTCGAATCAGACACCGTTGGCAGGCTGATAGAACTCGAGGTAATTGATTCTAGATAGCCGTTGCTATTTTCAATATCTGAAAACTTCTTTGCATCCTGCTCGGTGTAGGTAATCGAAGAATTTGTTGCATCGCTCTTTTCGTTCGCACAGGTCGCTGCCAGCGTGACCTGAATGTCCGCGCTTGAGTTTTGATAGCTTCCTGCTGGAACATAGGGATTTTCTGTATTTACGGGGCCGCCACTGCCAGGCTCGAGGGACAGGTTTCCATTGTTATTTGAGATATCATTATAGCCTGAGAGCCCGCCAGAATTATATGTCAGTGTTGATTGCACCAATCCGCCACTTTCATTCTTGCATGTCGCAGTTAGGGTGACTTGAATCACCGTGTTGGAACTCAAGGATTCTTGATAAGAGCCGGCAGGAATAAAGGGGCTGCAGGAAGGCGAAGTCATGGTTGGTTGATTTCCAGTGAAGAAGAAACGAAGACGAAAGATCCGTCGCGATGGCTAGGAATAGCGTTTCGCAGGCGTTGGGAATGGAATCGTGAGCTGACCGTTAGCAAAAGAAGGCTTTTGTGTCCACTTGGGAGATTGTTCCGTCACCTTGATCTTCCCGGTCAATTGGGAAACATCATGGCCCTGCACGGTTTGAATCCCGTATGAGAGCAAGATGGCAGCAGGGTTGGCATCAAATTGGGCACGAAAGGAAGGATCTGTCCAGGCTTTGGCGATGAGTTTGATCCACTGGGCTCGAAATGGATTGGGGGTGGTCATGGAAAACGGTGTAGGAATCGGGGGAACTGTGGAAACAAGGAAATGCGCTGGGGCGGGCCACGAGGGAACCGCTTCCAATCAGGAATCGTCATGTTTAAATCTGTTAGTTCGTGACTTCATCTTTCCATCCATTCGTGAGCAAGTGAAACACCTGAATCACACCAGAGTCATTCATGGTCAATGGGATAGGCGGCAAGGCCTGCAGCTGGAGATCCAAGGCACGGATGAGCTCCGCCACCCTGGCCGAACTTCCAAGGGGAGGCAGCGTGCGCATGGGCCTCTGGGTGCCATTGTTGGGATTGGGATTCATCACGGGCAGGTCTTGATTAGCCAGGGCACTCAGCAATTGCTGATACAAGTTGTGATGATCCAGATAGAGCCTGAGATAGAAAGCTCCGTTACGCACCTGGTCCCCAAGTTGGAGGAACACCATCGGCACCACCAGCAAAAACACAGCGGTCACCCGCAAGGTGCGCAACGTGCGATTCGTGGTGTTCATCAGCCCATGGGCCAACCCCAGAACCACCGTCAGGGTCAGTAGGCACAATGCCGCCGTCGCCACCGTCATCAACCCCGCCTCCTGTCCGTGATTCAGGGCGGCAAGCCTGCAGAGCCGGGCACTTTCCGCCACCAGTCCGTTGGCCTGTTGCGCCAGCCGCACCTTCTGGGACGGCGTCGCGTAGGTGAGGTTGCTGATCAGGCTCTGGGTTTGCCGTGCCGCTTCGCTCTGGGACAGCTCTCCCGATCGCGGCGGTTGGCAGAACCCAAAGCGCTGGCTCAACCGCTGATTCACCGCCATCGTTTGGCCATAGAGCCCCAGGGCCAGGAGGGTGATGGTCAGCCCCAGGGCGATCTCCCCTGAAAGGCGGAGCCGATGGGCAGGAGTGCTGGTGGGGCAGGCGGGCCCTTCCAGTGGGGGCGGAGCCGGCTCGATGAGGGCATCAAGCAGGGTGCGGACGCGAGGCAACCAAGATCTTCCGGGTGGATCCGGGGCATGGGCCGTCATCGCTGGGCCACCAGATACCAGCCCCCACTCCCCTGCGGCCGCCAACGGGGTTCCCAGTTGGCGTAGGAGTAGTGCTGATGGGCACCGTTGTGGTTGGCGGGGTAGCCGCCATTCACCAGATCACAACTGCCGTAGGGGTCATTCATGATCACGCCGGTGGCGTCGTAGCCAATCACGACGGTCCAGTGGCCTCCTCCGCTGGGGGCCGACGGCGGGCCATGGTGCAGCCAACCCACCGCCACCGGCCGACCCGCGTCGATCTCGTTTTTCAGAGTCTGCACCGTGCCATCCGTGCGGAACTCGGCCTTCAGACCTAGGTGCCGCAAGGCCGCCAGCTGGGCTTCGGCGCTGGTGGAGTCGCCGTAGTGGCCGCGCAGGGCGTTGTAATCGTCCTCATTGGGCTCCTTGCCCCAGAAGGCCGCCAGCATGGCCGAGCTGGCGGAAAAGCAATCCCGCCACCCTTGTCCGTCGTCCATCGACAACTGGTCAAACCAGGGCACTGAGAGTGGGTTGGCCCCCTGGGCCTGCGCACCGCGAGCCGTACTGATGACAGTGGCCATGGGGACGTTGGCCTTGGCGAGGGAAGACCCGACGCTGGCCGCGGGGGTGGCCGGCTCCGACAATCCCCTCTGCCAGAGCTGCCCCTCCGCCTGCCGGCGCCTCAGCAGCCCATCACTTACCGCCGTGCCTGGATCGCAATACAGCAGTAGCGCCTGGGGGACCGAGGACCAATCCCGCTCCCGCAACGCACGGCTGATGGTGGCGAAGCCATCGCCGCCATAAAAGTCTTCCCCCAGATTCCAGGCAAAGGAGATCAGGGCACAGCGTTGATCGTCGGCCATGGCACTCCAGTAGGGAATGGTGGTGGCCAGATGACGGGCGCAACCATTCACGCCAGCCAAGAGCTGGGCGTCCGCTTCCGCCCGGCTGATGGAATCACCCGGCCGCACAGGGCGACCATCCAGGCTGGTGAAGCCATAGCCGATGGTCCAGGGCTCCCCACCGCTAGCCGGATCGGGGTAGGCATGGTCCACGAACCCCTCAAACTGCGCGATCAGGCGAACCGCATCCCCGTAGGGAGGAACCGCTGTGGCTGATCCCTGGGAGGCCTGCTGGGAGCGGATCGCGGCCTGGGCCGCCACGTCCAACACGGCCGGGCCTGGCGTAGAGGTTTGGGCCGGTGGTGAAACGGTGCGATGGGGGGGGATGGCGCCCGTCCGGCGGCTGAGGTCGTTTCTGGCGGCGGAAGTCACCTCCGGGAGTTGGGGCCGTGCTGGGGGGAGGGACGGAGAAGGAGACTCCGCCGGCAACGCCACCATGGGCTCTGGAGGGGCCGGTGGCGTGGACCGGAGGGGTTGCAACAGACCAGACACCTTGTTGGCCACATAGGGCGCGAACAACGTCAAACCGGAGGTCAAAAAGGTGGTCACCGCCACAGTCGAGGCGGGCATCTGACAGGTGAGACCGAAGGTGTAGAGCGCAAAAACAGCAAAGCCGACATAGACGAACAAAATGCACACCATGCCGGCAAGAGCAATCAAGCGACTGCTACTCGCCTCCATCACGGTGAGCGACACCACAGGCCCATGGGGATCCTTCGTGCCGAGAAGACTTTTTCGGTCACCCGCCGATTGGGCCCAGTTCGCGTCCAGGGGAATGCGCAGGGTAGTGGGTTCGGAGGCGGCATTGGCGAGGGACCAGCCACCATGCTGCAACCGCCAATAAATCAGGCCAAGAATCAAAACAATGGACAGCAGGATACCGACACTGATCGTGATCACCATCCGAGGCCCCATGGAACGGCACAGGGCATCCGCTGCAGCGAACTGTTCCTGACTGGCGGCAGGCAGGGCCAGGCCCAAAAGCAACAGCAACAATCCGTTCAACAGCCGGAGGGAGTGGTGTCTGGCACGGCTCAGCCCCTCAACGAAACGGTGTGGTGGGGCTTGTTGTCGTGTTGTCTTCGTGGCCATGGCGCTTCCATCAAGCGTCAGGAGCCTGATGGCAATCGTGGTTCTGCCAAAAATCTTTCGTAAGAATTTCGCCCCCTCCTGGCTGGTCGGTAGCCCCCCCCTCAGATCAAAGCCTTTCTGGCCCATGAGATCGGATTCAGCTGGATGAAGACAGGTGTCCGGCAACCATGAAAACTGAACCATTGACGACAGAAAAACTGAGCCACAGGATGGGGCCAGTGCTGCCAACGACAGGCTGAGTGCCCCCTGCGTCAGGAAAGAGGTCCGCCTTGCCGCCCATGTCGCCGCGGCAAGACATCCCTGGCCTTGCTTCCTGACCCGGTCTCCCCCACGCATGGCGAAGCGCTGGGACCTCAGTTATCGAGCTGAAGGCCTGGTTCTCACTTGAACTCCTTGGTGTTATTGGTCACCAATGTGACCCTTTAGCGTGAGGGCACGGAGACACTCAAACACGCAGCGCCTTGGCCCTGCGCGGCCTCGGCAGGCTGCTGGTGTCGCCCGAGCCCTCGCGGCTGGGCTGAACGCTTCTGGTGCTGGAGGGCCTGGATCCCTCCACCCCTGAGCTTGAGCTGGCCCGTCTGCTCAAGGACTACCGCACCCTGCGGAAACAACAGGGCATCGACGGCGACGACGAGCATGCCGAGGCCGATGCCCGCATCGACGATCTGCGCCGCTGGATCCAACGGCACCTCTGCCCGAATCTGGTGCGGGAGGGAGCCCAGCTGCGGACCTCTTCAGCCGCCGCCTCGATCCAGTCGGGCAGGAAGGGCTCCGGGTCAAATGCGCTCACGAGGGGGCCGATTCAGGGTCTGCATCAGCGTTGAGGCTGACATGGCTGAGAGACCGGCCCCTCAGACGGCGGGCGCATAGACGCTCTGGTCCCGTTCCGGGTAGGCCTGCTCGATGTGGGCAAACACGGCCTCACACTTTTGCTTGTAGAGCTCCGGTGTATAGGCGCGGGGCAAGCCGATGTCGAGGGCTTCTTCGATGACGACCTTGAGCTTGGCCCTGGCATCAAACTTCTGCTGCCAGTTAAGCACCAGCAGTTCCTTGATCCGCTCCACCAGCTCCTGGGCCGACTGCTTGACCTTGGCGCGATCGCTGTCGGACAGATCCGGTGCGGACTGAAGCAGGATGTCGAACATCGCCAGTTCCTCCTCGCTGAGGTTCTCGCGGATGTGGCGCTGCTGCTCCTGGCTGAGCTGCAGACTCAGCTGCAGGAGCTGCTTGTAGACCTCCTCAACGCTGCGGCTGCCGGAGTTGTAGCTGGCGATCAGGGCCTCAAACGTCTCGCGGAAGTCGGCGCGGGTGGGGTTGAGCTGCACCATCCTGGCGAGTTGAGCCGCGATCAGGGCCTTGAGTTCCTCCAGCTCGGTCTTCTTGTTCTTCTTCTGCTTAAACTTATCGGCCAGCGCCTGGAAGTCGATCTTGGAGAGGTCGATGCTGGGCGGCCCCTGATCACGGATGGCGATGCCGGTGATCGACTGATCAAGCACCTGACCGATCTGACCCATCACCGCGCTGATGTCGGGCGGGTTGGGGTTGAGCTTCAGACGGATGGAGGCCGCGATGCTGTTGAGCGCGCCGACTGAGGCCGCAAACTCCTGGGCAGCGGGGTCGGGCTTGATCGCAGCGTGCAGCAGTTGCACCAGACGCTGCTGCTCCTGGAACTTCTGCCTGAGCGGCTCCGGCGCGATCAAGGCCTCGACGGCATCGTCGATCAGCTGCAGGCGCTGCATCCCGTCCGTCTGGGCATGGATCGCGGCGATGTCCACCTGGTTCTCCGCACAGAAACGACCGCGTCCGTCAGCACCTGCCGCAGCTGATCCACCAGCACGGACTTGTCCTGGGTGGGCTTGGCCCCGCCGCCGCTGCGGCCACCATAGAGGGCCAGTGCCTTCTCCAAGGAAGCGAACACGTTGGCGTAGTCGACGATCAGACCGCTGTGCTTGCCGGGGAACACGCGGTTGGCTCTTGCGATCGTCTGCATCAGAGTGTGGTTGCGCATCGGCTTGTCGAGATAGAGCGTCGAGCAGCTCGGCGCATCGAAGCCGGTGAGCCACATGGCGCAGACGAACACCAGCCGCAGCGGATCTGTCGGATCTTTGAAACGCTGATCCAGCGGTGGCTCGGAGCTGGTGAGCCGGCGGCGGTGCGGTTCGATGTCGAGCCCCAGGGCGGCCATGTCGGCGATCTCGTTCTGGGCAGCCGACACGATCACCGCCATCTCGGTGCTGGTGAGGATGTGCAACCGCTCGCGCAGCTCCTCCCCTTCCTCAGAAGTCTCCAGCGGCAGCTGCTCCACCAGTGCGCGCACCCGCTCGGTTTCCTCCCGCCAATAGCGCTGCACCTTGTCGTGCATGCACAGGGTGGTGGCCTTGTCGATCGAGATCGCGATCGCCTTACCCATGAAACCCCGGCCAAGGAAGTGGCGCACGATGTCGCGGGCGATCGTCTCCAGGCGGTCGTCCCTGGTGATGATGTGGTACTGACGACCCAGCTCCCGCTGAAGTTTCTTCTCCTCCACGCCGTCGAGATCGGCGGCCTCGATCACGGCGTAGATGTCGTCGTTGAGATCGGGGTTGACCAGCTGTAGCTCTGGGGTGCGGTTCTCGTAGAACAGCGGCACGGTGGCCCCGTCTTCCACCGCCTGCTGGAAGTCGTAGATCGACACGTAGTCGCCAAACACCTCTCGGGTGCGCTCCTCGCCGTCGATCAGCGGCGTGCCGGTGAAGGCGGTGAACAGCGCCTTGGGCAGGGCCGTGCGCATATTCAGGGCCAGGGTGTCGTACTGGCTGCGATGGGCCTCGTCGGTGATCACCACCACATCGGTGCGATCACACAGCAGCTCGGGGATGCGGAACTTCTGGATCAGGGTGAACACGTAGCGGTGGTTGCCGCGCAGGAGTTCCGCCAGCTGGGCACCGCTGTCGGCATGGCACTGATCGCCCTCGGCCTGGGAAACGACCCCGGCGGCTTTGAACGTCTCGGCGATCTGCTCATCGAGGTCGGTGCGGTCGGTGACGATCACGAAGGTCCAGTCGCCGGGCACCTTGCGCTGGATCTTCTGGCTGTAGAAGCCCATTGAGTAGCTCTTGCCGCTGCCCTGGGTCTGCCAGAACACGCCCGCCCGGCCATGGCCGCGTCGGCGGGCCTCGAGGGTGGCGGCGATGGCGTTGTTGACGCCGATGAACTGGTGGTTCTGGGCGATGATTTTGATCAGCCCATCCTTACTGTCACTGAACAGGATGAAGTTCTCGACGTAATCAAGGCAGCGCCCGGGCTGGCAGACGCCGCGCAGCAGCACCTCCAGCGACACGCGCCGGGGCTCTTCCTCACTTTCGATCCGCTTCCACTCAAAGAACCGCTCCCAGTCGGCGCTGAGCGAACCGATGCGGCTGGCAGTGCCATTGGTCGCAATCAGGAAGGCATTGCTCCAGAACAACTGGGGGATGGCGGCCTTGTAGTGGGTGAGGTTGTCGTCGAAGGCGACGCGGGCCGAGACGCCGGGCTTCTTGAACTCGATCACCATCAGCGGCAGACCGTTCACGAAGCCCACCAGATCGGGCCAGCAGTTGTAGAGATCCCCCTTGACGTTGAACTGGTTGACCGCAAGCCAGTCGTTCTCTGAGGGCCGGTCCCAGTCGACGACGCGCAGCCGCACCTTGCTGTGGCCGCCCCGCTCCCGGTCGGGCACGGACACGAGCACGCCGTCCTTGAGCAGGCGGTACACCTCCCGGTTTGCCGATACCAGGCCCATGGCGGAGCGGTTGCGGCTGAGCTCCTCGATGGCGGCATTGATCGCTTCGGGGGGCTGGCCTGGATTGAGCCGCTCCAGCGCGGCCCGCAGGCGCGGCAGCAACACCACCTCGCGGCGATCCCGCCGGCCGAGACTACCGCCCTCCGGCGCGAAGGTTTCCTCCAATCCGCAGGCGGTCTGCCAGCCCAGCTCAGACAGCAGCGCCAGGGCGGGCTGCTCCACCAGGTGGTCTTCGCTGTAGGGGTTGGGGGTCATGGCAGCGGGGGGGCGTGCCAGAGACTGGCGAGCGGCAGGGCCTGGATGCCGTCGTAGAGGATCACGCCACCGAGGAAGCGATCACCGGCCTGACTTGCAAGGCGGCTCAGCCCCACGCCTTGGGCCGCCTGAACACTGGCCGCCGCCTTGACCTCCACGCCCACAACCTGGACAGGACCATCGGCGATCACGACATCCACCTCCCGCTGATCCTTGTCGCGATACATGAAGAGTTCGTAGCTGTCTTCACTCCAGCTGGCCAGGCGTAGGAATTCAGCATAGACATAGCACTCCAGCGCTGGACCAAAGGCGGTCCGATTCGTCACGAGCCCAGCTAGCCTGAGCCCCAGGAGCGCACTCAACAACCCGGAATCGAGAAACTGGAGTTGAAGGATGGCATTGAGATAGCTGCGCGCCCACGCATCTCCAGGGCCTCACCCACCTGGGCAACGGCCTGCTCGGGCGGTAACGAGTCGGCCACCCCGGGCAGGGCCATCACATCAGCGGAGCCGGTGAGCAGGAAGCGGCCGGGGCGGCGCCGCTCGTCCACGGCCAGCTTGATCACCAGCAGCCGTTCGGGCACCCGCTGCACCTCGTCGATCAGGGCTCCATCGAGCCGGCGGATGAAACCCTGCGGATCCTCGCGGGCGGCGGAGCAGGTGGTGGCGTCGTCGAGGGTGAGGTAGGGGCGCTGCTCGCTGGCGAACTGGCGCACCAGGGTGGTCTTGCCGCTCTGGCGAGGCCCGTTGAGCAGCACCACGGGCGTATCGGCCAGGCTCTCCTGCAGGCGCCTGACGATGCCGCGGGGTCAGACCGGCTGCAAGAGCATGGATCCACGGCGGCTGATCCGGAGGCTGGCAGCGGCTGATCCGGAATCTGGAGCCGTCTAGCTCGGAATCTGGCGGTGGCCAACTCGGAATTGGCTGGGATCAGGCGAGCCACTCCTGCGGGATCTCGCCCAGCGAGCGGAACTCCGGATCCTTGTGCACCAGCACGGCACCCTGCAGCTGGGCCGAGGCGGCGATCCAGGCATCCGCCACGGACAGGGGATGACAGGCCTTGATGGAAGCGGCCCGCTCGAGGAGCTCATCACTGCAGGAGACCCACTCGATCGGCAAGGACTGCAGCTGGGCATCCGCCAGGCGAGCACGCCGTTCGCCTTCGTCCTTCCAGACCCGGTAGAGGACCTCCATGCGGCTCATGAAGCAGACCAGGCAGCGGCTCTCACCGCTCTGCGCCGCCTGCAGCAGGTGGGCCACCCGGTCCGCGCCGTCCTCGTCGTCGCGGAGGGCGAGCAGGGCGGAGGTGTCGAGCAGCCAGCGGGTTGTCATGGCGCCTCCTTCTGCCGATCGCTGACGCGATCCGCCAGCAGGCGGGCGGTTCCGCCACCGGCGCCGGAGCCGCGGAACGCCTGGATGGGATCCAGGGCCACCGGTACCACGCGGATGGAGCCGTCGCCATCGACGATCCATTCGAGGCGGGTGGAGGGCCCAAGCCCGAAGCGCTCACGGATGGGCGCGGGAACCACGGTCTGGCCACGGGCGGTGATCGTGCTGCGCATGGCGTGAATTACCAAAGCCACCCAACTGTAATTCGGTGTATCGACTGGAGCATCGGGTGATGCCTGACGTGATGCGAGCCCTGCTCGAATCCATGCGCACCACCGTGACGCTCGACGACGAGCTGCTGGCCAAGGCCGAGCAGCTGTGCGGCGACCTGGAACGCAGCGCCCTGCTCAAGGAGGCCCTGCGGGCCCTGGTGCAGCGCGAGAGCGCCAAACGCCTGGCGGCCCTGGGCGGCAGCGAACCTGATCTGGAGCCGATCCCCCGCCGGCAGACTGCAGCGTGATCCTGGTTGACACGTCCGTGAGGGTGGGGGAGCATCTGCGCCATTGGCTGCCCCGCCTCCCCACGCTCCTGCAGAAGGGCGAGGTGTTGATCCATCCCTGGGTGATCGGCGAAGTGGCCTGCGGCACTCTGCGCAATCGATCCCTGGTGCTGGAGCTACTGCAGGGGGCTGCCAGCCGCAACGGTGGCCAATGATGAGGAAGTGCTGCTGCTGATTGAGCGCGACCGGCTGATGGGACGAGGGATTGGCTGTGCGGATGCCCACCTGTTGGCTTCTGCCCGGTTGAGCCACTGCCGCCTATGGACCCAGGATCGTCGCTTGGCCGCCGTAGCCCAGGAGCAAGGGCTGGCGGCAGGCGCACCTAGACCGTAATAACCTTCATCCGGCCAGTGTGGATGGTGTTTGCTGGGCCATTTGATAGAGATACTCAGGCGCGAGGTCGGCTCCATTGGGCCAGACGACC
>JBKDSY010000109.1:0-3135 GCA_046340755.1 Cyanobacteriota bacterium
GCTCCCATGCCCCCGGAGGTTAAAAAGCGGTCCTGGCTACCAAAGGCCAGGCTCTGGGCGGCCCACATTTGGTGTTGGCCAACATCCGTGATGTATTGACAGGGATGCGGCACAAGCTGGCTGACCTCTTGGAGGAGGGCCACAGGGTTGCATTCGCCCGGCTCAGTGGTGTATTCCCTGGGGGCTGGGTACTGCATTCGCATCTCTTGAATTTCCAGCTTCCAAGGACCCGGCTCCGATGGAGATGGGTGGTCGGCCAATGCAAGTTGTGCTGCGGCGGCCTGGATGGAGCAGCACAGTGAACGGTCGGGTTGAACGCGAACTCCCATCTCGGCCTGGTCAATGTCGATTTGCCAGATCTGCTTGCCAGTGCAGAAACTTTCCACATCCGCGCCCGTCTGCCGGATGTCCAGACGGCTGCCCATCACCACCAGGAGATCAGCGGCACCAAGGGCTTTATTTGCCCAACGATTCCCATACGAGCCAATGAATCCCACCCTCAGGGGATGGGTCTCGGGAAGGACGTCCACTCCCATCAGCGACAGAACCACAGGGATCCCGAGACGATTGGCAACGTCGACGGCTGCTGTTCGATTAGGGACTGCCGCGCATCCTCCGCCCATCAAAAGAAGAGGGCGCTGTGCCCCATCAATGGCCTGAAGAAGTTGCTGAAACTGATCTGGGAGATCTGTCGTCGCAGAGTCAGTTGCCTGGATGTGAAAGGCTTTTGAATTGGCGAGCTCTTGAGCTCTCCGCAGGGCCTCAAGGGCGGGTTGCTCGTCGATGGTCTCGGCCTGCACATTCATTGGCAGATCCACCAGGCAAGGGCCCTGTCGACCCTCCAAGGCCTGACGAAAAGCCTCCTCAAGAACCATGGGGAGGTCTGCGGCTTGTCGAACTTGCACAGCTAACTTGCAGATGGGCTTGGCCATGGACACGATGTCGGTCTCTTGGAAGCCCAATTGGCGGATCTCGCGATCACCCTTCAGTTCATGCGTGTTTACCTGACCTGTGATGAAGACAGCAGGGGTGGAATCGAAATAACAGCTGCCGATCCCGGTCAGTAAATTGGTGGCTCCTGGACCACTGGTCGCGAGAGCCACCCCAGGGATTCCCGTGATCCTGGCGTGGCCTTCGGCGGCGAAAGCTGCGCCTTGTTCATGGTGGCAGGTCACGATTTGGATCCCGCTCTGCAGACTCAAGGAGTCGAGCAAATGGGTGATCATGCCACCGACAAGCTCATAGATGTGGGTGACGCCTCTGGCTTCCAGGTATTGGGCCACGAAATGGGAGGCTTTCATCAGGTAGTCGGCGCGGCCGTTGGGGAGGGGGGGATTGGTTTCCTGCTGGCAAATTGAGCGATCACGTCGATTTCCCGTTCCAGCATGTCAATAGTCAAGCCAGGGTATGTGCCCAGGAACAGTGCTTGGCGCATGAGTTGATCGGCTCCTGGCATGGTCGGAGCCGCCAATCGCAGGGCATCGGGCTGATCCTGACGGAGGTGAACAAAGGCTGGCTGACGCAAGAGATTGCCCCCGAAGAGCATGCGGTTGCCAATCTGTTGGGAATCCAATTCACGAGCCAAATCGGTGTGGCTGAAGGGTGCGTGGCTTCGCACGGTGATTTTGAAGCCAAACCAGGAACAGACCGTTCGACAGCCGCTTGCATCCCAAAAGAAACCCTCTTCCGGATCCCAAGCGGTGGCGTGGGTCGGCAGGGCAAAGGCAAAAACATCCTCGTGGGCGGCCAGGCCACGGCGCAGCGTCTCCCAGTTGCCCTTACGCGCCTCGATAAATTCCGGGAGACGGCGCAACTGAACTCTGCCGATGGCAGCCTGGGGATCCAAGGGTTTGAGATTGTAGCCCAAGTGACTGTACGTGTATTTATGGTCGTACCCGGCGGGGAGTTCCCCCAATTGCCACTCAAAACGTTTGTTGCAGGTGTTATCGACGCCGCTTGGACACCAACAGTCGCGACCCCAATCGCGAAAGCTCTCCGCGATGACTTTGAGCTTGGCATCCCGCACGATGTTCACCGCGCCACCCTCACCCATGGTGAGGTGATGGGGTGGGTAGAAGCTTTGGGTGCTCAGGTCGCCCCAGGTGCCTGTCCAGCGGGCCACCCGGTCGGGACCCTCGTCAAGCCCGCGGCTGTTCTCCGTGAAACCCAGGGTTTCGGCCAAGGGGCGCGGCATGGAGTAGCTGCAGCCCAGGGCGTCGCAGTTGTCCTCCACTAGCCAGAGGCCATACTTACGGCAAAAGGCCAGGGTGGTGGCTAGGTCAAAGGGGTTGCCGAGGGCATGGGCCATCATTACGGCCTTGGTTTTGCCTGGGCTATAGGCGCTCTCCAATTGCTCGCAGCGGGCGTTGCCGGTGGTGGGGTCGGCATCAATGAAGACCGGCACGGCACCCACCTGCACGATGGGCGCAACAGTGGTGGGGAATCCGGCGGCCACGGTGATCACCTCATCGCCGGGCTTGAGACGCCGAGCCTCCGGAAGTTTTGGGGAAGTTAGGGCCGAGATGGCAACCAAATTGGCGCTGGAGCCGGAATTGACCAACAAGCTGTGGCGCACCCCCAAGTAGGCCGCCAACTCCCGCTCCATGGCTGCTCCCTCTGAGCCCAGGGTGAGCCAGAAATCAAGGGTGGCAGAGACTGCGGCCTCCACTTCGTCTTCGGTGAACACCCGTCCCGCGTAGGGTATGGGAGAACCTTCCTTCCAAGGTTGCCGAGCTGGGTCGACTGCAGGGCGAAAGGTGGCGTGAACTTGGCGGGAATAATCGCGCGTAAGGGCAAGAATCTCCTGGCGCAATGTGTTGGGATCTTTCATCATTTGCAGCTTTTGGAGAACATCAAAACCAGTTCGGGTCCTTCTGGAAGAAGTTCAAATCGTTCATGCAACATTCAAGCGCGGTTGCCTCCCCTCCATGTACCCGCCTGTACCAGCTGACCGTTCGCTCCACAGTCGTGGTGAAGGGCCAGCGGGGCGACCAGCCGAGTTCATGGTGAGCCTTGTCAATCACCAGGTGCAGAAGGCTGGCTTCATGGGGGCTGTTGGGATCACTGTGGTCTTCCCATTGGCCAGCCCAATGACGGAGGGCCTCCTCCACCAGGTCACGAACGGTTCGGTTGGCC
>JBKDSY010000110.1:0-10298 GCA_046340755.1 Cyanobacteriota bacterium
TTCCGCGAGGGCAACAAAGCGTTTGGATGGATGGCTCATGGGTGCAAGGGGTGCGAACGACCGTGGCGGTCTCCCCCGGTGAGGTGGACAGGGATGGGGATGGACTGGGCGGTGAGGCTCAGTCGTTGACGGCGACGCCCAGGTTGCGGGCGGTGCCTTCGATGATGCGCATGGCCGACTCCACGCTGGTGCAGTTGAGGTCGGGCAGCTTGGTTTTGGCGATCTCCTCGAGCTGGGCGCGGCTGATCGCTCCCACGGAACCCTTGCCGGAGGTGGCGGATCCCTTCTCGATGCCCGCGGCTTTCTGGATCAGAACGGAGGCGGGAGGTGTCTTGGTGATGAAGGTGAAGCTGCGGTCTTCAAAGACCGAGATCTCCACCGGAATCACATAACCGGCCTTGTCTTGGGTGCGGGCGTTGTACTCCTTGCAGAACGCCATGATGTTGACGCCGTGTTGGCCGAGGGCAGGGCCCACGGGCGGCGCCGGGTTGGCTTTGCCGGCCGAAAGGGCCAGCTTGATCACAGCTACGACTTTTTTGGCCATCGGCAGGGCAGGCAGGCTGGGCGGTGAATGGGGCTGGATGGTCTGCGGATCCCGGGATGCCGAAGCCTCACGGAGCTGGTGGGATCACCACCTCGGGCCGCCCTCCGCAGGGAGACGGCCACGCTGGATGGGTCAGTTTTGTTTGCTGACCTGGGAAAATTCCAGTTCGACCGGCGTTTCCCGACCAAAGATCGAGAGCAGGGCCTTGAGCTTGCTGCGCTCGGCCGACACCTCGATCACCTCGCCCTGGAAGTCCTTGAAGGGGCCTCCGGTCACCAGGATCTGGTCTCCCTCGCTGAGGTCGACCTTGACGACGGCCTTCTTCTCGGTGGCACGGCGGAAGATGCGCTCCACCTCCGAGCGGCTCAGGGGGCGGGGCTTGATGTGGCCGCGGGTCTTGCCCGTGGCGCGCCGCTCCTCCTGGCCGACGAAGTTGATCACGTTGGGGGTGCTGCGCACGGCCATCATCGTGTCTTCGTCGAGGATCATGCGCACGAGCACATAGCCCGGGAACACCTTCTCCTCAATGGATTGGCGAGTGCCGTCTTTCTTGAGTTTCACCCCGGGGGTTTGGGGGATTTCGATGTCGAGGATGCGGTTGCTCACCCCCAGGGTGATGGCCCGCTGCTCCAGGGTGGCTTTCACCTTCTTCTCGCAGCTCGACGCCACCTGCACGGCATACCAGCGGGCCACCTGCGGTTTCTCCGCCGCCTCGCCAGCGGCCCCTTCCCCGGAGACCGCCTCCAGGGGAACCGGGGCGCCCTCCGTGAGGGCCAGGGGGTCGACGGTCAGGGGATCCACGGGCGCGGCGAGGGGATCCAGCTCGGGGGCCTCGGGGAGAACGATCTCCTCCTCGGGAGCGCCCTCGTCGTTGAGGCTGGGCGGGGAAGACTCGGTCAGGGCCATCATGGTCGGAACAACAGGTTGGCTCCCCAGCCATAGAAGCGATCGAGGGCGGCGATCGCCGCCGCAGACACCGCCACCATCACGATCACCGCCACCGTTTCATTGAACAGTTGTTGGCGACTGGGCCAAACCACCTTGCGGAGTTCGGCCAGGGTGGCGGCGGCGAAGCCGTTGGCCTGCTCCATGGCTGTGGGCTCCGGAGCGCCGGGGGGAGATTGCCGCTCGGGCGCGGAGGTGGAGGAAGGGGCGGGGGTGGGGTCCACGGCAGGGAAATCGCTGGCTGAGCGGCGCTTGCCGGGCGTCGCCGCCCATCAGCAAACGACCACCCTACCGGACGCTCTCCCCACCAGGGCGCAGGGCCTCGAAGCGCAGCTGGTCCGGGGCATCGTCCGGCCCCGGGCCCAGCCTGACGCCCCAGGCGCCGGTGAAGTGCTCCTCCAGCAACTCCGTGGCCAGGGGATTCTCGATCCAGCGGCGGATCAGGCGCCGCAGGGGCCGGGCCCCATACTCCGGCTCCCAGCCCCGCTCCGCCAGGGCCGCCACCACCGCCTCATCCACCTCCAGCCGCAGTTGCTGCTCCGCCAAGAGGTGGGCCAGCTCCCGCAACTGCAGATGCACGATGCGCCGCAGATCCTCCTTGCCCAGGGGGCGGAAGCGGATCACCTCATCAATGCGGTTGAGAAATTCCGGGCGGAACTGCCGGGCCAGGGCCTGATCCACCTCCTGGCGCAGGGCCTCCTCCGCCTCCGGGCTCTCTTGCGGCGCCCGCGCTCGCTCCAGGATGGCCCGCCCCGCCAGGTTGCTGGTCATGATCACCACGGTGTGGCGAAAGTCGACGGTGCGGCCCTGGGAATCGGTGAGCCGTCCGTCGTCGAGCACCTGGAGCAGGAGGTTGAACACCTCCGGGTGGGCCTTCTCCACCTCATCAAGCAGCAACACCGCGTAGGGGCGACGGCGCACCGCCTCCGTGAGCTGGCCGCCCTCCTCGTAGCCCACGTAGCCCGGTGGGGCCCCCACCAGGCGGGCCACGGCGTTGCGTTCCATGTATTCGCTCATGTCCAGCCGCACGAGGGCTTCCTCCTCGTCGAAGAGGGCGGCGGCCAGGGCTTTGGCCAGCTCGGTTTTGCCGACGCCGGTGGGGCCGAGGAAGAGGAAGGAGCCCACGGGCCGGCTGGGGGCCTTCATGCCCGCCCGGGCTCGGCGGATGGCGGCGGCCACGGCGGCCACGGCCTCCGGCTGGCCGATCACCCGCTCCCCCAGGCGCCCCTCCAGCTCCAACAACTTCTGCCGTTCCCCGGCCAGGAGGCGCTGCACGGGAATGCCCGTGGAGCGGGCCACCACATCGGCGATGTCGCCCTCCTCCACCTGCTCCCGGAGCATGGGGTCGTTCCGCAGCTCGGCCTCCAGGGCCGCCCGCCGCTGGGCCAGCCGGTGGCGTTGGTCGTATTGCAGGCGGGCGGCCAGCTCCAGGTCGCCATCCCGCTCCGCCTCCGCCATGGCCTGGGAGAGCTGCTCGTCTTCCTCCAGGAGGGCCCGCAGCTCCGCCAGGCGCTCCCGTTCCTCGTGCCACTGGCGGCGCAGGGCGTCGAGGGTGGCGTGGGCCCGCTGGCGCTGCTCCTGCAGGTGCACCCGCTCCTCCACCGGCGCGGTTTCCGCCGCCAGCAGGGCCAACTCCACCCGCCGCAGTTCCCCTTCGGCCTCCTCCACCACCCGGGGCTTGGAGGTCACCTCCATTCGCAGCTGGGCGGCGGCCTCATCCACCAGGTCGATGGCGGAATCGGGCAGGCAGCGGTCGCTGATGTAGCGCTCCGCCAGCCGACCCGCCGCCACCAGGGCCTGATCGGTGATGGTGACCCCGTGGTGGAGTTCGTAGCGCTCCCGCAGCCCCCGCAGGATCTCCAGGCAGGTGGAGCGGTCGGGCTCCCGGATCACCACCTGTTGGAAGCGCCGCTCCAGGGCGGGGTCCTTGCCGATGGTGCGGCGGTAGTCCTCCGGGGTGGTGGCGCCGATGCAGCGCAGGTCGCCCCGGGCCAGGGCGGGCTTGAGCAGGCTGCCCGCGTCGGCGGCGGCCCGCTCCCCCCCCACCACCGTGTGCAGCTCGTCGATGAAGAGCACCACACCGCCGTTGCGGCCCTCGGCGTCGCGCACCTCCTCCAACACCCCCCGCAACCGTTCCTCGAATTGCCCGCGAAACTTGGCGCCCGCGATCAGGGCTCCCAGATCCAGGGCCACCAGCCGCACGCCCCGCAGGGCCTCGGGCACCTCCCCGGCCACGATCCGCTGGGCAAGGAGTTCGGCCACGGCGGTCTTGCCCACCCCCGGTTCGCCGATCAACACGGGGTTGTTCTTGCCGCGGCGGGAGAGCACCTGGATCAGGCGCCGGATCTCCGTGTCGCGACCGATCACCGGATCGAGATCCCCGGCTTGGGCCGCCGCCGTGAGGTCGCGGCCAAACAGGGCGAGGCCCTCGGGCTTGCCCTCGTCGTCCTCGCCCGAGAGCCGTTCCAGGCGCAGGCCGCCCGGCGGGGGCGCGGCGGGGGGTGAAGGGGGGCCGGAGGGCCCAGCCGGCGGTGGCGGCGACGGCCGGGAAGGAACGGCGCTGCCCGCCGGAGGGGAGGAAGGGGGCGCCAGGGGACTCGGGGGGGCACCAGGAGCGCCCAGGTCAGAGCGGGCGCCAGGGCTCTCTGGGCGCCACTGGCGGGTGAGGAGGTCGTCGCTGAGGCCCTCTTCCGCCAACAGGCTGGCCCCCAGGCGGGGGTCCCGCAGCAGGGCGAGCAGGAGATGGGGGATGTCGATTCGCCGGTCGGCCCAGCTGGCTCGGCGCCGGTCGGCCTCCTCCAGCAGATCCTCCAGGGCATCGCCGATATAGAGGGTGGTGTCGCCACTGGGGCGCTGGTCGGCGCAGAAGGCCTCGAGGCGGTCGAGGAGTCGGTCTTCCTCCAGGGGCAGGCGGTCGACCCAGGGGCGGAAGCGCCCATCCAGCAGGAGGGCCAACAACAGGTGTTCCACGTCCATGGCGCCATGGCGCCAGCGCCGGGCCTGCTCCTGGCTGGCGAGCAACAGGTCCCAGGCGGCGTCGCTGAAGCTCTCCGGTTGGCCGGTGAGGCTGCCGTTGGGGCTGGCGGCGGGGCTGGAGCGGGTGTCGGCGGGCATGGGGGGCGCGGCCTCAGGCGGTGGGGGCTGGAGCCGGATCGGGGGCGGGGGGGGCCAGCTGGATCAACTCCACCCGATAGCCGTCGGGGTCTTCAACAAAGGCGATCACCGTGGTGCCGTGCTTCATGGGGCCCGGCGGCCGCACCACCTTGCCCCCCTTGGCGGCGATGGCCTCGCAGGTGGCCACGATGTCGTCCACGCCGACGGCGAGGTGGCCAAAGCCATCGCCCACCTCGTAGCTGCTGGTGTCCCAGTTGTGGGTGAGTTCGAGCACGGTGTGGTCGCGCTCCTCGCCGTAGCCCACGAAGGCCAGGGTGAACCGTCCGCCGGGGTAGTCCTTGCGGCGCAGGAGGCGCATGCCCAACACCTCGGTGTAGAAGGCCAGCGAGCGCTCCAGATCTCCCACCCGGAGCATGGTGTGCAGCAGTCGCATCGTGGCCGGAGCCGAAGCCCGCGGGGGAAACGTCCCCGCCATTGTGACCCTCGGCGCAGGCAACGGGGGGGCGGCACCGTCATTGTGGGGGACCCGCCCATGGTCTGCCATGGCCCCCGCCTCGCCGAGGCCCTACACCCTGCTGTCGGTGGCGGCGGCCCTGGCCACCATCGGCCTGAAGACCCTCGCCTGGCGCCTCACCGGTTCCGTGGGCCTCCTCTCCGATGCCCTGGAATCGGGAGTGAACCTGGTGGCGGCCCTGGTGGCCTTCTGGGCCCTCACCCTGGCCGCCCGGCCCGCGGATGCCGATCATCACTACGGCTATTCGAAGGCGGAATATTTCTCCAGTGGCCTGGAGAGCGCCCTGATCGTGGTGGCGGCCACCGCCATCCTGGCCACGGCCGGAGAGCGGCTGCTCCATCCCGAACCCCTGGGCCGGGTCGACCTGGGCCTGGCCCTGTCGCTCTTGGCCACCGCCATCAACGGCGGCGTGGCCCGGGTGTTGCTGCGGGCGGGGCAGCGGCTGGATTCGATCACCCTGCGGGCGGATGCCCACCATCTGCTCACGGATGTGTGGACTTCCCTTGGAGTGGTGGCGGGCGTGGCCCTGACCAAGCTGACGGGCCAGGCGGTGCTCGATCCGCTGATCGCCATTGCCGTGGCCCTGCAGATCATCTTCACCGGCTGGCGCCTGTTGCGGGAAACGGCCGCCGGCCTGCTGGATCGCGCCCTCCCCCCCGAGGAGCTCACCACCCTCCATGCCCTGCTGGAGGCGCACCGGCGGGAGGGGGTGGAGTTCCACGCGCTGCGCACCCGACTGGCGGGGTCGCGCCGGTTCGTGTCGTTGCATGTGTTGGTGCCAGGGGCCTGGAGCGTGCAACAGGGCCATGACTTCTGCGAGCGCATCGAAGCGGAGATCGGTGCCGCCCTGCCCCGCTGCCATCCCTTCACCCACCTGGAGCCGATCGAGGATCCCCGGGCCTGGGATGACGAACGCTTCCGCTGGGAGGGCCCCGAGGCGTAGGCATCGACACAACCGGGGCGGTGGGGGCGACCCATAGGATCGCCCCAATCGCCCATGGCCTCTGTGTTCGATTCCCTCGACCTGGTGATCGATTCGATCGTTGCGCGGGAGGTGCTCGATTCCCGTGGCACGCCCACCGTCGAGGCGGAGGTGTATCTGGAGGGTGGAGCCAGCGGCCGGGCGATCGTGCCCAGCGGCGCGAGCACGGGGGCCCACGAGGCCCATGAATTGCGCGATGGCGATAAAAAGCGGTATTTCGGCAAGGGCGTCTCCCAGGCCGTGGAGCACGTGCAGGAGCGCATCGCCCCGGCCCTCTGCGGCCTGAGCGCCCTCGACCAGGTCGCCGTGGATGGGGCCATGGTTGAGCTGGATGGCAGCGACAACAAGAGCGCCCTGGGCGCCAACGCCGTGTTGGCGGTGAGCCTGGCCACGGCCCACGCCGCCGCCAAGGGTCTGGGCCTGCCGCTCTACCGCTATCTCGGTGGCCCCCTGGCCAACCTGCTCCCGGTGCCGTTGATGAACGTGATCAACGGCGGCGCCCACGCCTCCAACAACCTCGACTTTCAGGAATTCATGCTGGTGCCCCATGGCGCCACCAGTTTTCGCGAGGCCCTGCGCATGGGGGCGGAGGTGTTCCACACCCTCAAGGGATTGTTGAAGGACCAGGGCCTCTCCACCGCCGTGGGGGATGAGGGCGGCTTCGCGCCTGACCTGGCGGGCAACGACGCGGCGGGCGAGCTGCTGGTGAGCGCGATTCAGAAGGCCGGCTACCACCCGGGCGATCAGATCTCCCTGGCCCTGGATGTGGCGAGCACGGAATTTTTCAAGGATGGCCGCTATGCCTTCGGCGGCGGCAGCTACACCAGTGCCGAGATGGTGGAGCAGCTGGCGGCCCTGGTGAGCCGTTATCCGATCGTGTCGATCGAAGACGGGGTGGCCGAGGACGACTGGGAGGGCTGGGGCCTGTTGACGGAGCGGCTGGGCAACACGGTGCAACTGGTGGGCGATGACCTGTTTGTCACCAACACCAGCCGGTTGCAACAGGGCATTGAGCGGGGAGTGGCCAACTCGATCCTGATCAAGGTGAACCAGATCGGCTCACTCACCGAAACCCTGCAGGCGATCGACCTGGCGAGCCGCTCGGGCTACACGAGCGTGATCAGCCACCGCAGCGGCGAAACGGAAGATGTGACCATTGCCGACCTGGCGGTGGCCACCCGGGCCGGCCAGATCAAAACCGGGTCCCTCAGCCGAAGCGACCGGGTGGCCAAATACAACCAACTCCTTCGCATTGAAGACGAGCTGGGCAAGCAGGCCGTCTACGCCGGCGCCGTGGACCGGGGGCCCCGGGGCAAGGTCTGAAGCGCCTCAAGGCCTGATCCCCTGAGGGGCTCAGGCCTTGAGGGGATCAGGCTGGTCAGAGGGGATCAGACTGGTCAGAGGCGATCAGGCTGGTCAGAGGCGATCCGCTGCCGCTGAACTCTGGACCGTCAGCGGATCGCCCTTGATGGCGGAGGATTTCCCTGCAGGGAGCCAGGCTCAGGAAGCCGAGTCATTGAGGGAGCACCACACCCATCTCCGGCAACACCCCTTCCTCCACCCACACAGAGACCGAACCGCCGGGGCAGCGCCACTCGGCCCAGCCATCGCCATTGGTGGTGATGGCCTCCCGGATGTGGCCCGTGAGATCCCGGAAGGTGGTCTGTGGTTTGCCCACCTCCATCCACTTCGAGCCGGCGGCTCCATCACTCATCAACACTGCCATGGCCCGGGGATGGCCCGGCGTGCCGAGGCGGGTCCAGCCGATGGTGTTGAAGTGATCGATGTAGTCGTATTGGGGGCCATAGCTGCAGTGGGTGCGGGCCAGGAGGAAACGATCGATGAGGAAGCGATGGCTGTCCAGCCAGATCTCGTATTTGCGGTCAGGCTGATTGTCGCTCTCCTTCTGGTCTGTGTAGTGGTCGCCGTAGTAATCCGCATAGAAGACACAGGGATACCCCTGGTCGCGCAGCAAGATGAAGGCATAGGCCAAGGGTTTGAACCAGCCCTCCACAACGGATTCCAGTGATCGCAAGGGCTGGGTGTCATGGTTTTCGACGAAGGTGACCGCCAGCAAGGGCATGGTTTGCATCAAGGTGCCATCAAGAAGGCGGCGCATATCGTAGTGACCATTGCTCTTACTAGCCACGTGAAAGTTGTAGTGCAGTGGCGCATCAAACAGATGCATACGGCCGCCGGTGTTGGCGGCATACCAGGAGAGAGATCTCAGATCTTGGCTCCAATACTCACCAACGACAAAATGGGTGTGTTTGGCATGCTGATCAAGATCCTGGATCCAATCAAGGAAGAAATCACTGTTGATGTGCTTGATCGCATCCAAGCGGAAGCCATCCACCTTGAATGTATCGTGCATCCAACGGCCCCAGTGCTTGAGCTCACCGCGCACCTCGGGATGATTGATGTTGAGATCACAACCCATTAAATAGTCGTAATTTCCCAACTCCAGATCCACATTGGTCTCAAAGGCGGCGCCTTTGGTCTTCCAAATGGCCTTGCGGTCTTGCCGCAGTCCATTGTAGTCAACGGCATCAAAATGATACCAGTGCCACTGCATGTTGGAGTATTCGCCTTTCCTTTCATCAAAGCGAAACTGGGTCCTGGCGCGAATGGGCTGTTCACCCTCCAAGGGAAGGTTCCGATTGTTCACGTCGTAAGGGGTAGCCCAGTAGTCCTCATCGGCATCTCCATTCATTTTGTGATTAAACACTGCGTCGGCATAGACCTGCATGCCGACGGCATGACAGGCCGCCACCGCTTGCTCATACTCGGCTCGCGTGCCATATTTCGTTCGTTTCGTGCCCTTTTGGTCGAACTCACCCAGATCAAAGAGGTCATAGATGCCATAACCGACATCCTGAATGCCGCCACCCTTGGTGGCTGGTGGCATCCACACTCCTGTGAATCCTGCCTTGGCCAGATCGGGAGCCTCCTTGCTCAAGTGGCGCCAGTGCTGTCCATCGTATTCGTTATACCAATGAAACCATTGGATCATCGTGCCATTGAATTCCGTTGGCATGGGCACGGCCGCGGCACCGATCTCTGCCGCATTGGCTGCCAACCACTGCTGCATCAAGCCGATCGCCGCCTGCCCCGTCTCCACCGTCGGATCACGCTCGGCCTCGAGCACCGACTGTTTCAGTGATTCGAAAATTGCTGTCATGGGAGACCTCCGACACAGGTTCAACGTAAGCCCGGGATTGAACAGCGGCGGACTTCGGTGCGGGGGGAAGAACAGTCAAAGGGGTGTGGATTGTTGCGGTTGTGATGTGGAACCGGGGGCGAGTACACTAGAAAACCTTCAAAGCACATCCTCGCTGAAGCCATCAAGATGTTCCCCGGGAGGACAGCCAAGACTGTATGGATTGTCTGACAATCGCTTGCATCGAGCCCTCAGCTGATGCGAGTGTAAGAAAGCGATGCGAGAAAAAATTATAATTCAACGTGATGTCACAGAAGTCACACTGATCCCACAGAAGTCACACGCCGAAAGTTGTTAAGATTGTTTTCAATCTTTTGCTTGTCGGTGATCTGGGGTTTAGGCAGCACATGTTCTTGAATCTCTAGCCTCAGAACGACGCCCAGGGCGCAACCGTCAGGGAGTTCGACCCGCAGCGGTCAACTCCACCACCCCCCACCGCAACGTGATCACCAGCGACGGCTGCAGCGCCCGCCAGCGGTGTGCCAACCCCCACCCCCTGGCCCACCTCGGGATGGCCTCGGTGCCGCAAAAAGCGCAGGGACTCCGCCGGAATCGCTGGATGATCCCCCACCACGCAGTTGGTGTGCGGCACCTCCGGGCAGCGGAGGGTCCAGGCGTTGCCCAACTCCTGCCCTTCCAGCTTCACTCCGCTGTGCCGCACAGCTCTGCTCTGCTCAGTCGGTGGGATGCACCCCTTACGGAGCCAGGCCGGTGTGGCGGATCAGGGCCTCCGCCGAGGGGGGCCGGCCGCGGAACGACTCAAACACCTCCGCCGGATGGCGGCTGCCCCCCAGGCTGAGCAGCTCTGCCCACTTGTAGGAGTAGTAACCGGCGGAATAGCCGCTGGCGTAGATGTGGCCGAAGCTGCGGAGGAAGGCGTCTTCCTCGATCGGGGGCAGGACCGTGGTGGTGCGGGCCACCTCGCGGCGCAGTCGCTCGGGGGTCTGGCCGCTCTTCGGGTGCCATTGGCTGTGCAGCC
>JBKDSY010000111.1:0-12512 GCA_046340755.1 Cyanobacteriota bacterium
CGGCGCCGTCCAGCGCTGTTAAGGGCTGCATAGTCAGCTTTTTGGAGTCAAACTGTGGTCACCACTGCTTGGAAGTGCGAGCCGAGAGATCCGCCTTTGGCGCGTCGGAAAATCCCGCAAATGAAATTCAGCAAGCCCTAAGTAGACGGTGTGGATATCTTGATGATGTACATTTCTAGGCGTGGGGCATGGGGGCATAGAGCCTCTCGAAGCTCTTAAGGCTTGCATTTATACTCAAGACCATAGCATTGAAGAGGGTAAGTTTTCTCGTGTAGAAGGTCAAGAGTGGTTATCCCTTTCTTGGCCATTCAGGTGCACCCCCAACACCACCGATATGCCAGTTCAGATTGTTGAGCTGATCAACGTCCGATCGTGGATGCCACCGTGAACGCTCGCCTCAAGCCAGGGTGGTGAAGTCGCTGAAGCTGAAGACACCATTGCCGCCCAACACCTGATCGAAGCTGGGAGCGCGACCGGCGATCACGTCCAGGGCAGTGCCGGAGAAGGCCTCGTGAGCGGCTCCGATCAGACTCTGTGGGCCCTCGCTGTCGTTGGAGAGCGCCCAGAACATCATCCCGCCCAGCCCTGCCTCCTCCACATAGGCCGCCTTGCCGGCAATGGTGGCAGTGGTTTCCATCGAACTCCAGATCCCGCTGCTCGGGTTGTAGGCAAAGGCCGCCTTGCTGTTGTCATCCCATACCAGCTGATAGCTGCCGTTTTCAACACCGGTGATCAGATCCTTGTGGTCGTAGTTGCCCTTCTCATACGATCCAGGAGCCAGAGCGGCATCACCCGTTTGCCCATAGCCAAAGGTGGTGCCCGCCACCACCCCACCCCACCCCCTGGTGTAGGCCGGTGCCCCCAGAACCACCTTGTCCATGGCGATCCCGGCCTGGCGGAATTGATCCACGGCCGTTACCACGTCGTAACCACCGGTATCGCCCGTCATGGCCGCCTGATGCCCGGTCTTGCCCTCCCAACCACCATGGAAGTCGTAGGCCATCACATTGTAGAAATCTACATAGGGATCGATACCCTGAAGATTCAGATTTGCCAGTTTATCAGCCCCACCAGCAGTGGCGATGGAGATCTCGATCTCGCGACCCGTGCGTTGTTCAAAGCTCGCCAACTTCTGATCCAGAAGTTCCAGGGTCAACGCCAGATGGCTTCCATCCTCTGGGCTGGAGGCATTGGTGCTCAACCCGCCGCCACCGGGGTACTCCCAATCGAAATCCACCGTGCTGAAGAAGTCGTAATACTCCAGGTGATCGAGGATGGATTGGGTGAAGATCTCCCGGCCAGTGGCGTCGTCCAGGTTGGTGCTGAAGTTGCCGGACAGGGTCCAGCCGCCAACGGCGAAGCCGATGCTCAGCTCTGGGTTCAACTCCTTCAGTAGCCGCAGTTGGTTCAGATTGCCGGCGTACAGCTTTTGCCAATGGCTCGGGTCATCATCCACCCAAGCGGCACTGTTGCGCACCAGATCTCCATCGCCACGCAGGGTGAGGTTGCGGCCGGGCCCTGCGGCGAAGTGGGCGTCCACGGCGGCGAGGCGCTGGGCGGTGGTGCCGCTGCCCGGGTTGAAGGTTCCTTGCCACTGGTCTGTCCAGGTGTAGCGCTGGGCGTTGTTGACCAGATCGGCCTGGCGTTCATCACTCAGTCCATCCCAGTCCGACTGGGAGAAGGTGCGCTGAATGCCGCCCTGGGAGTCGGCCCAGGTGTCGGCCTTGGCCCGCACCAGCCGCGAACCATCGCCAACCACACTGACATCGAACTCACCACCATTGAGATACTCCTGCTGCCGCTCCGCGCTGAGGCCCTGCCATTCGCTGGCCTTGAACGCCCGGCTCACGAGTTGATCGGCCTGGGTGAAGGTTTTCTCATAGGCCGCCCAGGTGTCGTGGATGCCCAGGCCCCCAGGGGTGTTGCTGTTGAGGCCCAGGTAGCCGGCCTGCACCATGGCGCCAGGGAGCACGTTCAGCTCGGGCGCCATGGTGGGCCGGTCCGTTTGGGTGGGAGTGATGCCGAAGAAGCTGTAGTTGAGATGGGTCAGCTGTTCGGCGCGCACGTCCGCCACCCGGAAATCACGCCCGTAGATGCCCCACTCCTCGAAGTAACCCACCAAACGCTTCTCCTGGTCGCCACCACCGATCGCCCCACCACCGCCCAAGCCCGAGTCGCCGTTGCCCGAGTCACCGATGCCCGTGTCGCCGATACCTGAGTCGCCGCCGCTTCCGCTGCCTCCATCGCCGCCTCCACCGCTGCCTCCACCGCTGCCTCCATCGGTGCCGCCCTCCGTGCCTGAATCCGTTCCGCCGCTAGACCCTGTGCCAGAACCATTCCCACTATCCGCTCCCGTGTCTGTGCCGCTGTCGGTGCCCGCGCCGGTCGCTCCGATGACCTCAAACAGGTCGGCCTCGTTCTGGCCATTCAGATTGCCGCTGGCCTGGAAGTAGGAGCTCACGCTGGCCCCCGCGGCCAGTCCCTGGGAGGAGGCCCAGCTGGCGGCCGAAAGGGTCACCTCGTGGCGACCATCCGCCAGCTGACGTTGTTGAACGGTGAAATCGCTGATGCTCCTCAGGGCATGGTCGCTGATGAACGTCACGCTCCAGCCGGCAGGCACAGCCGCTCCGCTGGTGTTGCGCACGGTCACCGTGCCCTCGTAGGTGCCGCTCCAGCTGCCGCCGAGTTGAAAGTCGACCCCCAATCCGACTCCCGCCGTTCCAGCTCCGTTGTCCGTTCCCGTTCCCGTTCCGCTACCGGTTCCGGTCCCAGTCCCGGTTCCAATCCCAGGGTCGGAGCCGGTTCCTGTCCCTGTCCCACCGGCACTGTCACCACCCGAACTTGCACCGGTGTCCGAGCCCGCGCCAGCGCCCAGAAGCACCACCTCGGCCAGGGTCACGGTGGGGTAGCTGTCGCTGGTCACGGTGAAGCCCAGGTCCAGGGTTGCGCCCGCGCCGAGGGGACTGGCCCCTGGGGCGGCCTGCACGGTGATTGTGTAGGTGCCATCGCTGTTGAGCTGGGCACTCTCGACACCATTGTAAAAATCAAATGACTTGTATGTCGAAATGAAGCTGAAGCGCCAGCCATTGAGTGCATCCGAGCCGGAATTGGTGATCGAAAATGTGCCGCTTAGGCCACCCCAGAAGCTGCTTGACGAGGTCACAGAGCCCTGAAGCACGCCATTCAAATCGAAACTTGATGAGGTCATGGGAAGGAAGGATTCAGCGGATTCAGAGAGAGTGCCCTGAATCGGTTGACTGCATCCTCAGCCGCATCGACCGATCAGGAAACACTGCACCTGAAGTGTTTTTCCCCGCCCGGGTGCTTCAGCCGTGGAGGCCCAGGCGCAACGCCAGCGCCGCCGCCGCGTTGCGATCGGGCAAGACCAGCTTCCGCAGGATGCGCTGCACATGGTCGCGGGCGGTCACCTCCGCCACCACGAGGCGCTCCGCGATCTGACGGTTGGTGAGCCCTTCCGCCACCAGGGTCAGCACGGCCCGTTCCCGCTCGGTGAGGGCGGCGGCGATGGCCTGCGCCTCCCGGATCCGCTGGAGGGCGGCTGGATCGAGATGGGCCTGGCCCTCCCGCAGGCGCTCCACCGCCCGCAACAACCCTCCCTTGCCCACGGTTCCCTCCCAGACAATCGCCACCCTCGGCTGGCCGAGCAACACCTCCAGGGGCAGAGGCGGGGCCTCCTCCTGCAGGAGCACCAGCAGGGCCGGGGGGTCGGGCCGGCCCAACCATTCGGTCAGAAGCGGAACGCAACAGCCATCCCGCAGCTGGCTCGTGGTGGCGACGAGCACGTCGGCCGCCCCATCCGGGAGCAGGAGCCTCAGCTCGGCGACGGTGGAGGCCATGCCCAGCAACCGAGGCGGCGCAACAGAAGGGTCCTGGCTGAGCAGGTTGCTTTGCAACATGGTGCCGTAGGCGGGAGAAGGGTTGCCCACCACCAGGGGCACCCCACTGAGCAGGCGACGGATGGTGGCATCGATCCGAGGAAAGTCGGCCGTCTCGGAATCGGTCATCGTCAGCGAAAAATGGGGAGCCGGATTGACACCTGCAGGGCGATGGCAGCGGCGTTGATCAACTATCCCATGGCCGCTTTGTCAACCTGAATCCGAGTCAATTGTTGGCCCCCAGCGCATCGCTCCCCACCGGGACGGCGGGCCATGCCCTGCGCCCTGGCTACCATGAAGTTGCTTCGGGGCCGCCGCCATCGGCGTCCTGTTGGGTGCCACGGTTGGTTGCCAGCTGGTGATCGCCACCCGAGCCAGCTCGATCCAACGCAAGGAGATGGATCATGCTCACGCCTGCCCAGTCACCCCGGGGGTCTTGGCGGACGCCCTCCGTCAAACCCTTGAACCCCTCGCGGACCCGGTCTGGATCCCATGGCACCCAGGCCTGGATTGCCGCTCCAGCTCCCCCGGTTCTCCAGGATTTCAGCCGGATCCCCGTTCACTCCACCGCGGCTGCCCTGCAGACCAAACTGGCCATCAACCAGCCAGGCGATGCGCACGAGCAGGAAGCCAATCGCGTCGCCGAGCAGGTGATGCGCAGGCCGGAACCCTGGCTCCAGCGGGCGTGCGCCTGCGGCGGAACCTGCCCCAAATGCCGGAAGAACCCAGCGAGCGATCCAGGCCAGCTGGTGGCACCGCCCATCGTTCACGACGTCTTGGGCGCCCCCGGTCAGTCGCTTGACCCGGCGGCCCGGGCCTTCTTCGAGCCGCGCTTTGGCGTTGGCTTGGCGAATGTTCGCATCCACACCAACGACCAAGCGGGCGCTTCTGCCCGCGCCGTGGGGGCCCGCGCCTACACCGTGGGCCGTGATGTGGTGTTCGCGCCAGGCCAATTCGCCCCTGGAACCGAGGAGGGCCGCCGCCTCCTGGCCCATGAGCTCACCCATGTGCTTCAGCAAACGGGCGGGGGAGCGGTCGAGCTCGCCCGCGTTCCCGATGAGAGCGGTGCCCGCTCGGGCCGTTACACCTTCTCAACCAACTGCGGCTGGATTGATTGGTCCCACGCCGACCCCGGCTTGACCACCCAACTGATCCAGCGCGTGCGCCAGGCCTCCGATGCCCTTCGAACGGCGGGCACCGCCGCGACACCAACCACCGGTCAACTCACCACCCCAACCATGGCGTCGACCCCCATGGGGATCGTCCTGTCGTCCGCGAACCTGCGGGTTCGGCTTCTGCGGCCGCTGTCGGCAAACGAAGTCAATGAGGTGGCCCTCAGTCTCTTCAAGACCCTCTCCATCCCCTTCGAGGAGCAGCAAGTGTGGACCGACCTCCTCGGCCAGTCGTCGTTCGCACAGGAAGACTTGCCCTCCAATCTGATCGCCTTCTACATGGCCCTCAACGGCTACAGCCGCCCAGATGTGATCAGGATCTGCGGAGGCCTCGACGCGGCGGGATCCGTGGCGGAATACCAGCGCAACCACACCTTTGTCCGCAACAGGACCTTCACCCCGGTGGGCGCCACGGGGCCCTGGCCCCCGGCGTTCTCCACCATCAATGACAGTGCCGCCGCTGCCCTCTACGAAACGGAGCGCATCTCCACCTCCCAGGGCTTGGAGCGCTTCACGTTCTGCCCGCTCTACCGCGTGGTGGGCACCATTGGCGAAAGGGATCGTTTCCTGTTCAGCTCTGGCGGAGTGCGCGTCAGCGAGGCGGACGACCTGCGCGTGGTGCCCACCTTCCATGCCCGTTCAACGACCAGCGGGCGCTATGGCCATGTGAACGTCATCCAGGTGCGGCCAGCGCGCCCCAGCGATGAGGCCCAGCTCCGCCGGGCTGGCTTGAGCTGGCCCCTCCACCTACACCAGCCGGTGTTGCAATGCCTCACCAGCCATGGCAATCCTGGTTAACGCTGGCCATTCCTGGAGCAGGCCTGGAGAGGGTTCTCGGGCCGTCAGCAAGCAGCGCGACCCTGACCAGCGATCAGCAGCGACGGCGACGCTGAGGCCAAGGGTTTGGGTGTTCCTTCTCATTTGCGCAGAATTGCTGAAAACGGGCCAAACATATCTGCGGAAAATGCTCGTCAATCGCGATCTTTGTCTTTGTCGAATCGGCAAGACCAAGTTTTCGTAAAACATGATTATTTCGCGGCTGTTGATCTCCCTTGCCTCCGGAGCGGCGCCACGCCGGCGCCCGCGGGTCGCCTACCGCTGAAACCACCCCGTTAGCGCCACCGCCAGGGCATCGGCGGCATCGTCTGGCCGGGGTGGATCGGCCAGGTCCAGTTCCCGCATCACCGCGTCGAGCACATCCCCCTTGTCGGCGTGGCCATGGCCGGCCAGGGCCAGCTTGATCTGCATCGGCGGATACTCCACCACCGGAATCCCGAAGCGGGCCAGGGTCATGATCAACACCCCCCGGGCCTGCACCACGGAGATGGTGGTGCTGGAGCGGTAAAAGAAAAACTTCTCCACCGCCGCCAGCTCGGGCTGCCAACGGCGCAACAACACCCTCAGGTCGGCGGCGATCTCCACCATCCGCTCTCCCTCGCTGTGGCTTGGGTCCGTGCGGATCAGGCCGCAATCGAGCATGCGCTGTTGGCCCCGGCAGGGCCGCCCGTCGACGCCCACCCCCACCTCGATCACGCCGTAGCCCACGCGGGCCAGGCCGGGATCCAGGCCAAGGATGCGCATGGGTGGTTCACGCGGGCGGGCCCACCCGGACGACAGGGGCCCCAGCGTCGCTCATGGGGCCGCTCCTGTCGATGCTCCTCTTCAGAATGGGTGGCGTTCCTTGCCCGGGAGTGTCGCGGTGCCCAACGCCCCCGCCGGCGAGGCCCTCCCCGAGACCAAGGCCGACCTGCGCCGCCATTTCCGCCCCCAACGGCGCCAGGCCGTGGCCCTGGCCCCCGGGGCCTGGGCCACCGCCGCCGCCGTTGGGGTGCCCACCCTCCTGGCGCCCCCCCTGCGCCTGGGCCTCTACTGGCCCATCGGCGCTGAACCCGACCTCCGCCCCCTGGCGGACCACCTGCCGGCCCCCTGGCGCTCCCACCTGGCCCTGCCCGCGATCCGCGGCGACCGCCTGCTCTACCTCCCCTGGCAACCCGGCGATCCCCTGGCCCCCGACGGGGTCGGCATCCCCGCTCCCCTGGGGGAGGGGGGCCTGGAGCCGGCCCAGCTGGGGTTGCTCCTCGTGCCGGCCCTGGCGGTGGACCATGGCGGCGTGCGCCTGGGCTCCGGCGGCGGCTGGTACGACCGGCTCCGGGCGACGCCTTCCTGGCGGGCGGTGCCCGCCCTGGTGGTGGTGCCCGCCGCCTGCGTCGTCCCCCGGCTGCCGCGGGACTCCTGGGACGTGCCCTTCCCGGGATGGCTCCAGGAGTCGGGCGTCCGCTGGGTGTCCCCCCGTGTTGCAACCTTTTAACGACGCTCCCGCCGCCTCGCTCTTCCCCGCGGGATTTGCCAAGATCCGAGAACTGCAACCCACCCTCTTGGCCTTGTCTCCCTCGCAGCGCCTGGTGTTCGCCACGCCGTCCTCCACCCCCTCCACCGGTGGGGCCCAGCCCACGGTGGCCGCCCAGGTGATTGCCGCCGAGATGGAGGCCCGCCAGGGGGCCGGTGAAGCCCTCAGCCTGATGGTGAGCACCATCGCCTCCATGGTGCAGGCGGCCAATGGCACCAACAGCCGCTGGAATGCCGGTTGACGGCCCTCCCCTCCTGAATCGTCACCCCCTTCGATCGATGGCACCGATGGTCCTGCCCCGTGCATTCGTTCGCTTGCCCCTCCTGGCCGGTGGCGCCCTTCTGGCCCTGATGGCCGCGCCCGCCGCCCGGGCCCACGGCATTGAGAGCACCTTGGAACGGTTGGACGGACTCGTCACCAAAACCCCCTTTCAACTGGAGAGCCGTTTTTCCACTGGCGTTCCCGCCCGCGACGCCACCGTGCGGATGGTGAGCCCGGATGGCACCGCTTCCGTGGATCTGGGCCACACCAATGCCGAGGGTCAGCTCACCTTCTCCCTGCCCGCCCAGGCCCGGGCGGATTGGGAGGTGCAGGTGGACGCGGGCCCCGGCCACCGCGATTATCTCGAGCTCCCGGGCTCCATCCCCTCCGGGGTGCACGGCCAGGCCTCCCAGCCATCCCAGGCCCTGGCGCGCCAGGTCCGCTCCCTCGGGGTTGTGGCGCTGCTCGGCACCTTGGCTGGCTTGCTGCTCAGCCGTTCCAGGCCCCGCCCATGAGCGCGTCGCCAGCGCCCCAGGGCAGCGGCAGCCCGGTCCTCGATCAGATGGTGGAGCGTCTCCGCGGCAGCGCTGACCCCAAGCGCCGCTACGAATACGTGCTCTGGCTGGGGAAGAAGCTCCAACCCTTCCCCGATGACCTCCGCCAAGACACCTACAAGGTGAAGGGTTGCGTCTCCCAGGTCTATGTGGTGGCCGAGCTGCTCGACGGTCGCCTGCACTGGCGGGGCGACTCCGACGCGGCCATCACCAAGGGCCTCCTCGCCCTGCTCATGCAGGGCATGGAGGGGCTCACCCCACCCCAGGCCCTGGCGCTCGATCCCGCCATCCTGGCCGCCACCGGCCTGCAGGCCAGCCTCACCCCCTCCCGGGCCAACGGCTTTCTGAGCATCTTCCGCGCCATGCAGGCCCAGGCCAGCCAGCTCCACCAGGCCGGCGACGCCCCCGCCGTCACCCCTTAGGCCAACCCGTCGGTCCCGTCGCCCTGGCCGGTGGCCGCGGCGGTGGACCCAGCCCTTTCTAGGATCCGTGGTTTGTGCGGAAGGGGCCCATGGCCATCGGGGTTGGCTTGCTGGGGCTGGGCACGGTGGGAGCCGGCGTGGCAGGAATCCTGGCCACCCCGGAAGGGCGCCATCCCCTCGTTGGCCAGCTGGCCCTCCGGCGGGTGGCGGTGCGGGATCCCTCCAGGCCCCGGTCCGTGGCGGTGGATCCGGCCTTGCTCTGCGCCGACCCCGAAGCCGTGGTGGATGATCCCGCCGTGGAGATTGTGGTGGAGGTGATGGGGGGCCTGGAGCCGGCCCGCTCCCTGATCCTGCGGGCCATCGCCGCTGGCAAGCCGGTGGTGACCGCCAACAAGGCCGTGATCGCCCGCCACGGTGAGGAAATCGCGGCGGCTGCCGCCCAGCGGGGCGTGTATGTGTTGATCGAGGCGGCGGTGGGCGGGGGCATCCCGATCATCGAACCCCTCAAGCAGTCGCTTGGTGGCAACCGCATCCAACGGGTGAGCGGCATCATCAACGGCACCACCAACTACATCCTCACCCGCATGGCCGAGGAGGGCGCCGCCTACGGGGCCGTTCTGGCGGATGCCCAGCGCCTGGGCTACGCCGAGGCCGATCCGGCGGCGGATGTGGAGGGGCATGACGCCGCCGACAAGATCGCCATCCTCGCTGGCCTGGCCTTTGGCGGCCCCGTGCCCCGCGCCGCCATCGCCACCCAGGGCATCGACCGACTGGAGGCCCGCGACGTGACCTACGCCGCCCAGTTGGGCTACGTGGTGAAGTTGCTGGCCGTGGCCGAACGGGTGGATGGGCTGGTGGGGGCCGAGGCCCTGCCCGATGGCGCCCTGCCCCTGGATGTGCGGGTGCACCCCACCCTCCTGCCCCGCCAGCATCCCCTGGCGGGGGTGCACGGCGTCAACAACGCGATCCTGGTGGAGGGGGATCCGGTGGGGCAGGTGATGTTCTTTGGCCCTGGCGCGGGGGCGGGCCCCACCGCCTCGGCCGTCGTGGCCGACATCCTCAACATCGCGGGAATCTCTCAGGTGGGAGCCGGCGGGAACGGCCTGGATCCCCTGCTGGCCGCCGGCAGTTGGCGCCGTTGCGGGTTGGTGGACGGCTGCCTCAACCGCCACCGCAATTACGTGCGCCTGCGCAGCCGGGACGAGGCCGGCGTGATCGGCAAGATCGGCACCGCCTTCGGCGCGGCGGGCGTCTCCATCCAGTCGATCGTGCAATACGAGGCCAACAGTGGCAGTGCCGAGATTGTGGTGATCACCCACGACGTGGTGGAGGCGGATTTTCGCCGGGCCCTGGCCGCCATCACCGCCTTGGCGGAGGTGGAAACGGTGGCGGCCTGCCTGCGCACCCTCTGACCCGGCGTCCCGTGCGGATCCCCTGATCGGGACCCGCGCTTGGTGCGCGGTGAACCATCCTTGGGCGTCGTCCTGGCAATCCTTAAGCAAGAATCAAGATCTTCTTCACCCTCCGTCGCGTCCACCCCCTCAACCCTTCCCCGTCGATCCACCCAGCCCAACCACCCAGCCCAACCATCCTGTCCAACCATCCTGTCCAACCATGGATCTCCACCAGGGAGACTGCATCTGCCTTCCAGAACACCTGGCCGGCGACCATGTCTCCACCAGCCAGCTCTACCAGGTGATTGGGCTGGATGCCCACTCCGACCGCTGCTGGTTGCGCTGTTGGCCCCTCGCCCGCCGGGGCTCCCCCGTGTTTGAACTCGCCCTGAGCGCCGTGGGTCCCGTCGCCCGGCCCCATCTCCCCCGGGCCTGCTGATCGCTCCCCCCTTCCCTGCCGGGGCTCCGTCGTCACCGTCCCTTTGAATGGGTGACCCCTCCCCTTTGGTGTGACCCCCCCGGCGGCCCCCCGTTGTTCCTGGTCGCGGCCCCCTGGCCTCCTCGCCGCTGCCCCGATCACCCTGCTGTTGCTCGGCCTGGCCGCCTGCCAGGCCCGCAGACCCCCAGGCACCCTGATCGTTGCCACCAAGAGCCGCGTTGTCTCCCTCGATCCGGCCAAAGCCTCCCGCATCGGTGAGCAGCAGTTGCTCAGCGCCCTGGGGGATCCCCTTTATGCCATCACGGCCGCTGGGCGCCTGGAGCCCCGCCTGGCCTCGGGCCTGCCCCAGCTCAGCGCCGATGGCCTGCGGGCCCGCATCCCCCTGCGTCGGGGCGTGCGCTTCCACGACGGCACCCCCTTCGACGCGGCGGCGATGGTGTTCTCCCTCCAGCGCTTCCTGGCGATCGGCACCCTCAGCTACCAACTCAGCGATCGGGTGACCGCCCTGCGGGCCGTGGATTCCCACACGCTCGAACTGCAGCTCAAGCGGCCCTTCTCCCCGCTCCCCCGGCTGCTCAGTTCCATCGTTCTCACCCCCATCTCCCCCACGGCCTACCGGGCCTTCCGCGACAAGCCCTTGCCCGATCGCTTCGTGGGCACCGGCCCCTATCAGCTGGCCTTCTTCGGCGGCCAGCAGCTTCGCCTGACCCCCTTCCCGGGTTACTGGGGGGCCCCGGCCGCCAACAAGGGGCTGATGGTGGTCACCTACAGCAACTCCACGGCCCTGTTTGGCGCCCTGCGCAGTGGCGAGGTGGATGTGCTCCTCTCCAACAGCCTGGAGCTCGACCACCAACGGGCCCTCCACCGCCTCGCCCAGGCCGGTCGCCTCAAGGAGGCGGTGGGGCCGCCCCTGGAGATCGGCTTCCTCTCCCTGCTCACCACGGCGCCCCCGCTGGGGGACCCCCGGCTGCGCCAGGCCCTGGCCCACAGCCTTGACCGACGCCTGATCCAGGAGCGGGTGAGCCTGGGCCTGCGCCCCCCCCTGCGCTCCCTGGTGCCGCCCGTGCTCCCCGGCGCCGATCCCACCGCCTGGCCCCCCTACGACCCGGCCCGCGCCCGATCCCTCTTTCGCCAGGCGGGCTATTGCCAGGGGCGCACCCTCAACCTGCCCCTCACCTTCCGCTCCGACATCCCCAGCGATCGGCTCTTCGCCCTCACCTGGCAGGCTCAACTGCGCCGGGATCTGCCCGATTGCCTGCGGCTGGATCCCAGCGGCATGGAATCCACCACCGCCTATTCCCAGCTCGACAAGGGGGCCTTCACCATGATCCTGCTCGACTGGCTGGGGGATTACCCCGATGCCGAGAACTACCTCACCCCCATGCTCGGCTGTGGCAAGGCGGAGGGCCAACGCTGCCTGGAGGGGGGCAGCGTGCTCAGCGGCAGCTTCTGGAGCGCCCCCGGGCTGGAGGCCGATCTCTTGAAGAGCAGCGAGGTGGCCGGCCCCCAACGGCTGGAGCTCCTGACGCGGGTGCAACGCCGCGCCGGCCAGGGGGTGCCCTACCTGCCCATCTGGGTGGTGACCCCCGTGGCCTGGGCCCAGCCGGGCCTGCGCACCCCGAGCTTTGATGGCTCCGGCCGCCTCGTGCTCAGTGCCCTGCGGGCGGAGGGAGGCCAACCATGAGCCGCCGCCGCGCCCTCCTGAGCTACGTGGCGGCCCGGCTGGCCCTTGTGCCCGTGATGCTCTGGCTGATTGCCTCCCTGGTGTTCCTGTTGCTGCGGGTGGCCCCTGGCGATCCCATCGATGCCCTGCTCGGCAGTCGGGCCCCGGAGGCGGCCCGAGCCGCCCTGCGGCAGCAACTGGGGCTGGACCAACCCCTGTTGACCCAATACGGCAGCTTCCTCGGCCATCTTCTGCGGGGCGACCTGGGCACCTCCTTGAGCAACCAGGAGCCGGTCACCGCCACCATTGCCCATAGCCTGCCCGCCAGTCTGGAGCTGGGGGGGGTGGCCCTGCTGCTGGCAGC
>JBKDSY010000112.1:0-3668 GCA_046340755.1 Cyanobacteriota bacterium
CCGGTGGATCGTCTTGGCCTCCAGGCCGGTGGCCTCGGCCATCCGCTTGGCGGCCCGGCCGGTGGGGGCGCAGAGCTGCAGGCGCAGCGTCTTGGCCGCCAGGATGCGCAGGATGGCGTTGATCAGGGTGGTCTTGCCCACCCCGGGCCCGCCGGTGATCACCAGCACCTTGCTGGCCAGGGCCAGCTCCACGGCAGCCTTCTGGGAGGCGGCGAGCTCCAGGCCCAGGCGTTGCTCCACCCAGCCGATCGCCTTGGCGGCGTCGATGGCACCCCACGGCGGCGCTCCTTCCGCCAACTCCTGCAGCACTTCGGCGATGCGCCGTTCGTCGCGGTGCAGGTGGGCCAGGAAGATGGCGGGCTCACCGCCCAGCCCATCGGCCACCACGGAGCCCTCGCTGAGCTCCAGGTCGAGGGCGGTCTGGATCAGGGCGGGCTCCAAGGGAATCCGACGGCTGGCGGCGGTTGGCGTTGGCGCGCGGGTTGCCTTCATGGGGCTTGAACCGGCGCGGGTGGCCTCCGGCGGAGTGTCCTCGGTTCCTTCGGCCGTGCGTGGCTCCGGGTCAGGCCGATCAGCCCCTGGCTGCTCCACCGCCAGGAGGTCGCCAGCCAGCTTGAGCAGCTCCGCCGTGGGTAGGCCGCAGTGCCCTTCGCCACTGGCCTCCAGCAGGGCGTAGTTGATGCCGGCCCGCAGGCGGATCATGGCGGCCGGTTCGATCCCCAACCGAGCGGCAATCGCATCAGCGGTGCGGAAGCCGATGCCGCGGATGTCGCGCGCCAGGCGGTAGGGGTTCTCCGCCATCACCTGCACGGCGTCATTGCCATACGTCTTGAAGATCCGCACCGCCCGGGCCGTGCCAACGCCATGGCTGTGCAGGAACACCATGATCTCGCGCACCACCTTCTGGTCAGCCCAGGCCCGGGCGATGCGGCCAGCCCGCACCTGGCCGATGCCGGGCACCTCCCGCAGGCGTTCGGGAGCCTCCTCGATCACCGCGAACACCTCCGCCCCGAAGGCGGCCACCAGCTTGCCGGCGTAGATCGGGCCGATGCCGCGGATCATCCCCGAGCCCAGATATTTCTCGATGCCCTCGGTGGTGGTGGGGGGCGAAGAGCGCAGGAAGGCCGCCTTGAACTGCTGGCCGTGCTCCCGGCTGTTCACCCAGGTGCCGCTGACGGTGACCCATTCGCCCGCGCTGATCTCAGCGGCATGGCCCACCACCGTGACCAGATCCCGGTGGCCACGGGCCTTGATGCGCAGCACGCAGAAGCCGTTCTCGGCGTTGTGGAAGGTGACCCGCTCGATCGAGCCGGCCAGCACTTCCGTGGGTTGGGCGGCGTTGTCGGCTGGGCTCACGGCTCCTGGGCGGCAGATGTCAGGCGGTCCAATGGAGCGCCTCGACGTGCAACTTCCCCTGCGGCTCCATCCGCATACCGATCAGCATCGGACCCGCCGAGAACATCTCTTCCAACAGCTTAGGGCTGCTGGCCGAATCGATCCGCCGACCGATCACCCCACCGCGATGTCGACCGACACTGCTGCGGGCCTGTCCAACAGCCGCCGGCTACGGCCGGACCAGCTCAATGCCCTCAAGCAATCGCGGCTTGAAGGCCTGCGCCAGGAGCATTTTGCTCCCGGATCCACAACAGATCGGCACCTGACTGTCCTCGGCAACGGCAACCAATAGAACTCACTATGGCGCTGCTAAAGCCAAGCCGTCGTACCCCTTCGCATGATCGGCGGCTTGGAGAGGATCCACCCCTGCGAATTGGCTGGATCATGGGGGAAGGTTTCACCAGCACGGAACTCCGTCTCCAGCACGGCCCAGACCGCCGGCCAGTTGTCCACCTGGTGGGGCGAATCTTCGGATAAGAGGGTGGACATCGGTCGGTTTGCCCTCTCTCCAATGGGCCTCCTTGGCCCGGCCACCCTCCAGCGGCTGGGAGCAGTTTTCGGGGTGCTCCAATGTGCGCTCGCGATTCAGATGATGTTTTAGGCCGTGAAGTCAACCTTTCGGGCTGTTTCATTGGCCCTCTTGCTCCCAGCTTTTGGGCAATCCATGAACGATGGTGCTCCCAAGGACGGATCCCCGTATGCCGCAACACCTGCGGGGCGGCCGCCCACCGCCAAGGATGGAGGCGAACAGAGGAGCCATGGGTCCATGCGAGAAGTCGTGTTCCACCTCCTGGACGACCGGCCCGGGCATCTGGTGGCCCTGGCCGCCGTGCCGTCCCTGCGCATCTCGGCTCCCACCCTGGAAGAGCTGCAACACGAGGCACGGGAAGCCCTGATTGACCACCTCGGTGCGGCCCACGGCACCTATCGGGTGAGCATTCGCCGCCAGAACCCAAGAGCAACCAGCGGCCTCCGCCCGCTACGGCGCTCGCCCATCGCCTGCTCCACCCTTGCGCCGTGAGTTCAGCTTCCGTCGGGGAGGGGTGACTTCCAGGCCTGCATCAGCTCTCGCTCTCGAAGTCGTCCTCCGGTGAGGCCATCACCAGCTGGGCATAGAGCGCGGCCAGCCGCTGCTCCAGGTCTGGCGGGGCACCGGACAGTTCCAGGGGACCGAGCCGCTGCAGGGCCCGTTCCGGTGGATCCGGCGGCAGGGGATCGGGAGGGTGCCAACGGGGTTCGGGCCGAGCCCGTAGACCGACGGGCCACCATGGGGGAAAGTCGTCGGCGATTGGGGCCGGAGCGGTTCGGCGCAGGGCGGCGAGCAAGTCGTCGCGCTGCTTGCCATGCCATGCCAGCAGCAGCCAAGGATCCTCATCCAGGTGTTGCGCAAAGACATAAAGCACCGCCGCGATGTGTTTGCAGGGTTCCTCGATGTCGGGGCACCCGCAACGCACGTCCAGGTCGTTCCAGTGGCCCGGGAACAGGGGCACACCCACTTCGGCGAAGGCTTCCTCCAGGTCTCGGGGCACGTCGCCGTTGAGCAGGAGGGCAGTCCAGCCAAGGCGGGTGGCCATGGCGGCTTCCAGGGCTTGCCACTGGCCCTTGGTCGGAGCCGTGCTGCGCACGCTCACCCGATAGGGCACCGCTCGGGACCCCTGCACCCTTGCCTCCAACTTGCCCGCCTTCACCGTCAGCTCAAGCACCCGTCCGCCACGGGCGTAGCGCCGACCGCGTTCCATGCGTGATCCCAAGCCGTAGCTCTCCAACACGGTGGTGAAGCGCTGCGACCACCATTGGCTGGCCAGCTCCGCGCCACGGGTTCGGGGTGGCTTGCCCCCAACGGCAAGCTTGCGGGATGCGGCCACCTTTCGACTGGCGAGCCATCCTTCGCGGGATCCCGTCATGCCCGTTCCTCCGGATCGCGCAGACGAATCAGCTCACGCAGCTCCTCAGTGGTGAGGCGGCCGAGGCCCTGCTCGCCACTGGTCATCACCCGCCCCGCCAACTCGCGTTTGCGGTGGATCAAGGCATCAATGCTTTCCTCCACGGTGCCGCCACACACCAGCTTGTGCACATGCACGGTACGGCGCTGGCCCAGGCGATGGGCCCGGTCCGTGGCCTGGTCTTCCACCGCGGGGTTCCACCAGCGGTCGTAGTGGATCACATGGGAAGCGGAGGTGAGATTCAGGCCCGTGCCACCGGCCTTGAGTGACAACAGAAACAAGGGCGGCCCCTCCGGCTCGGCAAAGCGCGCCACCAACGCATCCCGCCGC
>JBKDSY010000113.1:0-18695 GCA_046340755.1 Cyanobacteriota bacterium
TTGTTGGGGAGCTGTCAAGGGCGTCAAGGGTCTGAAGAGCTTTACCCCCGTGAACGGTTACATTCAGCAAGCCCTATTTATATCGGGATCTACTGGAACAATCACCATCACGTTCTGCAAGCCTGCAAACCTGCAAACCTGCAAGCCTGCAAGCGGGTCACGGGCGGCATCCTCTGGGCCAACCTGCATCTGCTGTTCTGGTTGTCCCTTGTGCCCTTTGCCACAGCGTGGATGGGCGCAAATGACTTTGAACAGTGGCCCAGCTTTTTTTACGGCTGCATTCTTCTCGCCGCCTCCCTTGCCTATTGGCTTCTGCAACAGACCATCATCGCCAGCGAGGGTGCGAACTCCTCCCTTCGGCAGGCCATAGGCGCTGATTGGAAGGGCAAAGCTTCGCTGGTTCTCTATGCCGCGGCCATTGGCCTCACCTTTGTCAGCCTGCCCGCTGCCCAGTTCCTGTATGTGGCGGTGGGCTCGCTCTGGCTGGTGCCGGATCGGCGGATTGAGCGGCATCTGCGGGTGGATGGTTGAGGCCAGCGGCCGGGGAGGCAACAGCCAGGCTCCGTGGGGCGTGGGGCCCCATTGGTGGCCGTGGGAGCCATGGCGGATCCTCGACCAGTCGTCTCTCCTCTGGGCTGGCTAGCTTCCCGGCCACTTCTTCAGGACAGAACCATGGCCGGCTCGCGCCTGAGCGAGGCACGCATGCACAGCGTGCGGTGGCTGCTCACCACGGCCTGGCTGCTGATCATCGCCTCCCTGTTCTTCGATCCCTTCACCGCCCGCTTCACCGCGCCTGACCACCCCTGGAGCCCCTTGCGGCTTCCTGGCAGCTGCGTGGAGGTGCAGGGCCGCTGTCTGCTGGAAACCCCCTACCCCTTGGGCACCACGATCTTCTGGGGCGCGGTGGTGCCCGCGGCGATCTTCCTGCTGCTCGTGTTCGGCCATGAGCTCTGGCGGCGGATCTGTCCCCTGTCCTTCCTCTCCCAGATCCCCCGAGCCCTCGGCCTGCAACGGCAGACGCCCAAACGCAACCCAAAAACCGGTGAGATCCGCCGCCAGCTGGCCAAGGTGCCCCCCGACTCCTGGCTGGCCAAGAACTACTCCGCCCTGCAGTTCGGCTGGCTCTACCTGGGCCTTTGCGGCCGCATTCTGTTCTTCAACGCCGATCGGCTGATGTTGGCGGCCTGGCTGCTCTTCACCATCGCCGCCGCCATCACCGTGGGCTGGCTCTATGGCGGTAAGGCCTGGTGTCAATACTTCTGCCCGATGGCCCCCGTGCAGGCCATCTACTCCACCCCATCCGGCCTCCTGGGCAGCAAGGCCCACCAGAGCCCCACACCGATCACCCAATCGATGTGCCGGATCACCACGGCCAAGGGAGAGGAGCAGAGCGCCTGCGTGGCCTGCCAGCAGCCCTGCATCGACATCGACGCCGAGCGCCTGTATTGGACCCGCCTGGATAGCCCATCGTTTGCCTTTGAGCGGTATGGCTACGTCGGCCTGGTGGTGGGATATTTCCTCTATTACTACCTTTACGCTGGGAACTGGGATTACTACTTCTCCGGCGCCTGGGCCCGCCAGCCCGAGCAGCATTCCCTGCTGCTCAGCCCTGGATTGTTTCTCTTTGGCCAACCGATCAACGTGCCCCGGATCGTGGCGGTGCCCCTCGTGCTTGGGGTCTTCACCTGGCTGGGCTGGCTCGGAGGCCGGGCGATCGAGGCGGGCATGCGTCGGCGTGCCCGCCAACAGGGGGGGGAGCCTGATACCACCTTGATCCGCCATCGCGTTTTTCTTGCCGCCACATTTGTGGTCTTCAATGTCTTCTTTCTTTTTGCCGGCCGGCCCTTGCTGCAGCTGGCACCTGTTTGGCTGCAGTGGTTGTTTGATGGGTCGTTGGTGGCCACCAGCACCCTCTGGCTGGCGCGCGGCTGGCGGCGCGACCCGGCTCTCTACGAGCGCGAAAACCTGGCGGAACGGTTCCGCAAGCAGCTCCAGAAGCTGGGCTTGGAGGTGGGGCGCCTGCTGCAGGGCCGGGGGCTGCGCGATCTCAACCCGGACGAGGTGTATGTGTTGGCTCGGGTGCTGCCGGGCTTCGGCAGCGGCCAGCGCCATCAGGCCTACAAGGGGGTGGTGCGGGAGGCCCTGGAGGAGGGATACGTGAACGCTGCCAGCAGCCTGGAGGTGTTGCAACGGATGCGGCGTGAACTCGGCATCACCGACGACGAGCACCGCCAACTCTTGGAGGAGTTGGGGGTGGAGGATCCCGATCTGCTCGATCCTGACAGGAAACGCAGCCTCGAAGACCAGGTGCGGCTGAGCGGCTATCGGCGTTCCCTGGAGCGGCTGCTGCGGCTACAGCGCCAGGTGGGCCTAAACAGTCAGGAAGGGACGGGAGAAACGGGCAAAGCCAGGGCCCTGCTGGAGCTGCGGCGGCGCTTCTCGATCAGCCCAGGCGAAGAGGATCGGGCACTGAGCGACCTCACACCCGGGCATGCGGCGGCCCGCCGGGGCGATGTGCTTATGGAACGCTTGGCCCAGCACCACGAGGAGCGCTCGGCGTTGCGCGTGCCCCCGCTGGCCGAGCATCCATCCCTGGTGGCGTTGCTCGACGATCAGCTGCGTCAACGGGAGGAGATCACCGTGCGGGCGTTGCTGGAGGATTTGGCCCTGCTCGGGGGGCATCCTCTCGAGGAGACCATGGCCAACCGGCTGGCGGCTCTGGCGCCAGGGCTGACGCGAGAGCTCCTGGATGAAGATCCCTGGCGCGACCATGTGCCGACCGTCCTCGCCAAGGCCCTTGACTCCAGCGAGGAGGGGCCTATCTCTTTCGAGACGCGCACCAGCTCGCTGGGGCTTCCCCTGGCAGCGCTCCAGCGCCTGGCCCACGATCCCATCCCCGCAGTGGCGGTGGCGGCAACTGCACTAGCGGTGGCTTTGGACCCATCACTGGGACCCGCCTTGGCGGAAGGTCTGCGTCAGCCGGATCGACCCCAATGGGTGCGGGAGACGGCCGAGCGCATCGTCAGCGCTGCACCGCCTTTGACGCTGGCGGCATTACCGGAGTTGGAAAAGCGGGTGGTGCTCGCCAACAGCGATGTGTTCCGCCACTGCTGGGCCGACACCTTGGATGCGCTGGCGGAGAGAGCTGAGATTCGGCTCTATGCGGCCGAGGGGTTGATCACGGAGGCAGGTGACACCTGCCGGGAGCTGTTGGTTCTGGTGGAGGGGTCTGCCAGGGTGGAGCATGGCGAAGGGGATGGTGGACGGGTGGAGCGGATGCGACCTGGGCAGGTGTTGGATGAGCTGGAGGTGCTCACCCATAGCACCTCGGAAAGCCGAATCGTGGCGGAGGAGTCGGGCACCCGTGTGTTGGCGGTGCCGGTGGATTCCTTTGACGCGATGCTGGAGCACGATCCTGATTTCGCACGCCGCGTTCTGGAGTTGGAGAGCCGCCAGTTGCAACGGCTGACTCGCGGAATCCAGCAAAGAAGCTCATGAAAGCCGGAAAGGCAGCATGCTATCGATAAACACGAAGATCACAGTGCCGTCAGGAGTCGAAGCTCTAGACACTGGCCAGTGGAAAGAAAATGCTGACGGTCCGAGGATTTGTGCGAACAGACAATTCGATGGCCCAAAACTTGGACAGGAAAACGAGCAACTTAGTTGATCTGCAGGCAAAGTGGAGGAAGAACGATAGACTTTGCTTCGGCTGAAAAAGATTAACTGGTTAGATTCTTGGAAGCTTTACAGTGGAATAAATGACTAATCTAATGACAGATTTTTCGATTTTTAAAGGCGCGAGAATACGAATGAGATCGGGACTGATAATGTCAAGTAGTAATATCACAAGGCGTTTCAGCTGGATTGCCGCTGGGCTGAATGGTTTTACAGACCGGGGGGTTATCGCAGGCGCTGAAAGTTACTGAGCCTGTAGTAAACTTAGCGCCTCTATAACAAACTAGTGCCGTTTTCGGGGACCAACCAAGCGGAATAAAAGAAAAGCGCTTTCTTTCAGGATCGCTACTGGCGCCAAAGACAGAATAGCATGTATTGCTGTAGCCGCCTGCAGAGTTGATATCGTTAACCTCGGTACATTGTCTGAATCCCTTTGGAAAAACAGGTGGTGGAATCAGGCGATCGCCATCCTCTTCCACCGCGAGAACAGAACCAGGGAAAAGAAGAAAGGCGATCGCAAGCACAAGGGGTAACAACCTTTTCATGATTGTGGCCTGAATTGAAGTGATTGTAGGCGCGCCCATAAAATGCTCAAAAACTACTATAATTTAGCCGCTCCCAATCCGTACAAGAAGGAAAGAAGAAAAAATTGATAATTCTTCATGTTTCAGCGTCGAGCCACCTGCGGCCCCGCGCGCGAAAATTTATTGCTATAAAGTAGGAGTGAGTTTAAGTGTATCCGATCGCACAGGCGGACCGTCAATCGTGCTCATGGAGAACAAGCACACTGACTTGCCTCAGCCTCGCATTAAGTGTAGGCCTGGCTACCATTCCTTTGGCGGGAGCGCTTGCCCAGGTCACCCCGGGCGGCATCGCCACCCGGGTGAATGGCAGTGTCTTCGGCCATTGCAAGGCGGGCAGTTGCGCCATCAACGGAGGGGCGAAAGCGGGGCGAAATCTCTTCCATCGCTTGGCAAACTTTGACACTCGCAAAGGAATTACAGATGTCAAGATAGATAGCAGAGGGCAAGAGAATATCATCCTCGGGATAGCAGGATCGCAGGGAATCTTCCTCAACAAACCCTTGGTATTGACATCACCAGCCAATCTCTTTTTGTTGTCACCCAGGGGGATATGGGTTGGAGCGGGTGCAAAGTTCAGCAACATTTCCAATTTGCTGCTCAGCACCAGCTCAAGCCTCAAGCTCGGCAGGGACACCTATCAGCTCTTTAGCTCAACCCGAGAAGATGTCCTGGGATTCCGCGATTCGCCATCGATTCAATGGGGGGAGTTGGCCAACCCGCGCACAACCCTGGCTGAACTGGACCTGTCTGGACATGGCTCGATCACATTCGATGGAGGAAGGATTGCCGTGGATCGTAACCTTTTGATTCACGCCAATCAGGGCTTCATCCGAGCCAGTGGACAGGCTGAGACCACCCTCAAGGCCGGCGCTGTAGTGCAGCTCGCTGCGGCAGAGGTGGAGTTGAAAAATACAAGCATTACAGCACGTCAAGGATCCACACTTGGATCGATTCAGATCACGGCCTTCACAGACCAGCTCAACGTAACAGGCTCAAGCCTCCTGGGCCGCAATCTGCGCATGCAAGGCCCAGACATTGAGATTAACAACAGCCGACTTTATGCACCCAACGGAGGAATTGAAATCAGGGCCATTCGCTCCGATGAACAAGAATCGGGGCTCAGTATCTTGAGATCGATTCTGGATGTGTCTCACGATCATCAGTTTACAGAGCCAAGGGAGATGAATTTGAAAACCCCACCCCACATTGCTTTGTCTTCTGAGGGAAGCATCAACCTGTCACAGACCATGCTTAACACAGCGGTCACCCCTGCTGCAGAGAGGCATCCAAGTGATCCCAGCGGGACCTCTCCAGCGGAACCACGAAACGAAAGAAGTGGGGTGATCTTCATTCGAGCACGGAATGCGGTCGCCATCGATGGGAGCGCAATCGTGGCTGATGGCCAAAACGGACGCGCCGGCCAAATCGTGGTTGCTGTTGATGGTCATGATGACAAGGGGGGCATCCGCATCAGCCATTCCAGATTTTCAGCCAGTCATGGGATGGGGGGTGGGAAGCTGGTTCTCGACAGCACCTCTGGAATCCGCATTGAGTCAAGCGAATTGGCTGCCGTCAACGATCGTTTTCCGCTGATCAATGGTCGTTCATTTGGGCTCTTAGAGGATGGAATCGAAGAGAAAGAGAGGCCATTTGCATTTGAAGGGGGACAAATCTCCATTTCAAGCAGCTCTGCAAAGACTGGAATCATCATTGATCGCTCCAAAATTCTTGCCCTACAATCTACCGATGGAGGCGGGCTAGCCAACGATGAATTCCACTACATATGGGGCCAGTCAATGGGATTTTTTGACAATAAGCCTGCCTTTACTCTCGGCTACGTGCCCCTGTTCACTGGAGGCCAGATCCTTATCAATTCAGCGGCAGGGATCCACATTGGAAACAACTCACTGATCGACGCTTCAAGCGGGACCGTGCAAACAGGAGTCAAAGATAGCACCGCTGGGAACGTCGCCATTGCCAACCTTGGCGAGCGTGCGATTGTCATCAGCGACTCAACCATTGCCTCCGCCAGCGGGTCGCCCGGAGGACCTGCGAGCCTCGATCAGTTAAGCGGCAGCATAAAGATCATAAATCATGGGGAGATTACCATGAACAATGCAACATTAAACGTCTTTATAGACACAACTCAAAGCAAGCACCTTCAAGGTTTCCCGTCGATTACGGTGGGATCCGTTCGAGACGCACTCTATTTTGCTGGGATCAATACTTTTGATGTGACGTGGAAGTCCGGCGACGACGAGTATTTCAGCCTGGCAAGTTTTTTTTCCAAAAAGCCCTTGTTCTTTGACCCTGGCATCGTGAAACTGCTGCCACTTGATTTAGCCACTCCAATTGAAGGCCCTCCAGAAAGTCCTAAGGATATCGTTTCTAATCTTGATAATCTAAATCAGCTGTTTCAAGCCCAGGCCCTGGCAAGTCTTCGCTCAACGAGCGGAGTGTCCACAGATGAATTAAGTCTCGCCTTCGCTACAAGCATCCCCGTGCTGCCGATGTCATTGTTGGCATCCGACTCGCTCGTTCGGGGGATTCAAGAAAACGTAGCGGTGACAAACAATCTGGACCCAGATTCCGTAAGTTCTGCTTTCCTTGATGCTCAAAAAAGCAACTTGGAGAGCACCCTGCAGGCCCTGGGCCTCAGCGCCGAACGAGCCAAGGTGCGCAACATCGCGGAGCTGCAGGGACGCCTGGCTCAAGCCAGCCGCGTCGCCAGCTCCGCCAGGCCCCCAGCCGCCGCGGTGCCGCCCCCCGCATCGGTTGTCCCCTCCGGTCCCTATGTTCCGGCCATCCTGCACCTGCAAAGGGACGATCAAACCGCCCATACCACCCGGATCACCGCCTTCCTGCTCAACTCCAGCGGTCCGACGATCAGCCGGAGTATCGAGTTGCCCCGCACCGAATTCGATCGCTGGATCCGCGGCTTCCAGCGCCAGCTCAGCCGCCGCGCTCCACCCCCCAGCAAGCCGGAGCGGGATCCGGGCCAATGGTTGTCCCAGGCTCTGTTGGAGCCGCTCCTCCCCGAGCTGCGCACTCGCGGGATCACGGCCCTGCTCCTGGAAGCGGATCGGGGGCTCCAAGCCATCCCCTACGCGGCGCTTCCCTTGGAAGGCCGCCCTCTTGGAGATGCCATCGCCCTCACCATCACCCCCTCGCTGGGGCTCATCGAGCTGAACCCGGACCGGCTGACCCAACGGAATCGCGAGGGCCAGATGTTGCTGGCTGGAGCGAGCAGCTTTGCCAATGGGCTGGACCCCTTGCCCATGGTGGTCCAGGAACTGAAGGAACTGGCCTCGGAGCACCCCGCCACCCTGTTGCTTGACGCAGCCTTCACCCCCGCAGCCCTGCTGGACCAAGCTCTCGCCCCCGGAGTGCGCCAGCTTCATGTCGCCACCCACGCCAATTTCCTACCAGGCCAAGGGGGCAATGGCGTGCTCTACACAGCATCGAGCTCCCTCAGCCTCGCGGACCTCGGCCGCGCCCTGCGCTCGCGTGACAGCAGCAACCCCCTTGACCTGATCTCCCTCAGTGGCTGCGTCACCACCCTGGGGGATGAACAGAGCGAACTGGGTTTCGTGGGCATGGCCCTGCAGGCCAACGCCCGCAGCGGTCTAGGCACCCTCTGGGAGGTGGATGACGCCGCCACCGCGGCGTTCTTCATTCAGTTCTATCGCCAGCTCAAGCAGGGCCTGCCAAAGGATCAGGCACTCCAGACCACCCAGCGGGCCTTCCTGCGGCAGGAGGTGCGGCTTGAGGGCGATCGGCTGGTGGGGCCCGACCCAGCGGCGCCGGGGGGCCGGTCTACCCTGGTGCGCGGGCTGACACGCGAGCAACAGACCCTGTTTGCCCAGGGCCTCAGCCATCCTTACTATTGGGCCGGTATGGTTCTGAGCGGTAGTCCCTGGTAGAGCCAACCTGCCGCCTGTTTTGATGCCATCGGTGCGCGATGTTGTCGTTCCTGGCCCAGTTGGTGGCGCCCCCCCTACACCCAGGCCCTGTGCGCCTGCCTGGGTCGGGACCCCAACAACCCATCCCCACGATCCCGCGCCCAAGGCCCCCCGGGCCCGACACCACACCCCCGCCAGCCGCTCCAGAGGCCTCCCCGCGACCAGCACCGCCCGAGGCCCCACCGCCGAGCACCTCGCCGGAAGTCACCGCTCCACCCCCCCTACGGGGCTTCAACCCCTACGGCCCCGCCGAGCTCGCCCGCATCCTGGGGGACTGCGCCACCGGCCCTGACCCAGCCGAACGCCTCAACCGCTGCGCCACGGTCCTGCGGGAGCGGCTCTTCGCCGATGGCTACATCAACACCCGCGTCTCCCCCCAGCCTGAGCCTCCCCCGGGGGAGCTGGAGGTGGTGGCGGGCCGGATCGAGGCGATAGAGGTGGTGAGCTCCGACGCCCGGCTGAGGCGGCGCCTGTCGCGCTTGCTCCAACCCCTGCGGGGCAGCGTGCTGCGCCTGCCGGATCTCTCCGCCACCCTCACCCGGATCCAGGCGCTCCCCGGCGTCGGCCTGCTGACAAGCAACCTGAACCGGATCGGCGAAGATTCCAGCCGGGCCCTGCTGCGCGTCACCGCGGAACCGGCCTCCCGGACAACGCGGGGGGAGGTTTCAGCCCGCAATGACGGTAACGGCGGCAGCGGCCAGTTCCGTGGCCTGGCCACGGTGGTGCGTGAGGGTGCCCTGGTGCCCGGTGACGTGCTGCTGCTCTTCGGAGAACTCAACACGGACTCCGACCCCCAGGTCGGCTCCCTGGAGGGCTCCCTGAGCTACGGCTTTCCCCTCCTGCCCAATCTCAACCTCACCACCGCCTTCGGGACCAGCCGCCGCACCCTGGTGGAGGCGGCGCCGCCCCTGAACACGCTCAGCTACCGCCAGTTGCAACTGTTCAACCAACTGGAGCTCAGCCTGAGCGAGTCGTTGCAGGATCGCTGGACCGTCTTCGCCGGTCTCAGCGTCAACCGCAACGACGCCTTTCTGGGCGGCGAGCGCTTCCCCGCAATCCCGGGGGGAGGCGACGAGGGCTGGATTCGCGGCGGCTTCGCCCGGGTTGGCCTGGGCTACGATCGGGTGACGGGTCCCCTAACCCTGAACACCAGCCTCTACGGCCTGCAGGGCATCGGCGCCCTGAGCACGGCCGCCCAACGGCGGGAGCTCGCGTTCCTGGGCATCGTGCCGAACGAGGCCCGCGCCATTGGGTCCCAGCTGGCCCTCTCCTGGCAGCTGGCACCGCGCTGGCAACTGGATCTGCGGGCCGCCGGCCAGCTGGCCTTCACCCCCCTCACCAATCCCATGGGCTTCAGCCTCGGCAGCGACAACGGTCTGCGGGGCCTGCCGGGACAGGTGGCCAGCGGCGACAGCGGCCTGTTGGGCACCGTCGACCTGGCTTGGCTGTTCTGGCGCGGTCCCAGGGATGCCCTGCAGCTCGTGCCCTTCATCGGCTCCGGCGGCGTCTGGACCCAGGTGCCCGGCGCCACCCTCAACGAATCCTCTGGCGCGGGGGGGCTGCTGCTGCGCTGGACCCGTGGACAGCACGGCGTTCTGGAGGTGGGCTGGGTGCGGCAGTTTCAGGGGGGGGCTGACGCCATCTGGGATGGCTGGTCCCTGGGCAGTGGCCTCTACACCAAACTCCTCTATCGGTTTTAGTGGCTCCCCTCGCGCCCCGCCTCCGCCCGCCCCCGCCATCCCTGATCTGGCAATGTCTTCCCTCCCTGGCCGCCTTGGGTCTGCTGCTGCTGTTGCGCCAGGCCGGCCTGAGCGAGCGCCTCAACCTCTTCGCCTACGACCTCGCCACCCACCTTCGGCCGGCTCCCTCCGGTGCCACGACGCCGGTGCGGATCATTGGCATCGATGGACAGGACCTGGCGCGCCATGGCCCCATCGTCCCCGATGCCTTGCTCGCCGACGCGGTGGAACGGTTGGATCGCATCGGCGTGCGCGCCATCGGACTCGACCTGTTTTGCGGACAGGCGGTCGGTGCCGGTTGGCAACGGCTCCGTCGCCATGCCACGAGCAATCCCCGCCTGGTGTCGATCTACTTCGACCTGGATGGCCAGCAGGCTATCCCCGGCACGCCCCCCCACCGCCAGGCCTACGCCGATCTCTACACCGATCCGCAGGATGGCGTGCTGCGCCGCGACGTTCTCCATGTATCCGCTCGCCAGGAGGTGCGTGACGTCTCCTTGCCGATGCGGATGGTGCAAATCGCCACGGCACGTCACCAGCCGCCGGGACGCCTCCAGCAGCATCTGGCCACCGCGGCATCCCTGGAGGTGGGCGCGGGTGGCTATCTGCCGCAGGCTGGTGTCGCGGCCCCGGGCTACCTGCAGCGGATGCTTCCCTTTCATCAGCCCGGCAGCTTCCCCACTTGGAGCTTGAGATCCCTTTTGCGCGATCCGTTGCCCCGGGAGCAGGCCCACCAGCTGCGAAACAGCATCGTGCTGATCGGCGTGGTCGCTCCGTCGAGCAAGGACAACTTCCCCGTCCCCTTCAGCGCCTGGCGACAGGGGGAGCGGCGCTATGAACTGCCCGGCGTTGAGATCCACGCCCACAGACTGGCTGGCCTCCTGGCCCTGGTGGAGGGCCGCTCACACGGGATCCAGGCCGCCTCCGCTGATGTGAACGTCCTGTTGTTGTGTATTGGCCTGGTGGCGGGGGTGGTGATTGGCGAAGGGGTGGGAAGCCTGCGTCGCAGTGTCACCCTGGGCGGGGGCGTCCTGCTGCTGGGCGTGGCGGCGACGGCGGGAGCCCTGGCGATGGGCGTCTGGTGGGATGGCGCCCTTCCCTTGATGGCCCTGGCCTTGATGGCCGCCGCCGCCTGGACCCGCCGCGGCATGAGCCACCAGCTGAAGGGGATTCAGCTGGAGCACCAGAGCAGCCAGGTGCGATCCCTGTTGGCGCGCTTCGTCTCCAAGGACATCGCCCAGGAACTGCTTGATGACAGCAGTCGGGAGGTTGCCACGAAGCAGCTGCGCAACGTGACGGTGTTGATGAGTGATTTGCGCGGGTTCAGTGTCTTGGCAAAGGATCACCATCCCTCGGTGATGGTGCGCTTGCTGAACAACTATCTGGAGGTGATGTTTGATGTTGTTGAAGAGCACGGCGGCACGATTGATGAGGTGCAGGGTGATGCAATCCTTGTGCTTTTTGGCGCTCCTGTGGCCCGTGCGGATCATGGTGAAGTTGCCATTGCCTGTGCCCTGTCCATGCAGCTCGCCATGGAGCGGGTGAATCGCGTCAACCACCTGCAGTGCCTCCCTCAGTTGGAGATGGGCATTGGCCTGTGCAGTGGGGATGTGTTCGCCGGAACGATCGGCTCCCAACGGCGGGCGAAGTATGGGGTGGTGGGGGCCGCGGTGAACCTGGCCGCCCGGATCGAGGCGCTCACCGTTGGAGGAGAGGTGCTCGTGGCTGAGTCCACCGTGCGGGCCACGGAGGTGCCTTTGCGCTTGGATGGTGAGGTTCGGTTGGTGGTGAAGGGATCCAGCCAGCCCTTGCTCGTCTATGCGGTTGGAGCCATCGCTGGCCCTTACAATCTGGTCTTGCCGAATGGCACCTCCACCAGGCAGGCCCTCAAGGAACCGCTGGCCATCGCGTACGTCCTCTTGCAGGGAAAACAGCTGCAGGGATCGTCCTACAGGGCGGCATTGACGCACCTGGCGGAACGGGAGGCGTGGATGGTGCCAGAAGGCAGCCTTCCCGAGCCCTTCAGCAACCTGATGCTCACCATTCCCGGCGTGGATGGAGATGTGTATGCCATGGTCCGCAACCATGAGCGGGGCACGGTAAACCTGGTGTTCACCGTGATGCCCCTCGCCCTCAAGGCCTTGATCCGCTCCCTTGGGGCGAGCTGATCCCGCCGGCTTCAATCGAGAGCACCTCACACCTCACCTGCAAGGTTGGGGGCAACTTCGCGATGAACTCCTCCATGCCGAAGACCCGTAGCAGTGGAGCGGTGGCCACGGATCCTCCACAGGATTCGCCCAGCTGGGCCAGTGCCTGTTGGCTGGGATCGTCCATCGGCAGCGCTGTGCCGGGGATCAAGGTGCTTCGGGTGGGTGGCTTGTTGGGCCGGCAGGAGGGGAAGCTCTCCCAGACGAGGGGGGTCTTCAGGCCCGATGCCGTTGACCCAGACAGGGTGAGTAGTCGGATCCCTTCTCCCAACGCAGCGAGGGTCTGCTCCCCCAGCAGCTCCCCCGCCGGGGTGGAGAACTGCAAGGTCATGGCGGTGGGTTGGGGGGAGGAGCCCTGCAGCAAGGCGATCAGGCGGTTGGCCCCGGGGCCGAAACGGTTGCTGGAGGGCACCAGGTGGGCCCAGACGTTCAGGCAGGTGCTCCGGGTGCCACCGGACGACCGGCAGCAGATCGGTTGATTGGCCTCCTTTGCCGCCGCCGTTGGCCCCAGCCAGCCGGAGAGGCCCACCCAAAGCAAAGAAAGGGCCCAGGACTCCAGGCCATGGGCCGGGCGGCGACCGGTAAGAGACATGGCGGTGGTCGGCGGGAGGGCAACGCACCCCTTCACGCTAGCCAGATCGCCACCGTCGATCGCCCAGGCCAGGGGGATGGGATGGCCTGGGCAAGGGTGGTTCAGGGGCGCGGGGGGGCAGTGGAGGTGCCGGGCGCCAGCCGCTCATGGGTCAGCAACACGGCCTCGAAATAGGAGCGCACCATGTCGCCGGGCAGCTGCACGATGCCCTGGGGGCCAAACCAGCGGTTCACGGCCGCCACGGAGGCTGGATCGTCATCCAGATAACCCTGCAGCAGGCCCACAATGGCCAGATTCGCGAGGTTGCGGAAGGTGGAGTTGTTTTCCGGCACGATGCACCCCACCGCGTAGCGCCCGTAGGCCTCCCGGGGGACCAGCTCATAGACCTGGGTGTCCTTGAAGCTTTTGGCGTAGGGCGACAGGGCCCCCGCCAGCAGGATCGAATCTCCCGCCATGCCATCCAGCCGGCCCTGGATCACCCCGGCCACGCCCGTCTCCAGATCTTTCTGCGGCAGACGCACCGCCGCCGGCTGCACGACTCGGATCGTCGCCTCCCCGAGGGATCCAGGGATCACGCCGATGCGCTTGCCGGCCAGGGCGTCCGGCGAGGCCTTCACCCCGCCCTTGGTGAGCAGGCGAATGCCCGAGAGGCTGAAGGGCACGCTGTAATCCACCACCATCTCCTGCTGCCAGGTGAAGGGGAGACCGCATGCCAGGTCCACCTCCCCCCGGCTCACCTTCTGATACAGCGCTTCCGTGCTCTCCACCGGACGAAACTCCAGCCGCACCGGCTTGTTGAGGTGGCGCGACACCTCCTGGGCGATGCGATTGGCCACATCCACCGCCACTCCCACCAGCTGCTGATTGTTATCCCGATAGGCGTAGGGGACCAGGTTCGTGCGGGTGCCCAGGGTGATCACCCCTGTGCGGGCGGCCCGCTCCACGACGGTTTCCGCCCGGGCGGCGGGGACAGCCAGCAGGAGGCCCGCCAGGCCCAGGGCTGCCAGCAGCCACCGCCGGCGGCCCTGGGCTGGCCATGGCTGGGAGGGACCCCCCACGGGCTGGAGGGGCAGGGAAGACTGCTGCAAGCGGAGGGGTGACGACTGCTCGGATCATGACCAGTGGAGGGGCGGAAGGCAGTGGGGGGAGGGCAGGAGCGTCGGAGTTCTTCATCCGTGCCGCGGGCTTGCTAAGCCTGGAGCCATGCCCGTCGCCGCTCCCCTGGAGTTCCTGCCGCCCCGCATGGATGGGCGGGTGTTGGCCCTGAGCCGCTGGCTGCTGCCGTGGTGGGTGCGCCAGCAAAGCCACATCACCCGGATCACGGTGCGCCAGCCCGAACGGCTGCTGGAGGCCATGGTGCGCTTCCAGGGCGGGGAGAGCCGGTTGCTGATCGCCTTCCGCCATCCCAGCCTGGATGATCCAGCTTGCATGGCCCACTTGCTTTGGCGCGCCCTTCCCCAGGGGGCCAGGCGTCGAGGGGTGCGCCTGCGGGCTGCGCCCCATGCCCAGTTCCTCTACGACCGGGGGATCCCCCTCTGGGCGGGGCAGCCAACGGGCTGGCTGCTGCGCCATCTGGGGGGCTGCTCCATCCAACGAGGCAAGCTGGATGCCCCGGCCCTGCGCACGGCTCGCCAGCTGCTGCTGGATGGCCCCTACCCCTTGGCGGTGGCGCCGGAGGGGGCCACGAACGGCCACAACGAAATGGTCAGCCCCCTGGAGCCCGGCACGGCCCAACTGGCGTTTTGGACGCTGGACGACCTGAGGAAGGCCGGCCGGTCGGAGGCGATGGTGGTGCTGCCGGTGGGCTTGCAATACGGCTTCAGCCGACCGGTGTGGCCCGCCATTGAAGCCCTGCTCAGTCGACTGGAGCGCGACGCGGGCCTCCCCGGGGATCCCTACCACCGCCTGGGGCAGGAGTCGCTCTACAGCCGGCTGCTCGCCCTGGCGGAACGGATGCTGATCCTGATGGAGGGGTTTTATCGGGAGGCCTACCACCGGCCCCTGCCCCAGGCTGGCCCCCTGCCCCCCGGAGAGGCGGGGCGGCAAGCCCTGGCGCACCGTCTGCAACGGCTGCTGGAGACGGCCCTGGAGGTGGTGGAGGGCTCCTTCGGACTCCAGGCCCATGGCGATCTGGCCAGCCGCTGCCGCCGGCTGGAGCAGGCCGGCTGGGATCGCATCCACCCCTCCGGCGTCAACGGCAACCGCCGAACAGCCCTGGAGCGGGGGTTGGCGGATCGGCTGGCGGAGGAAACGGAGCGGCGCCTCTGGCACATGCGGCTGGTGGAAACCTTTGTGGCCGTCAGCGGCTCTTACGTGCTGGAGCGGCCGAGCCAGGAACGGTTTGCCGACACCCTGCTGCTGCTGTGGGACACCCAATGCCGGCTCCTCGGCGTCGCGCCCGTGGACCGCCCCCGGCTGGGCCCCCGCCAGGTGTGGATCAGCCTGGCGGAGCCGATCGATGTCGGGGCTCGGTTGGAGGCCTACCGGGCGGATCGCCGGCGAGCGGTGGCGGACTTGACCGGCGAGCTGCAACGGCGGCTGGAGGGCCTGATCCTGCCCACAGGGCCCGACCATCCCCTGGATGGTGACAGCCCGGGGCCCTAGGTCGCCCCAAGCCGGGCCAGGAAGTCCTCCAGGGTGCCGGCATTGATCCAGCCGGTGGCGATGGTTTTGCCGTCGTGCGCACTCACCCGTCCCCGGTGGATGTGGGAGAGCCCGGCGGGAAAGATCAGCAACTTGCCCTTCTCCGCCTCCTCGTGGTGCTCCTGCCAGTGAAACTCGGTGCCGCCGGCGGGCAAGCTGTTGCAGTAAAGAATCCAGGCCAGTACGCGGCGGTGGGGTTCGGTGGCGTCCGGTTCCAGGCTCCAGTCGCAGTGCCAGCTGTAAAACCCCTCCCCAGGGGCGTACCGCTGGAGGTTGAACAGGGGGCAGACAAAGAGGGAGCGTTCCGGGCAACACTCCAGAAACAGGGGCCGCTCCGCCAACCAGCGTTTCAAGCCCACGGAGACACCGCGCAGGATCACCTCCGCCAGCCCATGGGCTTCGGGGTCCGAGCGATCGAAGCCCACCAGGCTGATGTCCGTGGACACCTTGTCGGGCCGGCCGCCCGGGCCGCCGCCGAAGGCCACTCCCGGGCGCTGGAGGTCGGCGCGGCGATCAAAGAACCCCATCACCCCATCGGCGAGGGCGAGGTAGCCCCGGTCGTGGTAGGCCCCGATCAGTTGCATGGCTGCTCCTCCCGCCAAGGCAAAACGATCAAGGCCTCCTCGTGACGCCAGTGCTCCGCCGGGGTCACGAGGAGACTCAGTCCCACCCGCTCCACGGCCACCCCCACCCGGGTGGGGTCGAGTTCCCCCGCGAGGGGGTCCAGGGGGAGGGCGATGGCCTGCGCCTCGGCCGGATCCGCCAGCAGCCGCAGGTTCAGGTCGTCCAGCTCCCGCTCGAAGAACACCCGTCTCAGCCGCACCGACAGGGCGGGCCCCAGGCCCGCCGCGAAGGCCTCCAGCGACGCTTGATCCGTGGAGCAGCCACTGTTGAGGGCCAGCCAGATCAGGAGCTTGGCCCAGCTGTCCACCGTCCAGAGGGGCGCGAAGCTCTGCCGGTGGTGCCGCACCAGCTCGGTGATGGCAAAGGTGAACAGGGCGGTTTGCCCATCACTGGCGCTGGGGGAGGGGGCGTCACGCACGGAGAACCGGGCCTGTGACCACCAGCCTGACGCAGCGCCCTCCCCTGGGCAGACTGCAGGGGCAACGTCCATGGAGACGCCCCCCGATGGCCCTGGATCTGAACGACCCGGAGCTCGAGTTCGCCGATCTGGTCACCGCCTACCAAACCTGGGTGATGGCCGTGATCAATGATGAGAAGCTGGGCGGCGAGAAGCTGCTCACCGACGACATCGCCGAAGATGCCTTCAATGCGATGCGGTTCCTCCCCGATGTGGTGACGAGCGCCATCGAAACCACCCTGGCCCGGGTCTACGACGTGGATGAGGAGGAGCTGAACAGCCTGCTCTATCCGGAAGGCTGAAGCGGCATGGCCGCCCTCCGCCCCGCCAGGAGATGGACCCGGGTTTGTCCACGGTCCAGGCCCCTGGCGCGGCCAGGGCCCGGCGGCATGGCCGCCCTGCTGTCCCTTCTGCTGGCTGGCGGGGTGGCCGGTTGCTCCCCTCTGGATGCCCCACGGCAACAGAGCGCTGACCAGGAGCCGCGGGGCGTGGTGTTCATGGCGATGGGCATCCCCACCGACGAGACGATCGACACCGAGCTGATGGAGGCCCTGAAAAGCCGCCTCAACATGACGCTGGAGCAGTTTCACCTGATTTACCCGCGCTCCCAGCTTCAGTTGCAGCTTTATCCAGAAGACCGCTTGCTTCAGGAGGTGCGTCTGCGCAGTGCCGCCGGTTTGGGCCCCGATTTGCTGTTCGTCAACGACAGCACTGCCGCCGCCCTGGGCCGGGCGGGTCTCACCCGACCCGTGCGGATGCCCGCTGGCTTGGTCCAGCGCCTCGACCCGGCCACGGTGCGCCGCTTCCAAACCGCGACGGGAGAGCTGACCAGCCTGCCGGTGCTCCTGCTACCCCAGTTGGCCTGTTTCGACCTGCGCCGCCTGGAGCAGCCCCCGGAAGATCTCGACGGGCTGCTGCGCCGCTCCCAGGAGGGGCTGCGGGTGGGATTGCCGTTGGATGGCTTCAACCTGGCCTGGACCTTTGGCAGCCTCGGGGTGGCCGAGGGCGTGGAAGACCTGTTCGCGGGCCAACCCGCCACCCCCGCCCGCCGCCAGGCCCTGGGCCGCTGGCTGGCCTGGTTGAAGGAGGCGGATCAGGTGCCTGACTTGAACTTTCAGCTGTCGCAGAGTCAGCTGATCGAAGACCTGGGTCAGGGCCGGCTGGATTGGACCAGCTGTCGCAGCACCCATCTGGCACGGTTGCGAACGGATTTGGGCACCCATCTGGGCATTGCCCCCTTGCCCCGCGGCCCTGGCGGCGCCCCCAGCCCCATCAGCCGGCAACGGGTGCTGGCCTTCGGTCGCAACTCCAGCCCGGCCCAACGGCAGGTGGCGGAGGCCTTTGCCCGCTTTGTCGTCACCCCCCTCACCCAGCGGAACCTGGCGCTGCAACGGGAGGAAGTGCTGCCGGTGATCGATCCCATGCGGCTGCCGTCGGGCCGGAAGGGCACGCTGCGCCTGCTGGCCATCGCCCAGGCCCGGGGCCGGACAGCCCAACGGATTGGCCAGACCATGTTTCAGGACGGCGACCAGGCGGGCGAGGCCATGGGGCGGGTGGTGAGCCGCTACCTCTATGGCGATCTGGACAGGGAAGGGGCCATTGATGGCCTGGTGCGCATCATCCAATCGAGCCGGACCAGGAACAGGCCATGAATGAACTGCTTCAACAGTTGATGGGATGGCAGGGGTATCTGACCCGCTGGCCCGTGGTGGTCCAGCTGCTGACGGTTCCCCTGGTGCTCCTGCTGCCGTGGGGGCTGGCCCGGGTCAGCGGAACGAAGGGTCGCTGGCGCCAACGGGCCTGGGCCTGGCGGCGCTGGTGGCCCCTGCTTCTTTTGGGGGGGCTGGCGGTGCTGTTGTCCGCCAGCGGGCATCCCGCCGGTCTGTTGATGATCCTCACGGGCCTGCTGGCGGGCTGGCGCGCGTTGCGGCTGGTGAATCAGGTGCTGGCCCCCCATATGGACGCCCGCTCCCTGGAGGTGCTCAGCACCCGCCTGCTGCGCCCCCTCTATCTGCTTGCCGCCCTGATGCTGCTGCTGCGCTTGGTGGACAATCCTGCCGTGTTGGGGTTGATCCCGATCGGGACCTGGGTGGGCAGTGATGTCAACCTGGGGGCCCTGCTGGTCTCGTTGCTGCTGCTTTACGTGCTCGTGATGGGCATGGAGCCGCCAACGGCGGCGGTGGCCTGGTTGGCCCAGCGGTGTCTGGGGATC
>JBKDSY010000114.1:0-8844 GCA_046340755.1 Cyanobacteriota bacterium
GGATACACCAGGATCAGGTGGTCTGCCGCGTTGATGCCGCCAAGCCCAACGGCGATGAACAGCAGGCCCATCCAGCTGGTCACCAGGAACGACAGGGCCCGTTTCACATCGATCTGGGCCAGGGCGATCAGGGAGCCCACCCGGGCACTGGTGCCCCCCACCACCACCAGCACGGGCTGCACAAGGGGGCTCAGGGCACTCAGGGGCTCCAACCTCAGCAGCACCCAGATGCCGCCGGCCACCACAACAGAGTTCCGCAGCACGGTGGACGGGAGAGGACTTTCCATCGCCTCATCCAGCCAGAGGTGAAGCGGGATCTGGGCACATTTGCCCATTGGGCCGGCGATCAGGGCCAGGAGAATGAGGGTGACCCCTGAATTGAGGGGAATGTGGTTGTTGGCCTGATCGGCGGCCCAGGCCTGCAATCCATGGAAGTTCCAGGTGCCGGTGATGGGCAACAGGGCAATCACACCGGCAAGCAGGATGAGGTCGCCGATCCGTTTGGTGAGGAAGGCATCGCGGGCCCCCTTGACCACCAAGGGTTGGTTGTACCAGGTTCCAACAATCAAATAGGTGCCGAGGGTGAGAAGCTCAAGGATCACATAGCTGAAGAACAGCGAATCAGTGAGCACGAGGGCACACAATCCGGCTTCAAAAAAACTGAGGGAACCAAAAAATCTTGGCCAGCCCCAATCCATCTCCAGGTAGGCAATGGAATAGATCTGCACCAGCACGTGCAGACCCGTGATCACCGTCATCGCAATCAGGGCCGGCTCGGTGATCAAGCCGTCGAAACCGATGCGCAGGCCCGCCGTGTCCAACCAGGTCCAGCCGAAGGTGAGCGGGCGGTAGATGGCGGAGGATCCAGCCGTGGAGTTGGAGTGGAGCGCCACCATGGCGAGGGCGCTGTGGCCGAAGGCCACGGTCACCATCAGAAGGTTGAGGTAACCGCAGGGGCGGGGCCCCGTGCGCGAAATCAGGCCGGGAGACCAGAGCAGCGACAGCAGGGACGCCAGGAGGGGATACAACGGCACCAACCAGGCGGTCTGGGCAAGAAGGATGGTCATGGCGACGGGACGGACTGGCCGTGGGGCCCTGTTGGCGCGAAAGGCTAAGGGTGAAAGGGGAGGCCTGGGTGGAAGCTTCACTATGTGCTGCCTATCGGAGCGAAAAGCAGCCGTTATGGCTCGCCACGATCCAGTTGGATCAGGACTCGGTGCGAGAGTATTTTTTTGCCCTTTCAGACGTGGCCTGTCGGAAATGCGGCTGCCGGATGGTCACCAAGGTGGGACGCTCCCACCCCATGTTGATCTGCTCGGATTGCGGTCTGCCGGTGGACGACCGGCAAACGTCCCAGCTGGCACGACAACGGCTCTGGGGGGCGCTGACGCTGGTGACCATGGCGTTTGTCAGCTTCGCCATGCTGTTGCTGGCGACCCTCTACGAATGGCGCACGGCCGGAGCCTTGAAGGATGGGGGCGAGCAGCGGGGAGAGTCGTCTGGGGAGAAGGAGGAACGGCGGGAGGAGCGGGCCCTGTTGGAACCCAGTGGCTTGATGGGATTACTCGAGCGACCTGGCGTTACTGAAGCGGAGCGCCGGGTTCCTCATCCGAAGGGTGGAGCCAGAACGGTCTCGGTTTCAGCGAAACCACCGGCGACGGAAACGCCACAGGATCAAGAGCAGGACCCCAAGCCCCAACACCAGCGCTGAAGTCTTGACGAGGTCAGTGATCGGCTCCATCCAGAGCAACACCTGGCTGTAGTTCTCACCAAGGGATTGGCCGGCCAGGGCCAGGGCCGTCACTAAGAAGCTGCTGCCTGCGGTGGTCCAGGCGAGGAATCCTGGCTGGGGCATCAACTCGATGCCGGCCGGCACGGAGATCAGGGTGCGCACCCCGGGCACCAAGCGGCCCCAGAACACCACGGCGGCCCCATGGCGGTTGAACCAGTGGCGACTTTGCCGCAGCCCTGCGGGCGTGAGGCCAAACCAGCGCCCATGGCGGCCGATGAGGTGTTCCAGCCGCTCCTCATTCACCAGCCGGCCCACGCCATACCAGAACCAGGCCCCCAGCACCGTGCCCAGCAGGCCCGAAAGAATCACGGGGACCAGCTGCAACTGGCCCTTGTGGGCCAGAAACCCTCCTAGGGGCATGATCAACTCCGCCGGGATCGGGGGCACCAGATTCTCAAGAAACATGCCCGCGGTGATCAGGGCATAGCCCAGCAGGGGATGGAGCTCGGCCCCGGATTGGATCAACCGTGGCAGGGCCCCAACCGTGTCCTTGATCAGGCTGACCCCATCAGGCATGGGACTGGGCGCGGAGACGCCAGAGTCGCCACACCTTTTCAAGTTCCAGATAGAGGAAGAGCAACAGGCTGAAGCCGATGCAGATGGTCAAGTCTCGGCCGGAGAGGGGAACCGTGCCAAAAAACCTGGCCAGAGCAGGAACATAGAGCAGGGCAAATTGCAGAGCCGTGGTTAGCAGGACCGCCCAGATCAACCAGGGGTTGGAGAACGGGGCCACCTGAATCAACGGGCGATCACTGCGGGCGGTGAGAGCATGACCCATCTGGGCCAGGCAAAGGGTGGTGAAGACCATCGTGCGCCAAGGGCCATCGGGGCCATAGGCCCGGTAGGCCCACACCATCAGGGCCACGGTGATCACGGCAAAAACGATGCCGACGCGGAGGATGTAGGAGCCAATGCCCCGGGCAAAAATCGACTCCCCGGGCTCCGCGGGCGGACGGTTCATGATGTCCTTCTCGCCGGGCTCAAGGGCCAGGGCCAGGGCGGGGACCCCGTCGGTCACCAGGTTCATCCAAAGGATCTGGAGCGGCGTCATCGGCACGCCAAACAGACCCACCAGGGGGGCCGCGGCGATGGTGAGCAGCTCACCAACGTTGCTGCCGAGGATGTATTTCACGAAGCGGCGGATATTGGCATACACCAAGCGCCCCTCCTCCACCGCATTGACAATCGTGGCGAAATTGTCATCGAGCAGCACCATATCGGCGGCTTCCTTGCTCACTTCCGTGCCCGTGATGCCCATGGCCACGCCGATGTGGGCCTGCTTGAGGGCCGGAGCGTCATTCACGCCGTCACCCGTCATCGCCACCACCTGGCCGTTGTTCTGCAGCGCCTTGACAATGCGCAGTTTTTGTTCGGGAGGCACCCTGGCGTAGATACTGCATTCCTTGACCACCCTCTGGAGGTGGGCATCATCAAAGCTTTCCAACTCCCGCCCCAGCACCACTTCAGCCGTGCCATCCACCAGGCCCACCCCCATGCCAATGGCCTTGGCGGTGAGCGGGTGGTCGCCAGTGATCATCAGGGGACGGATGCCCGCGTCGCGGCAACGACGCACCGCTTGGGGCACCTCGGGCCTGGCGGGATCGAGCTGGGCCATCAGGCCGAGCAGCACCTGCTCCTGGAGCTCCAACTCCGGGCTTGGGTGGTGGGGAGCACAAGCAAATGCAAGAACCCGCAGGCCTCCGGCAGCCAGTTCCTTCGCCTGCTCTGTCCACCAGCGCCGCTCGTTGGCCTCCAGCGGCACCACTCCCGAGCCATCAATCCAGCGGTTGCAGGTGGCCAAAATCACTTCCGGAGCCCCTTTGCTGATCAGCAGGGTGGTCGACCCATCAGCCGTGGCGCCGAGGGGAGCCTGGAGCTGGCCGTCGCGGTCATGCACCCACACCGCCATGAGCTGGCGCTCGGAGCTGAAGGGAATCTCGGCCTCGCGAGGGTTGTGGCTTCTGAGGGCAAAGCCATCGATGCCCGCCTTGGCCGCCACCACCAGCAAAGCCCCCTCGGTGGGGTCGCCAAGAATCTCGAAGCGGCCATCCTCCTCTTTGGTGAGTTCGGCATCGCTGCAGAGGACCCCAGCCTTCAGCAGCAGATCACGACATCCCTCCGGCAAGCCGGCCTGACTGCCGGCAGGGGGCGCGAGGGGATGGGGGGTGAAGGTGCCCGTGGGGTCGTAGCCGTGACCCGAAACGGCCACCGACTCGGTGCCGCAACGCAGCTCCTGCACCACCTGACGGTTCTGGGTGAGGGTGCCGGTTTTGTCGGAACAGATCACCGTCACCGATCCCAGGGCTTCCACGGCGGGCAGGCGGCGGATCAGGGCCGCGCGCTGCACCATGCGCTGGGTGCCGATGGCAAGGGTGACGGTGATGACCGCAGGGAGGCCCTCCGGCACGATGGCCACGGCCATGGAAAGGGCAACTTCCAGAAGGTTGAGCAAGGGTTGACCCAGCAACCAGCCGCCGAGCACCACCACGGCCACAAGGGCCAGGGCAGAACCCACCAACACATTGGCCAACGAATCCAGCCGTTCCTGCAGCGGCGTGGTTTCGCCACCAGCGGAGTTGATCAGGGCGGCGATCTGGCCCAGCTCGGTGTCCATGCCGGTGGCTGTCACCACGGCCGTGCCCCGCCCCCGGGCCACCTCCGTGCCCTGGAAGAGGCAATTCTGCCGTTCCAGCACGGGGGTGGCTGCCTCCAGAAGCAGCTGGGCCTGCTTGGTCACCACCTCCGCTTCCCCTGTCAAGGCCGCTTCCCTCAAGCCCAACTCAACGCTCTCCAGCACACGGGCATCCGCGGGCACCCGATCGCCAGCCTCCATGCGGATCAGGTCGCCGGGCACCAACTGCTCGCTGGGAAGACGCCTCCATTCCTCGTCTCGGCGCACCATCACCAGGGGCTGGGCCATTTCCCGCAAGGCCAGCAGGGCTTTCTGCGCACGGGATTCCTGCAAGAAGCCCAGCAGGGCGTTCAAACCAACAATCAAAACGATCGCAATGGCATCCTTGGGAAACCGCTGCTCAATGAAGGAAACCCCGGCCGACACCGCCGCCACGGCCAGCAGCATGATCAGCATCACGTTGCTGAGCTGATCCCAAAGGATGCGGAGGTTGCTTCGTCCCGCGGCGAGTTCAAGCCGATTGAGCCCGTCCCGAGCGAGCCGCTCGGCACCCTGGGCAGTGGTCAGCCCCTGATCGGTGGTGCTGAGCTGCTGAAGGCAGGCCTCGGGGGTGAGGGAATGCCAGGGGGGCCGGGCCGGAGACGGAGTCACGAAGTGGGATCTGGTTGGGCAGGAAGTTAGCCCGCTGCGGGCTCGGCCGACGGGTCAACCTGGCTGGGGTGGAGAAGAATCGTAGGTTTCAGCGGCAGCTTTGCCTTCTTGATGGCGCGCTTTCAATCCCTGATTTCGCTGCGCAACCTCCTGATCGGCCAGCCGCTACCCACCAGCGCCCACCACGAAGAGCGCTACGGCAACGCGGAAGCCCTCGCCATTCTCAGTTCCGATGCGCTCTCCTCGGTGGCCTATGCCACGCAGGAAATCGTGTTGATGCTGGGGTTGGCCGGGGCCGCGGCCCTTCGCTACACCCTACCCATCACGGGCCTGATTGTGGGCCTGATGGTGATCGTTGGCACCAGTTACCGCCAAACCATTCGGGCCTATCCCCACGGGGGAGGGTCTTACCGCGTGTCGGAGGAGAACCTCGGCGCAATCCCCGGCCTCGTTGCTGGTGCGTCCCTCTCCATCGATTACGTGCTCACGGTGGCGGTGAGCGTGGCGGCGGGAATCGCGGCCCTCACCTCCTACTTTCCTGCGCTGGACACGCAGCGGGTTCCGCTGTGCCTGGTGGCGGTGGTGCTGGTGATGGTGGCCAACCTGCGGGGGGTGAGCTCCAGCGCACGGGTGCTCAGCGCCCCCACCTAGCTCTTCATGGGGATGGTGATGCTGCTGTTGGTGGGGGGAGCGGTCAAAAGCGCCATGGGCCAGCTGCCCACCACCTCCCTGGCCACGCAGGAGCAGCTGTTGCGGGAGGCCCACGGCAGCGGTCTCACCGTGATCGGCCCCATGCTGCTGCTGCGGGCCTTCAGCTCGGGCTGCGCCGCCCTCACGGGCATCGAGGCCATCAGTGACAGTGTGGCGGCCTTCCGGCCCGTGGAGTGGCGCAATGCCCGCCGGGTGTTGGCGGTCATGGTGACCATGTTGGCGGTGATGTTCAGCGGCATCAGCGCCCTGGCGCACCAAAGCGGGGTGGTGTACGTGGAGAATGGACCCACCCTTCTTTATCAATTAGGGGAGAGGATTTTTGGCAATGGGCCCTTGCTGGCCCTGCTGCAGCTGGCCACGCTGCTGATCCTCCTGCTGGCGGCCAACACCGCCTATGCCGACTTCCCCAGGCTGGCGGCCTTCCTTGCCAGGGATGGCTTCCTCCCCCGTCAGCTGGCCTCCCTGGGGGACCGGCTGGTGTTCAGCAATGGGATCTACGCCTTGAGCGGCTTTGCCGCCCTGCTGTTGATTGTGTTTCGCGGCAGCGTCAGCCAGCTGATCCCCCTCTACGCGGTGGGGGTGTTTCTGAGTTTCAGCCTCTCCCAGACGGGGATGGTGGTGCACTGGTGGAAGGAGCGGCAGCGGGGCTGGCTGTCAAAGGCGCTGGTCAACGGCCTGGGGGCTCTGATCACCGCCGTGGTGACCCTGGTGCTGCTAGTGAGCAAGTTCACCCATGGCGCCTGGTTGGTGGTGCTCGCCATCCCGATCCTGGTGGCCATCTTTCTACGGATTCGCACCCACTACAACCATGTGGCGCGGCGCTTGCGCATGGCGCGCGATGTGCGGCTCAAACTGCCACCCGCTCCCCCCGGTGGCGGCTCCCCCACGGTGGTGCTCGTTGGGCAGCTGCATCGAGGCACCTTCGAGGCGATTCGATTCGCCCGCACCATCGCCAGTGATTTGGTGGCGGTGCATGTGGATCTGGGCACGGCCAGCACCCAGGAATTCCGGGAGAACTGGATGCGGCAGGTGCCGGAGGTGAAGCTAGAGGTGCTGGAGTCTCCCTATCGCTCCCTTGTGGATCCGGTGGTGGATTTTGTCAAGCGTTTTGAGCAAGACCACCGCAAGGATCGGGACCGCTTCTGCGTGATTGTGCTGCCGGTCTTTGTGACGCGGCATCGCTGGGAGAATCTGCTGCACAACCAGAGCACGATTCTGCTGCGCAATGCCCTGCGGGCCCAGGGCACCCGAGTGGTCACCACCGTGGGCTTTTATCTGTGAGGCGAGGCGCCGGAAACCCGGGGACTGGGCCAGCCCCGCGATTGGGCCCAATTCCCGACCAATAAACCGTCTTTTATGATTTGGGGGTTCCGGCACCCCCCATGAGCAACTTCCTTGCGGTCGCCGCCACCCTTCCGGGTTTGATCACGGTGGCCGTCTTCGCCGGCTCGATTGTGCTCTTCGTCACGGGCTGGCTGGCGCCAGAGGTGGTGGGGTTGCTCGCAGCCGCCCTGCTGGTCACCTTCAAGGTGCTCAAGCCGGATGAGGCGGTTCAGGGGTTTGGCAGCCCGGCCCTGATCACGCTGATGGGTCTGTTTGCCGTGTCGGCGGGGTTGTTTCGCAGCGGAGGCCTGGATCGGCTTCGCGCCCTGATGGGCTCCGACGCCGTGCGCAGCCCCAAGCGCATGATCACCCTGCTCGTGGGAGTGGTGGCCCCCCTTTCAGGCTTCATCCCCAACACGCCGATCGTGGCCACCCTCCTGCCCGTGCTGGAGGGCTGGTGTCACCGCCGTCGCATCTCCCCCTCCAAGGTGCTTCTCCCCCTGTCATTCGCCACGGTGCTGGGGGGCACCATCTCCCTGCTCGGCACCTCCACCAACCTGCTGGCCAGCGATGTGAGCCGTCAGCTGGGGTATGGCTCCCTGGAGCTGTTCAGCTTCACGAGCATCGGCATTCCCCTCTGGCTCCTGGGCAGCCTCTACATGCTTTGGGCCAGCGATCGACTGCTGCCTGATCGGGGGGTCGATGGCGATGACCTGCTGGGGGGCTTGGCGCGGGAGGGCTATCTCACGGAGGTGTTGATCCCGAAATCCTCTGAATTGATTGGACAAACCCTCCATGCCAGCCGTCTGCAACGCCGCTTCGATGTGGATGTGCTCGAGCTCCAGCGGGGTGACGAGGTGTTCGGCGCCCCCCTGGCGGATCGGGTGCTGCAGGGGGGCGACAGGCTGGTGTTGCGCTGCAACCGCGAAACCCTGCTGCGGCTGCAACAGGAACACACCGTGGTGCTTTCCCCCGCCGGCGAGCAGGAGGAGGCCATCCAGGAGCTCTCCCGACCCGAAATCACCACCCAGCGCATTGTGGAGGTGCTGCTTCCCAACGGCTCCACCTTGGCGGGAGCCAGCCCTCGCGACCTGCGCTTTCGCCAGCGCTACAACGCCACCTTGATGGCCGTGCGCCGCGGGAATCAGGTGTTGCGGGAGCGTCTGGGGCGGTTGGTGCTGCAAGCGGGCGACGTGCTGCTGCTGCAGGCACCGGTGGATGCGATCCGGGGCATGCAGGCCAACAACGATTTGGTGTTGTTGGATGAACTGGAAAAGGATCTGCCCACCACCAATCGCAAAACCCTGGCCCTGATCATCGGCGCCCTGGTGATCGTGTTGCCGATGCTCAAGGTGATCCCCTTGCTGGCGGCGGTGTTGCTGGCGGTGGTGGTGATGGTGGCCACGGGCTGCCTGCGATCTGGCGAGCTGCTGCGTTCCGTGCGCTGGGATGTGATCCTGCTGCTGGGCTCCCTCTCCTGCTTTTCCGTCGCCATGCAGAAGACCGGCCTGGCGGAGGCCCTGGCCCGTGATCTGCTGCAATCGATGCAAGGTTGGCCCCCTTACGCGGTGTTGCTGGCGGTGTTTGTGTTGGCCCAGCTGTTCACCGAAGCCCTCAGCAATGGCACCACCGTGGTGCTGTTGATGCCCATTGCCACCGAGCTGGCCAAGGGGCTGGGGCTGCCGCCAATGGCCTTCATCTTTGCCATCCTCTTTGCCGCCAGCCAGAGTTTTCT
>JBKDSY010000115.1:0-28662 GCA_046340755.1 Cyanobacteriota bacterium
GCGTTCTCCGCCAAGGTAAGCATCATCCATCTGGATCTTTCCCCGCAGCACGTAGACATCCTCCCGCTCGCACATGGCCCTGAGAATCTTGTTGTGCAGGAGCCAGGCCGTGTCGTAGTTAACGTCAAGATGGCGGCTCAGTTCGAGCGAAGAGATGCCAGTTTTGGCTTGCCCGATTAGATAGAATGCCTGAAACCAAGTGGTGAGAGGCAGCTTAGTGGCCTGCATGATCGTGCCGGCCGTGAGAGTGGCCTGATGGCGGCAACTGCGGCACTGATAGCGTTTGAATCTGCGGCCGTAGACGAGGCCATGCTCATGGCCTCCGCAGCGTGGGCAGCGGAACCCAACAGGCCAGCGGACTTTCTCCAACGCCGCCTCACATTGCTCCTCCGTGCCGTAGAGCTGCTGGAATTCAGACAGGGAGAGGCCTTTCTGGAACTGAATCGCGTTTCGGGCCACGACATGACTGGTATATGTGTACCACTCTACGGCTCTGGAGGGCTGTGTGCGGAGCGAGCTGGGTAATCAAGTTAATGAATGAACGACTAGAAGGATCTAGTCGGCTTTTGGCAAAGTTGCATAACTGCTATTCCAGATACTGCCGCGCTGTAAAGCAAATGTCGTCAGAACGCAGGATGTAATCGTGCCGCGAGCTATTTGTTTGTGTTTATTGTCGGCGTTAAACTCTCTTCGTTTGCCTTGGTTGCTCGCCAAAGAGGCCTCGGTAGGATTCAGCTGTTTCGCCGGAGGCGGGCAGTCCGCAGGCTGCCATCTGAGTGGCAATTCGGATGTTTCTTTGTTCTGGATCTTGCAAGCTGCGACGCAGGGCATGGAGACGCATGAGCTTCGCCTGGGCCAGGGGTGATCGACCCAATTCTTCGGCGAAGGCATGTTGGATGGTTCGGGTTGGCGTTCCCAGGGCTGTGGCCACATCCCGAATTCGAAACGCTTCTGTCAGATGGGCTTGCATCCAGCGGATCGTGTCCTGCACCAACTGCCAGCGCCGTCTGGCGCCTATGGATTGGCGGGTGTAGGTCGACGACAGTTGAGCAGTCATCACCGTCTGCTCCAGTTGGTCGAGAAGTTGCGCCGCAAGGATGCCAGAGGCAGGATCCCGCCGTGCCACCGACCTGCTTAGTTGCATGGCGACCGCAATGACCGCATGCCCATGGGACGGTTCAGCTCGCAGCAACCCATCTGGAGGCCTCCCTTGTTTGCGGCATGAATCGAGGCCGCTGCGATTGGCATCCAGGAAGAAATTTTCTGGGAGGAGGATTGAAACGCCAGACATTTCCAATGATGTAACGCCATGGAGATGGTCGAAAGGTCGTATCAAAATGGCCTGACCTCTCTTGGCCTGCACGACTTTGCCATTGATGCGTTCTTCTGTGATGCCTTTCAGTGGAAGCCACAGCAATCCTCTCCCCACCTGGGTGCGATCAAGCTCTAGTTCTCCCTTCCCCTCTAGATACAGGATGTGGAGCGGACCCACGGTGGCCGCGTGGCAACTGGAATGAAAGGCCTCTGGCGGGGAGCAGAGGTGGCTGTGATGGGTGCCTAAATTTTGCTTGATTCCCGCTTCCCACTGGGAAAAATCAGTGGTAGAAAAAATCTTTTCAAGGGTTGAAACTGGCGGCTGTGTCATCGATTAGTGGCGCCACAAGTGAGGCTCACTCGGTAAAAGCATTTTAATCGCAAGGCAGATGGGACCAAGAGGGCTTGCGACCCAGGAGGGCTCAGGGCCTCGATTTCATCAGCCCCCATGGCGTTGTCGTTGATTCGGATGCTGCCTTCGGCGCTATTTGCCGATGCAGAAACGGGCGAACACCCGCTCCAGCACTCCCTCGCTCACCTCCTCTCCTGTGATGTCCCCGAGGCGCTGGATGGCCTCGCGCAGGTCGATGGTCCAAAAGTCCCAGGGGAGGCCGGCTTCGGCGGCCTCCAGGGTGCGGCCGATGGCGGCGGCGGCGGCGGCGGCCAGATCCCTCTGACGGCTGTTCAGGGCCATCTCCAGCCCCTGCAGGTCCGTGGCGCCGCAGCGTGCGAGCAGGGCCGCTGCCAATTCCTCCCGCCCCTCGCCGCTCAAGGCGCAAAGGGTCACCTCCGCCCGGGGGGCGACGGCGCCCGGCGGCAGCCGGTCGCGCTTGTTGCCCACCACCAGCAGGGGCACTCCGGGGGGAACCCGATCCCGCAGCTCCTGGTCCGCCGCCGTCCAGCCCTCGCCCAGATCAAAGAGCAGCAGCACCGCATCGGCGCTTGCCAGGGCCGCTTCGCTGCGGGCAATGCCGAGCTGCTCCACGGGGTCGTTGGTGGGGCGGATGCCGGCGGTGTCGAGCAGCGTGAGGGGCACCCCATCGAGCACCAGGTCGCTCTCCAACAGGTCGCGGGTGGTGCCGGGCAGGGCGGTGACGATGGCCCGATCCCGCTCGCTGAGCAGGTTGAGCAGGCTGCTCTTGCCCACGTTGGGCCGCCCGACGATGGCCACCCGCAGGCCCTCCCGCAGAAGTTCCCCCCGCTGGCCTTCGGCCACCAGGCGCTCCAGCTCCCCCAGGGGCTCTTGAAGGGCGCCGACAACGGCGGCGCCCACCAAGGGGGGAAGGTCGTCTTCGAAGTCGATCCGGGCCTCCAGTTCGCTGAGCTGATCCAGCAGAGAGTCCCGGATCTGGCTGATGCGTCGCTGCAGGCCCCCATCCAGCCCGGCCATGGCGAGCTGGGCGGCCCGTCGGCCACGGGCCGCCACCAGCTGGCCGATGGCTTCGGCCCGGGTCAGATCAAGGCGGCCGTGGAGCACGGCCCTCAGGCTGAATTCACCGGCCTCCGCCAGGCGGGCACCGGCGTTGAGCACCAACGCCAACACCCGCTGCACCACCACCCGCCCGCCGTGGCAGTGCAGCTCTACCACGTCTTCCCGGGTGAAGCTGCGGGGGGCGCGCATCAGGAGCAGCAATGCCTCGTCGATCCGCTCGCCGCTCTCGGGGGACACGATGTGGCCGTAGAGCACCCGATGACTCTCCCAGGGCTGACGGCCTGCGGCCTGGAAGAGCTGGCGACCGATGGCCTCCGCCCGGGGGCCGGAGAGGCGCACGATGGCCACCCCGCCCTGACCAGGAGCGACGGCGGTGGCGATGGCGGCAATGGTGTCGGCGGAGGCGATCAGCGGTGAGGGGCCCGGTAACCCGGGGAGGACTATCTGCAGTGTGGGGCCCGCGCGGATAGACGACCACCCAAGCCCTAGGCCGGATCCAGTTTAAATCGGATCGCTTGCCACAGAGTGGTGGTGAGGCGGTGGGTGCGGGATCAGGGCGTTAGGGGCCAAGCGTTTCAGCCCCGCTTTGCCTTGGGCGACATCGTGATGGGCAACATTTGAACCTAGTCAGCTGCTTTTCCAGGCAGCACCCTTGAATTCCTGAGAGACTGATCTTAAGGCCATTGTGCAACTCTACCCAGGTATCAACTTTTTACACGTGAGCTCCAAGGTCTCTCCAGCGCTGTTATCCAATAACCAGGGAGTCTGCCCACTGGTCGATGAAGTGTGTGAAACCAGCCGCTTGGGCCTCCAGACGTCCGAGTATCTCGGGATCGTTGAACACTCCGTCCTCTGAAAACTTTCTGTGCACCCCTGTGATGAACACCCTCTGCGGGTAGGGGAGCGCATTGCGATAGCCAAAAATCATCTGCAATTGCTCCACCGCCCTCAGCCCGCCCCACTGCCCGGATGCCAACCCCACGTAGGCCACTGGTTTGCCCTCGAAGCTTTCGGGGAATTTCAGCATGTCGATGAACAGCTTGAGCACACCAGGGAATCCACCGTTGTACTCGGGCACAATCAGATGCAGCCCCCGGGCGGCCAGCACCCGCTCTTGCAGGGGCTCAAATGTCCGGGGTTTCAGACCATAGGCCCCCGGTTCGAACAACTCCGCGGGTAGATCTCGCAGATCCAACACCTGGGCATCCACCTTCAACGTGCCGTAAAGGCCCATCAGCAGCTCCCCAATGCGCCGGCTGTTGCTGTTGGCCCGATTGGTGCCGACCACAATCTCGATCATTCTCGGGATCTCCCAACGTGCGCCCATCATGGCCTCCCCAGCCGGGATTGTGCAGGGGAGGTCTGGTGTTGGCCAATGGGGTGGTTCGCCTGACGGGCCGAGGGTGATTCTTTTTCCACCCCCCTCGCTTCGTCAGCGTTGGACGGCGGTGGAGGTTCGCCTATGGTGCACGGCAAACGTCACTGGCTGTCAGGAACATGTCAGACACGATCAGTGATTCTCCTGCAGAGGATCTCCGTTCCACTGACGGTTCCAGCAGCACGGGCCGCCGAGCGTCCAGGGCTGGGGGTGAGGGGCACGGCGTCCGACAGAAGCGTTCCAGCCGTCCCGAAAACCTGTCCTCCAGACTCGACCTGCTCAGCCGCACCAGTTTCCTGCTCTTCGGGGCGGCCTTGGCGTCAGGTCTTTACCCCTTTCAACCCTGGGCCCCCCTCTGGTGGCTCCGCATCTCCCAGTTGATGGTCGACTATGCCCCCATTCTGATCCTGGCCCTGGGATTGGCTCTTTTGGGCAGTTTCTATGCGTCCAAAGCCCATCGCACGAATCGCCACCGTTCCCTGATCAAGCGCATGGCCAGCGTGATTTTTGTGGTTTATGCAGTTTTTGTGCCCCTGCAGGTTTTAAGTTTCGGTTGGTTTTGGTTTGCTTCGTCAAACCAGCTTCGTCAGTCGATCCGTTCGGCGGAGACGCGCATGTTGACCCTGCGGGGCCGGATCAGCGCCGCCGCGACGGAAAGTGAGCTCCGATCTATTTTGACCAATGGTGCTCCCCAGCCGGCGGTTGGGCTGAGCTCTGTTCCCTTGTCGCGGCAGAAAGCGGATCTGCTGGGGGCGATTGACCGCGATCGCGCGCAACTGCGTACCAATCTCACCCAGCAACGTCAGCGACAGCTCGCCAATTTGTCGGTGAGCACGGTGCGAGGGTTGATCGCTGCCTCCGTGATGGCTGTTGGCTTGTTTGGCGTGAAGCGCCTGGGTTGAGGTCTGGATGTCATCCATCATCCACATCAACCGTTTGGACTGCTTCGTGGAAGGGCCACCATCTTGCCCGTTGCAGTGCCCCTCGATAGCCCCATGACGCCAGAATGCAGACATTTTGAGCGGAATGAGACTCAACTGTTTTCCATGCGCCGATCAGATGCTCTCACGCCAATAATGGATTCGTGTTACAATGAAAAGGCCAACTTACAAATCAAGAATGATTAAGCATTTTCTTTTTGGACTGGGATTGGCTACGGCAAGTGTGTTCATTGAATCTTTTCAGCCCGTTTCAGCGCTTTGTTTGACCAGCAATGCAGAAAATAACTGTTCAACTTTCTCAGGGTCATCGCTAAGTCAAGTGATCCAAACATATGATTCTTTGAATCTAACTACAAACGCCTATTTCCAGATTGGGTTCCGGTCTAGTAATGGCGCTGCTTACACGATCAATAATCTTGCTTATTCTACAAATGGGTCGTCTTATACTTCCTTCACGGGCTCAATATCCACTTCAGGCGCCTTTCAATATGCAAGCATCCAAAATCCCTTCTCTACGGGTTCCCTTGGCCGTCCCTTCTACGTGAGTTACGACATTCAGCCGACTGTCCCCGACGGAGTAAGGATCGATTCCATGTTTTTAGCTAACAATACGGGCACTCAAACTGGTGGCGTCCTTGATTTCAATGGAGGCAATTTTGAAGCCATCGAGCGCACCCACCAAGCGGTTCCGGCCCCGCTACCAGTTCTTGGAGCAGCCTTCGTGTTTTCACGCGTTAGTCATCTCACGCAAAAATCCAAGCAGCTACATGGAGTCTATGAAAATAGTTACTCTGGCCACGTCGTTATCACTTAAAAGATTACATCACTTAATGTAATCGTTATGATCTCGAGATCTATCTTTCCCAAGCTTTCTTTGCTCTCCAGGGCTTTTTATAGCCTTTTTTTGTTGGTGCTAGTTGCTTCGTCTTTCCCATTTGCCCCGAATGTTCCTTTATGGCTTCTTCGTATATCTGATGCATTTGTAAGTAATGCACCTGTGTTGTTGGTGTCGATTGCGCTGTTGTTAATCGGTAATCACTTTCAGGAGGATGATGACTACTCCAAGGCTGATGTAAAATATCTGATTGTTCGCAAACTTGGTTTTTGGGTAGCCGTTTGCATGGTTCTCATCCCACTGCAATTTGTTTCCTACGGTTGGTTCTGGGTGGATTCTGGAACTCGTCTACAACAACAAATTAGCCAAACGGGCAATCAAATCGAATCTCTCAAACAAAGAGTTCAAGCCAGCAGTTCAGAGGTTGACTTACAACGGGAGATGGCCGTAATTGGCCTACGGTATGGCCAGGTAAAGGAGGGATCATTGAGCGTAATTAAACAGGCGGCAACCAAAGAAATCGATGGCAATTACAAAAAACTCAAAGGTGATTTGATTGACCAGCGTAATAAAATAATGGCTGACCTTCTTCCTGGCATCCTAAAAACCAACATTGGAACTATCATTATACTTACGACTTTAATTTCGATACGACGTCAAATCTTAGTCATTAAATAAAACAATATGATCGTCCGGTTCGTAAAGGTTAGACAGGCGAGATAGCAGCGGTATAATCAAAGTGCTTTGAACCAATCAATAACTGTGGAAGATTGACTTGTAAGACTGCAAATCTTTCCGGCTGATAGCCAAAAAATCAAAAAATGATTGTTTTGGTTGACTTATGAAGATCGACTTGTATCTCGGTTTAATCGGTGCGTCAGCAGGAAATCGTAAAGTCATATGTCAAGAGAGTGAATAGACTTTTGAAAAATCGTGTAGCCTGCCCACGAAAGGAGATCTTCAGGGATTCAAAGGATTTTGATACTATACCTTTTCATGGTGCACCTATTTATGGACTCGACAATCCAGGGAAAACCATCAGATCGATATGTCCTCCTGTTGGATGGCGCCATTCGCGAAACTCTTCGGCCAAGGCATTGTGTTCGCGGACCAAGGCCTGTGCTTCTAGGTCTTGCAGGCGTTGGTGAACAAGATCAAGGGTGTTGTCGATCAGTTGGGCGGCTTGTTCAGATGTCATCAGGGGCAGGGCAGCAATGGAGCAATCGAATGGATCTTGTCCAAATCTTGAAGAGGTTGTAGTCGTGGCAACGATGGCAGGCTGTAGCCCTGGACACGGGAGTTCGGCCCTGTGGGGAGATGCTCACCCCGTTTGTTGCCCTCCGAGTGGGCCGTGGCTAGGTTCACGGTGAACTTGTATCCACGATGACCAGCAGCAATCCCATGGCCGGTAGGGTCCTCACCAACCTCCTGGCCGGGAAGGTGGCGATCGTGACCGGGGGCAACAGCGGCATCGGCAAGGCCATCGTGGAGGTCCTGGCGGAGCTTGGCGCCCGCGTGGTGATCGATTACCGCTCCCATCCGGAGGCCACGGAGGAGCTGGAACGGGAAATCGGCACCTACGGCGGCAGCTGCTACGGCGTTCAAGCCGATGTGGCCAAGTTGGATGACCTGAGGCAACTGGTGGAGGCCACCGTGGCGAAATACGGCCGTTTGGACGTGATGGTCAACAACGCTGGCATTGAAACTCGCACCTCCATTCTTGACACCACTCCCGAGGATTTTGACAAGGTGCTTGACGTGAACCTGCGGGGCGTTTTCTTTGCCACACAATTTGCCGCCAAGCAGATGATGGCCCAGGGGGGAGGTGGCCGCATCATCAACATCTCCTCCGTTCACGAGGATTGGCCCATGCCCAATAACACCCCCTACTGCTGCGCCAAGGGTGGGGTGCGCATGATGACCCGCACCGCCGCCCTGGAGTTGGCACCCCACGGCATCACGGTCGTCAATGTGGGTCCAGGCGCAGTCGCCACGCCCATCAACGATTCCACCATGGGCAATCCGGAGCTGTTGGCGAAGCTCAATGCCGCCATCCCTTTGGGCCGCATGGCCCAACCGGTGGAAATCGCCAAGATGGTGGCGTTTCTGGCCAGTGACGCCGCCAGCTACATCACGGCCACCACCGTGTTTGTCGACGGCGGCATCATGCAAAGCAGCCCAGGGCTTTGACACCACTGTGGTGAGCCCCCCCCCGACCGAGGCCGATTCAGGCCGCCTCCCTCCCTCGGAGGCCCGTCGCATGGCGGAACGCGACCAGGACGCCGAGCCCTGGGGCCTCTGGGGGAGCTACCTGAGTGAGCGCCAGTGGGGCACCGTGCGGGAGGACTACTCCGCCGACGGAGATGCTTGGCGCTCCTTTCCCCATGACCATGCCCGCTCCCGCGCCTACCGCTGGGGGGAGGATGGGTTGCTGGGGCTCTGCGACGACCAATGCCGTCTCTGCTTTTCCGTGGCGCTTTGGAATGGCCAAGATCCCATCCTGAAGGAGCGAGCCTTCGGCCTTTCCAACCCAGAGGGAAACCATGGCGAGGATGTCAAAGACTACTTCTTCCACCTCGCCAATACCCCCACCCATAGCTTCATGAGGGGGCTGTACAAATATCCGCAGCAGGCATTTCCCTATGGGCAGTTGTTGGAGGAAAATCAACGTCGTGGCCGCGATCAACCGGAATTTGAGCTGATTGACACAGGCATTTTTGCAGAGAATCGCTACTTTGATGTCTTCGTTGAGGTGGCCAAGCACGGTCCCCAAGACCTCCTCATCCGCCTGCGGGTGATCAATCGCGGCCCCCAGGCTGCTCCCCTCACCCTCCTGCCCACCATCTGGTTTCGTAACACCTGGAGCTGGGGTTACCCCGATGAGGTGCGGCGCACCATTCAGCTCGAACCCGTCGCTGCGGGCGAGGGTGGTGGGGATCCACCGTGGGGATCCGCCGTGGTCACCGAGGCCCTTCCCCAGCTCGGCAGCTACCGGCTTCGCTGCCGGGAGGCCGGCCGCTGGCTGTTCACTGACAATGAAACCAACAGTGAGCGCCTGTGGGGCACCGCCAACGCCACCCCTTATCAAAAGGATGGGTTTCACCGCTACGTTGTGGAGGGAGAAGAGGGTGCGATCAATCCCTCCGGCGTGGGGAGCAAGGCGGCTTGCTTTCTGGAACACACCTTGGCGCCAGGGGAGGAATGGGTGGTGGCCCTGCGCTTGAGTTCCACGGCGGAGTCGGGGGTGGCGGATCCCTTCGGTGGGGACTACGAGGCCACCTTCGCGGATCGGGAGCGGGAGTGGCTGGAGTTTTTCGACCAGCGTGTGCCTGGCCTCAACGAGGAGGACCGCTCCATCCTTCTCGCCGGTGCGGCGGGTTTGCTCTGGAGCAAGAAGTATTACGGCTGGAGTGTGTTGCGCTGGCTTGAAGGCGACCCCACCCAACCATCACCTCCGCCCCAGCGTTGGCTGTCTGACAACGCCTACTGGAAACGGCTTCATGCTCACGACATCATCTCGATGCCAGACGCCTGGGAGTATCCCTATTTCTGCCAGTGGGACCTGATGTTCCATGCGATCTGCTTCGCCCAGATCGATCCGGCCATGGCCAAACAACAATGCATGCTGCTGCGCAATCCCCACTACACCGCGCCCAACGCCCAAACCCCGGCCTATGAATGGGCCCTGTCCGATCCCAACCCACCGATTGGCGCCTGGGCGGCGATGCGCATCTACCAGATCGACCGGAAGGAGTCGGCAACGGCCGATGGGGGGTTCCTGCGCATGGCCTTGCGGAAACTGATTCTGGAATATGGCTGGTGGGCCAACCGCAACGACCGTTCCGGATTCAATGTGTTTGAGGGAGGCTTCCTCGGACTCGACAACATCGCCGTGTTTGATCGGCGCTTTCCCCTGGCGGATGGCAGTTTGATCGAGCAGTGCGATGGCACCGCCTGGATGGCCACCCTCAGCCTTCATCTGCTGCGGATTGCCGTGGAGTTGAGCCAGGCGGAGCCGGAATATGCCGATCTCTGCGAACGGTTTGTGGTGGATTTTGTGCAGCTCTCCTTGAGTCTCAATAGTCCCGTCAGCCATGGTTTCCATAGCTGGGATGAGGAGGATGGTTTCTACTACGACGTGATCCGCCGCCCCGATGGCAGCTGCGACTATTTGCGCACCCGCTCACTTTCTGGCCTTGTTCCCCTACTGGCCGTGCAGAGTTTTGATCGGGAAACGGTCACCTCGTTACCCGTGCTGGATGTGGAGCATTCCCTGGCCTGGTTTCTTCATGAGCGCAGCAACCCGGCCTGGGTGTCGCAGTATCTCTGCCTGTGGCACAACGATCGGCTGTTGTTCACCTTGGTGACCGAGGAGCGGTTGCGGCGCATCTGCCTGAGGCTCTTTGACGAAGACGAGTTTCTTTCCCCCCACGGCATCCGCTCGCTGTCCAAGGTTTATGAGGCGAACCCTTACACGTTCACGGAAGGAGCTGAAAGCCAGACCTTGCGCTACAGCCCGGGCGATAGTCCAGTTGGGATGTTCGGCGGCAACTCCAATTGGCGCGGTCCGGTATGGATGCCGATGAACTTCTTGTTGATTGAAGCGCTGCAAAAATTTGCGCATTTCTATGGAGATAGCTTCAAGGTTGAGTTTCCCACTCGCTCCGGCAACTGGCTCAATCTGTGGCAGGTGTCCCTGGAGCTGGAGAAACGCCTCGTGAGTATCTTCCGTCGTGATTCTCAGGGTCAGCGTCCATTTAATGGCCCCGTTGAGCAGCTGCAGCAGGATCCCCACTGGCGTGATTTGATCCTGTTTCATGAATACTTTCATGGCGATACCGGTCGGGGTCTGGGTGCCTCTCACCAGACCGGTTGGAGTGCCCTTGTTTGCAAGATGCTCCTGCAGCTGTCCCGCTATCCCAAGGCTTGATACCCAGGATCTCGTTCCCCATGCCTTCCTCCGCCCCCACTCTCCCCACCCCCGACCTGCACCCATCGACTCCGCCGTTCCCGGCCCAGTTGGAGGTCGCCGATGGAGCACACTTTGATGTGGTGATCATCGGCAGCGGCGCCGGTGGCGGCACCCTGGCACGCCATCTGGCCTCCCACGGCAGCTTACGCGTGTTGGTGCTCGAGCGAGGCGACTGGCTGCCCCAGGAACCCCAGAACTGGGACGCGGAAGAGGTGATGCAGAAGGGCCGCTACCTCTCCAAGGATTCCTGGCTGGATCACAACGGCAAGGCTTTCCAGCCGGGCACGCACTACTTCGTCGGCGGGGCGACCAAGATGTACGGCGCGGCCCACTTCCGGCTGCGGGAGAAGGATTTCGAGCAGCTCACCCACAACGAAGGGCTGTCCCCTGCCTGGCCATTGCGATATGCCGATTTCGAGCCCTGGTATCAACAGGCCGAGGAGATGTATCACGTGCATGGTCTCCGCGGCGAGGACCCCACGGAACCCCCTTGCAGTGGTCCCTACCCCCATCCGCCGGTGAGCCACGAGCCCCGCATGGGAAAACTGGTGGACGACCTTCGGGATATCGGCCTCCATCCCTTCCATGCGCCCAGCGGGGTGCTTCTGGACGAGGGGCAGATGGCCTTCAGCCGTTGCCGGCGTTGTAACCGCTGTGATGGGTTCCCCTGCCTGGTGCATGCCAAATCGGATGCGGAGGTGGTGGGGATTCGGCCGGCCCTCGCCGCACCCACCCTATCGCTGCTGACCCGGGCCCTGGTGCGCCGGCTGCACACTGATGCCTCCGGCCGCAGCGTCACGGCGGTGGAGTTGGAGCGGGATGGAGAAACCCTGCGGGTGCATGGCGATGTGGTGGTGGTGAGCTGCGGTGCCGCCAACAGCGCCCGGTTGTTGTTGCTCTCGGCGAACGACCGCCATCCGCGCGGGTTGGCCAACGGCTCAGATCAGGTGGGTCGGAACTACATGTTTCATAACAGCAAGGCGATGGTGGCCTTGGCCCATGAGCCCAACCTCACCGTGTTTCAAAAAACGGTGGCGATCAACGACTGGTATTTCGGTGATGCGGAATTTAACTTTCCCATGGGCAACATCCAGATGACGGGCAAAACGGATGGCGCGATCATGAAGGGTTACGCACCCCTGGAAACCTTCATGATGCCTGGCTGGAGCATGGAGAAGATCGCGGAACACTCCCTTGATTTCTGGATCTCCAGCGAAGACCTCCCAGATCCCAACAATAGGGTGACCGTGACCTCAGCTGGCCAGATTCAACTTCACTACACCTGCAATAACCTCAATGCCTCCAAGCAGCTGGTGCACCGCCTGGAGCGCATCCTGGATCGCCTGTACCTGCGCAACCATCTGGTGGAGCGTCAGATCTACATCGCCAACAGCATGGGCATCGCGGCCGTGGGTCACCAGGCCGGCACCTGCCGCTTTGGCACCGATCCAGCCACCTCGGTGTTGGATGTCAACTGCAAAGCCCACGAAGTCGACAATCTTTATGTCGTCGACACGAGTTTCATGCCCTCCATTGGCGCGGTGAACCCATCCCTCACCGCCATCGCCAATGCCCTGCGGGTGGGCACCCATCTGATTGAGCGCCTGCGGGGTTAGCTGGGGTCCACCGGTTCCAGGCCCACCTCCACGTTGATGTGTTGATTCGGGTGGCCGGTGATCAGCAGGGCATCCCGCTCCCGGGTGGCGATGGCCCATAGCCATTTGGCCAACAGGCTGAGGCGATTTTCGTTGTCGGGCATGAAGGCCAGGTGAGCGAGCCCCCAGAGCATCCAGCCGAGCACGCCAGAGATACGCAGGCCCCGCAGATCCGCCACGGCGAACAGGGGGCCCACCACCGCCATGCTGCCCACGTCAAACCATTGGAACGGGCGGTGGCGCTCGCCGCGCAGGCCGGCCAGGATGTCGAGGGCAACCCACCCCCCCATCTGCACGGCGGGCCCCGCCATGCCGGGCACGGGCTGGCCATCGGCGGTGTGGCCGTAGGAGCAGAGATCCCCCACCACCCGGATCTCGGGATGGTCGGGGATGGAGAAATCCGGCTGCACCACCACCCGGCCGCCCTTGTCGACGGGGCAGCCGCAGCGCTCCGCCAGGAGCTTGCCCAGGTGGGAGGCGCGCACGCCGGCGGTCCAGCAGATGGTGGCGGCTTCCAACGTCACTTCGGCGGGTTGGCCCGGGCCCGGTTTGGCCAGGGTGGCCCGTAGGCGACCCTCGCCGATCTCCTGCACCCGGGCCCCGAGCAACACCTCCACACCTCGGGACCGCAGATGGTCGCCCGTTGCCTCCGACAGGGAGGGATGCATGGCCCGCAACACCCGATCCCCCGGATCCACCAGCGTCACCCGGCAGTCATCGGGGTTGAGCTGGCGGAACAGGCCCCGGCAAGCGTCCTGCAGGAGCTGGATCAGGGAGCCCGCCAGTTCGCAGCCACTCGGGCCCGCTCCCACCACCACGACCGACTGCAACACCCGACGCCGCTCCGGATCCCCGCATTGCTCGGCCGTTTCCAGGGCGGTGAGCAGGCGGCGGCGAATCTCGTCGGCATGCTCCAGAATCTTCATCGGTGGGGCCAGGGGCCGCCAGTCTTCATGGCCGAAGTAACTGCTCCCCGAGCCGGCGGCGAGGATCAGGTGGTCGTAGGCCAGATGATGGCCGTTGAAGACCACCGTTTTGCCCACGGGATCCAGATCCACCACCTCCCCCAGGAGCACCTGCACGTTGTCGGCGTTGATGAAGAACTGGCGCAGGGGGATGGAGATGTCAGCTTCCGCCACCAGGCCCACGGCCACCTGGTAGAGCATGGGCTGGAAGAGGTTGAAGTTGCGCTTGTCGACCAGGGTCACCCGCACCGGCTGGCCCGCCAGACGCTTGGCGGCCTTGATGCCCGCGAACCCCCCGCCGACAATCACCACATGGGGCCACTCCCGCATGCGGTCTTGGGCGGGTTGCAGCTCAAGGAAGAAGCGCTCAGGCGTCATGGGGAGGGAACACGGGGTTGGGGAGCGGGGTGGGAAGGGGAGGGAGCGACAAGCCCGCGAAGCGTTCCGGGTCATCGTAGGCAGTTGCGGGATTGCTCTAACCAGCTTGCTTGGGAAGGTATGGCCAGTCTTGGTGGATCGCGACCCACAGCCGTTGATTCGATTGAGGGACAGCCTGTTCTTTGTGTTCGGCGTTGGACGAACTATCCTTGCCGATGGCAACATGAAGAGCCGTGATGCCCTGGGTAAAGAGCAATGCTTGGGTCCTGGAGTGGAGCCAGAAGACATTAGTAAAGCAGTGATGACTGGCCGATTTCTTATCGAAGTTCTTATGGCTAAATGAGTGGATGGTGAAGCTCTGATTACGGGTATAAAGATAAGTTGGTATAGGACTAAAGGCGAGTTGGTTTAGGGCTAAAGGCGAGTTCTTGAAAGTAGAGCCAAGAGGAATTGGCTGGATTTACGCAAACGTCTGCAGAGCCTCAAGAATTGTGACCTGACAGGCTCTTCAGCTGTCTGAACAAATCTTTGATCACTGCCAATTCATGTCGTAGCTTGTCGATTTCCGCCGTCTGGGTGGTGATCAGGAGCTGCACTTTCCGTTCCATGGTCTCCAGGCGTCGGAGCGGGTTGTTTCGTTCGTCCCGCTCAACGCCGAGTCGAGAGGGGTTCACCATTTCTCCCTGGCGAAAGAGTGTCCATAGCTCGTTCCGTACCACAGGTTTGAAGAGGGGCAGGGTTTGGGGAAGCAGCTGATCTTCTCGGTCGAGGTCAGGGGGAAGATGAAAGAGTTGCATGATGGTGGGTGTCCTCCAAAGCCATTCCGGCGGGTTGGGTTGGACCCACACAACCGCGTCGCCGCTGAGCAGTTCGCAAAAGTAGAAGCTGGAAGCGGTTGTGCTGCTGCTCAGCCGCACTCCCTGCCGTTTGGTGATGGTGATGTCGGCCACGCCTTGGTAAGCGGCGAGGGCGATGGGGGAGCGGCGCACAAGCCGCGTGAGCAAGAGTTCATCTCCGGGCCAGAGGGCTCGTGAGGGAGGCATGGCTCCAGGAGCCGCCGAGGGGTCCGGCAGTCCCAGCAGGGATCGCAGTTGGTCGATGTCTTGCTCCAAGTGGAGGAGGCGCTCCATTGGGGTGGGGTGCGTTGACATGTCAGTTGCGTCGCAGGGGAGTGTCTTCCAATCGGGTGAGGCGCAATTCGATGCGACGGCGAGCGCGTTGGTCTGAAGCATTCGCCGGCTGCCAGCGGCCGTTGGTGTTGATCAGGCTGGCGGCGGAATAGGGTCGAAAGACCAGGTGCCGAAGACCCTCTTTCTTTTGCAGCTCCTGGGCGACGGCCATGGCTCTAAGCAAGCCGAGATCGCTGTTCGAGCCAGCCTGGAATCCAGCAAGAGAGGGGGAAACGCCAAGCCGAGTCAGTTTGTGGTCGAGATTGCTGCTGTTAGAGGTGTTGGGTTGACCATCGGTGTGGCCAATCACCTCAATCACGTCGATATCATATTGCTTGACGCGATGGAGAATCTCCTGAAGGCGTGTATCCAGTGCGGCTTTAAAGGGTTCATCGAGATGATAAATGCTCGGTTTAAACCGAAAGGATTCCTTTTCACTGAGTTGCAGCATCGGCGGTTTGTCATTGAGGGCACGGGCCACAAGGGTCATCGACACCGTGAGCAGGAGCAGAAAGAGGCTGTTGCTGAGGAGATCCGTGTAGCCCAGCCAGACATTGGTTTCTGAATCGCGTGTGGAGCGTCGACGACGAGCCATGCTTCAAGGATCAATGGATGAGGTGAAGGAGGTGCTGATGTCCTCCCTGTTGACGCGATCAAGGGGAGATCCCGGGGTGGAGGCCGGACCCACCAGGCGACCCAGGCTGTCTTGCAGGGCTTCCAGTCTTGCCACGAGCCCCTGGCTCAGTTCAAGGGCTGATCGAGCGGGCGCCCCCAGGGCCGTGATGGCTTCCCTTTGCTGTTCAACAGCAGTGCCAAGATCGTCCTGAAGTTGGTGACGCAGGTTATCCAGGGCTTCAGTCGCCGTTTTGGCTCGGATCGCCAGGGTCTGCTCATCTTCTTGGATGGCGCTGCGCATGGCGTCGATCGTGGCGCTGCTGAGAAGGTCCAGCCGCTCAACGTTTCGGTTCCAGTTGTTCAGGGCTGTCTCCAGCCCAGAGGCGAAGGTTTGGCAGCTGTTGGTGAGGGAGGCATCGGCAGTGAGGCGCTCCTGCAGTGAGGTGGCGATCTTGCTGGACAGTTGACGATCTTTCATCACTTCCAAGCGGGTCTGGCGGAGTTGTTTAGTGGCTTCCACCATGGATTGGGAACCTCCTTGGAGGGATTCGCAGGTGACTTGCAGTTGTGGTAGAAGCTGGTTGAATTGTTCGTTGAGGATGTTTGCCTTATGTAGCGAATGGACCATGGCTTCTGTCCTTCTTGTCCATTCGGCCTGGGTGCTGCTCAGATGGTCACGCACCTCGTCCATGCGGGTTGCCAGACTTTCACTGCTCAGGACCAACTGCGCTCCACTGGCTTGTAACTGATCTGCCGATTGTCGTAGTGAAGAGGCGAAATCACTGTGACGAAACACCTGAGATGCTTCAAGCAGGTCTTCGCCACTTTCCTGTAGCGCATTAGCAATGGCCGCCAGTTGTCGGATTGAATGTTGTGCCTCCGTGGCCAGATTGGCTTGAATATTAAAAACATTCTCCAACTGTTCGCCAAAAGCAAGTCTCATTCCCTGCTGTATGGATGCATAGATCGCATCGGGAAGTTGCTCTAAGGAGGTGTTAAGACTCTCGATGGACTGGCGGAGTGGTGTGACGAGCTTTACACCGTGTTGGGCTGGTAAGACTGTCTCCAGCCAGCTGCTCAGAAGGGCCTCACAACGGTCTAGGCCATCCCGGGTTCCGTTCACTTGGGTGATGATCAAGACCAGCAAACTGAGCGTTAAACCAAACAGGCTGGTTTCAAAGGCGGCACCCATCGGTGCGAGGATGTTTCTCAGGCCTGTGAGGGTTTCAGCTGGAGGTCCTTGTTTTGCAAAGGTGTTGGAAAGTTGACCCAATCCCACCGTTAAACCTGCAAAGGTGCCGAGCAGACCGAGAGACATCAGCAGGCTTGGCGCTTGGCGCAGCCAGCTCTGGGCACTGGCGGCGCTCATCTCTTTTTTGAGGAAGCGAACCTTGAGGGTTTCAATTTCACCAGCACTGAATTCTGCCGTGTCGACGTCATCCACGTGGTTGCATAAGTTGATGTAACGCTCTTTCACCCGCGCCAACCGATCGTTGGAGATCAATGCCCCCTTGTCTTCAGCGTGAAGACAGCTCAGTTCACGCAGCAAAGGCCCCAGTACTCTCCTAAGTTGATGGGCCACTAACACCGTCACCATGGTGACAGCCACCATGCCAAGAACAATCAAGATCTTTGTTAGCTCGATCAGGTTGTGCACCATCGGTGGAGATGTCTATGGTTGTGCCGCAGAGCAACTGGAGGGGTGATTCAAGTCTAAGCTCACCAGAGAGCTCTTCTGGTAGGCAATGGCACCTGATGACATGTTGACACCAAACCAAACAAGTGGGCCACCTGAGGACAAGATGCTGGAAACCATGAAGTTCTTGTTATCCAGCTTCAAGAAATAGAGTGATCGTCTTTAGAATCAGAGGGCCGGCCAAGCAGAGTCGTGACAGAGTTTCCACAAGTACCTTCGGCATGCATCAACGCATCGAATGGCTTAAAAGTATTGCAGAACAATGAGTATCTACTGGCAATGAGTGTCTACAGGCGTGGTAGCTGCTAAGACTTCCGATTGAGTTGGAAACCAGGGTGCCTAACCTTTGGCGGATTCTCTGCTGAAGAGCAATGACCTTGCGCTTTGGTGACGATAGGGTGATGAAGACACTGCAGAGTTGATTCCTTGTCGCTCTTCTCACCTTGTTCCAAGCAAAGCTCTAAGCTTTTTGACGCCCAGCAGATGGGCGGCGATTGCCATCCAGCCGTGATTTTGTCCCGTGCCTAGTTCTTGTACATCGCCTTGCTCCTGTCTTCATTACAGCAACTGCGAGTCAAATGCAAAATAGAAGCAATTAAGCGGTGGACTGGGTGATCATTTCCCTTCAGTCCCGATCGCTGATGGAGGAAACCAGGCATCGCTCTCAAGTGAACGCCAGGTCTATGATGAAAAACAGTTTGGCTTTGCAAGAAGATGTCGTCCGATGACAAGGTTGTGGAAACAATTAAGTTTCTATTGACGAGTGTCAAAAAGCTCAGCGATACATTTGTGGATTCTGAAAATAAAGTGAAAAGAGGTTTCGATGGTGTGGCCAGGGATGTGGAGGAGCTGCGCCATCGGCTGGCATGGCTTGAACGTGTCCTGGAAGAGCGGTCATCCGCCGTGGACAGTTCTGCCCAAGGTGGCGACCAAACAATCAACAGTGGCAGCCAAGCGAACAGAAGAGGTGAGGTAGAGCCCCAACTCCCTATCGTGCACGGCACTGAGGAGTTTCGTGTCCCCGTACTCAACCTTCCCGTGGAAACAATTGTGGAGGTGTATGCCAACACTCCCATCCTCCTTGAACCCTTCAGCAGACCCTGCAGCCTGACGGGACGTACGCTGAGCGGCGAGATTGATGAGGTGGAGTTGGAGATGTTTACCCAGGGATCCACCTGGGTTGTGGAGAGCCAACCCGATGGTTGGTTGTTAATCCCCCGCCCAGGATCCTTGGAACGCAAAACTTCCCTTCAATCTCTGGAGCGGCTTTATGTGATTGAAGGGGTCCGGCAACTGCCTGCCATGTTGCATCTGATTCGCCCTGCCCAGCTGTCTGCCGTGGAGGTTGGCAGGCGCTGGCAGCTCCAAAGCAAAGGCGAACTCAGCATCAGTCCTGATCCTCTTCGGGTGGGTTTAGTAGAGAGGATGGCCGCCCTGGAGCAGCGTTTAGTTTTTCTAGAGGGCAAAGCTGGCGGATGACTTCACGTGGGCACCGCGATGACGCCCATGACAACAACCTCCCACAACCCACCAAGATCCCTCACCTCAGCGGGTCTGCGCAACTCTGCAGAGGAAATACCTTCACGGTCATAGGAAAAGATTCCCTTCGCAAGCTGATTGGTTGTGAAACTGCTAAGAATCTGAAATTCTGGGACCAACCAATGTCTACCAGCTCGATGAATTAACAGATAACTACCTCCTGCTTTGACAACCTCAAGTTGTGTGGGAAAACTTGACGTCTTCATTAAAGCATCTTCCGAGTTCTGAGTGATATTTAACTCTTCATTCATCAGACGTCTGAGCGCTGCTCGATCATTGCGAAAGTATGCATCCTGATAATCCTTTGCAACACTTTCTCCTGGATCTGAATGCTCGGTTTGATTCCCGTTTGACGGCGGTTGAGCGGAAAAAATTCTTGCATGATCTTGTTTATCACTTTGCGGGTTTAACTCGGGCTTCTGAATGGCTTGAAGTTCTAGAAGGCGATCTTCATGCTGTCTAAGAAACGTCTGAACACTGAAGAGAGCATTCTCTAAGTTTGTGATCTTCTTTGTGATCTCACCAGACAGGGACTTCGCCTCTGTGTTTAAGAAATCCTGTGAACTGAGCTTTGATTCCTGCCGCTTTAATTCAGCTTTGATCCTCTGATAATCCTTGTACAACGACTTGTCGCTCTGTTTGAGCTTATCTTCGCTTTTATAGGCAAGCCAAGTCAACAATCCAAGCCAAAGAAGCGATAGGAAGACAATTGTCAGTAAAAAATAGAAGCTCCAGTTCTGTGCTAGCAGACTTGAAAAAAAGCCTCCCTTATCCGATGTTCCCGCGAGTGAGTTTCCTTTCCTCTTGATCGATCCAGGTGTACTTCCATTTTCGGCTGGTTTTCCCCTTTCCGCTTCCTTGTCGGTGCCTTTTTGCCCCTGGGATCCCCCTGCGGGGGGCTTTTGGCCAGAGTCAGTGGGTGTTGGTTGTTTTTGGGGAATCCCTTCTGAATCTGGGACGGGACTGAAGCTTAGATTCTGCGCTAGTGGTTGGTGAAAGGATGTTGGCCGGAAATCCGCAGAGCCAACTAGTGATTCATCCGAAGGGTGACGCCAACCAACCGGTTCAGCTGCAGCCGGCAAGGAAAACCCTAGAACCAATGTAACGAAAGAAATAGAGACAGTTTGTAGAATCGTGGGGAATGAGTTCTTCTTGCTATTTGGTTGCCACCTTGTATAAGGAGGATGAAGGAAATGGTTGCTCATCAATATTGTTCCGCCCACTTCTTAGCGAGGGTTGTGCTTAGGGCTTTCAAACCAATGATGAAACCTGGTACAGGCTCCAAATCGCTAATTTCCTTATTGATGCGATCCAGGCAGATCGCCCGGACCTGGATTTCGACTTCATCCCAGAGAGAATCCATGGATGTGAGTTTACGGATTGGCAGAAGAGTGTTGATCCTCAAATTGGTGATTGCCTCGTCATAATTCTGTACAAATTGCTTAAGTTGATCCAACCCGCCTAGGCTAAAGCTTTCAATTGTGTTCATCTCAGGAGGGATGGAGACACGATCTAAAGCGTTAAAAGTCAATCCATTAATCATCAACTGCTCCCCAGCAATCATGACCTCATCCCGGGGATCAAAATCTCCTTGGAGGTTCATGCCCTTACTGATCAAACCGCAGGCAGTCTCATCCTTAAAGGCATCGGATAACGTGGTGCCAGCTGATCCTCTGCTAGCGGAAGAAAATCCAGCGCTTTGCCGCTGTAAGGTTTCAAAAATTAGATCACCATCACATCCCTTGTTGAAAGCGCCACTTTCATCTAACCAATGTAAAAAACGAGCTCCATTACCGCCCATGTAGACAGGCATCACGCCTTGCTTCCGGAGACGCCCTTCGTTGGCCAATGCCTTGAGAATCAACCCTAGATAGTGATAAATACCAGCAAAACTTATAGCCATAAGACTGACAAAGCCAAGCAATTGCTTATTTTGTTCAGCCCGGTGAATGGGCATTCGTTCTGTTAAAAGTTCTTGTGAATCGTATCTCAAGCAATTGTCCAACCAGCTGTTAAAATTCGGATCTTGCCGCAACTTGGCTTCATTGCTTCCAATGCTGCCAGTCAACTGGGGTGTAAAAAGGAAGCGTATAAACGAAGGTTTTGCTTGCAAAACCCTTGTGCAGATGTCACGGCCCGCGAAGGGAATAGACACCTGATGCAACAACGTATTGTCTTGCCAGATACTGATGTCAGTTGTGCCTCCTCCCACATCTAAGCAGGCGGTGTGGACCAATTGACTGGCGCGATAGTTGCCAAAATAGCTGGCAAACGCCACAGCCTCTGTCTGGAGTCCACCCTCCCCACCGTCGGCTAAAATACTTTGCTGAAGTCCAGTGAGTGAAGAGAGTTCTGTACATAAATCTTTCCACAAGCGCTGATAACCTCTTGATTCATTGGGGGAAAATGCGCTCGGATAGGAAACAGCCCATTCTACGGATGTTGCTCCTGCGGCAGCGGCATTGCTGCTGATCAAAAGTGCTAACTCTTTGAGAAATGGTCGTTGATATTGTAGTTGCCGCCATTTAAATCCCGTGCGTACGGATGGACCGCTGAGGGCATCCGCATTGGTGCTTGGCCATTGAACCCTTGCCTGATGAAAAAGCTCAGGTACAGTTCCGCGAATTTCTTGCCAGCCGTAGGTGTTCAAAGCAGTGGATGTTGGTGGATTCGCATCCTTTGGCAAGAGGGTTTCAGGGATGAAATATTTGTAGAGCAGATTTAATTGAAACTCCCTTCTTGCGAGTGTCAACGGAATCACCCTCGTCTCCAGAGATTTGCGAACAGGTCCTGATCCTTCATTGATGAAGAAATTTGTAAATGAGGTGCCGAAGTCGATGCCTACACACCAGTTGCTGGAAGTATTGCTGCTAGGTGGAGGAGGGTTCACGGGAATGAATCCCCTATACTGGCTGCGCTCGGTAAGCTTGATCAGGTCAGGGAAGCGATCGCAAGAATAGTATTTCACAGTTTCTTGCCCTTCGCGGCCATTGTGGAGAGTGTAATCAGAAAAGCCATCAACGGTCAAACCTGTATTGCGATCTTCAGCAAAGATGACATATCGCTTCCAGTTCAGATCACTGATATTAGGCCAGAGGGCAATGACAGGTAGATCATCATCGATGAGATTTGTTTCTTTGATTGGATAGGATCGTGCAATCTGATAAGGGCTTTGATGACCCTCTAAAGGCAAAAGCAGGGACACCCTGAGTTCCATGCCGCCACCCGCTGAAACGAGACTGAGACTGCACTGCCTCGAGAGTTCGTCACTGCTGAAGAGGTCCCGGATGCGCTCTTTGAGTGGAAGCAGAGGGGTGACGGGGCTTCCATTGACGATCGGCTTGCCTTCAATCTTTCGGCTTAACCAGGAATTCGCAAGGGCTCCCTCACCCGGTAATAGATAAAGCTCAGAGAGAAAGATGTCTTCAGGAGTGAGAACCTCAATCTCTTTGCCATAGAGTGTTTCCAAACGGGATTTGTCTCCACCAACTGATTCCAATGTGGCGGCTTTGTATAGGGTGATTTCCGTGGCTGGGAGCCCCAGGCGATTGGGCATGGCCGGATCCAAAAGGATCACGGGACGGAGGGGCGTTTGGGGCAAGGGTCGTTGTTGGCGCTCGCCGAGTTGCAGGGTTGCCAAGCTGGCGGCTTTGTCTCCTCCTTTGGCAGCACGCGCTAAGAGAGAAATTGCATGTGGACGCGGTGGCAAATTAGCCACAAGTGTGTCGGAAAGGATGGGATTCCCGATTTTGCCACCGGTGAGTTTGTGGATGAATTCATCAATGGTCTTGGCTAATTGAGCCGCCATCGATTGGGTGTTCCGGTCAGGGGCGACCAGGATTTCCCGACGCACGTGGCTGAGCCAATCGGCCAAGGCTTGTTTTTGTTGAGGGCTCAGGAAGGGAGTGGGTTCGCTGAAGTGACCACCAGCTGTCCACTTCATTCCCGGAATGGCCTGGGGCAAATGGACAGCTGGGCAAAGAAGGGTGGCCGGGGAGGTGAAACCAATCACAAGATCCTCCACCTTCAGGACGTGCACCACCTCCCATGGGTTGGTTCCGTCGGCAAGGTTGTAAAGCGTTTTCTCACCGCTGGGCCTGGAGACGTAGAGGCTGCGGGCGAATGGACCAACGGCTTCATCGGTTGAGCTTGTGTGGTCGCTGAGTGCCACCCGCTCAGAATCCATCTTCAGGCCGACCATCTCCCAGAGAGCCACTGTTGCGAAGCAGCCAAAAAGTTCGCTCAGTAAATCCTCACGTGTGGGATAACGCTCGTTGATCACCGCTTGCTCGAACTGCAGAGCGCGGGACCATGGGGAAGGAAGGGAGTTGACACGACTGCTGGCAACCTCATAGACGAGACTTTCAGCGATGGTGCCCAACTTCCGTTGTTCACGGATCAGCCAATCCCCGGAGCGAGATCCTCCTGCCAGTGGAGGATCAGTTTTGGGAAACCAGGGATGGTGAAGGATGTTTTCTGTGTTTTCGTCTTGGGCCATGGAAGGGATGGGGAGGAAATGACGTGGGCTGGTGTCAGTACGCTTGCGACCAGAGGGTGTCCGCCAGGCCAGCCACCCCTCTTGAGTAGATCTGTTCCCGGCCCATGTTGTCCATTTGCACCTTGATCGCCTCGATGGTGTCCGCCTGCTCATCACGCGTCGGCCGCGCGGAGCCGCGTACGACCATGGCAAGATCATTCTCGTGGTTGCTGTTGCGACGCAGCAAATCAGATGAGAAGAGATCTTGAGTGAATCCAGACCCGGTATTGGCGCTTAACTGATACAACCATTGTAGGAGTGTTTCGCTGTAGGAATCAATTGCGACCTTGAGGTTTAACTCATCAGCATTACGGATGCTTGGACGCCCACTGCGGGACTCATTTTCCTGACCGCTCGGTTGAAAAAATTGACGGGACCAGGGAGCTCCGCTGAGAAACGTGGGCATCGGCATGGACTGAGCACGCTCGAGCTCAAGGCTGAAATTATTGAGCCAGGCGACAGCAAAGCGGGCTCCACGGGCAAGGCCCACCCCAACCGATTCATTGTCAGGAATATCATTCCAGCTGATCCTATTTTGCGCTGCACGGCTGAGAACGTAGGCGTAGCCGTTGTCGGCATCTGGGTTGAGGCCATGGCGCGCGCCCAAAGCTGCTAGAAGTTCCACCAGGTGGGCGGCATTGGTTTGCGTGCGACCGCCAATGCTGAAATTGTAGCGGGCCTTGATATCACTTCCGATGAGATAGACATGGTCAAAGCAACTTTCTCCTCGGGCGCAGAGGTGTTGGAGAGCAGCATCCGTATTGAGTTGAAAGTTCCGCGCTTCGGCATGAACTCCTGTATCTTCCTCTCCTTGTCCTTCAAAGTCAAAGTAGGGAAGCAACAGGGAAGCGTGGACGCGTACGCTTCGCAACTTTTCGTCCGAGAGCCAGTTTTTGAGCATCTGGCCAAGGGTGGGAACCCCAGCCGCGCCCGTCCCCCCGAAGACGCTGCCAAAGAGGTGGATGATGGTGGACTCTCCCCCGCCGGTGGCTGATTTCACATCGCCCAACATTTGCTGCCACTGCCCGGTCTGAGCCTCGCTGACCAAACTGACGCGACTCATCACTGCCGCGCCGATCGGGGGGCGTCCGCGAAAACCTACCACTAGATCCGCGCTTTGTTCCTCTGGCGGAAACAGGCAATCAAACAGGGATGCAAGGCCAGCCGCTTGGGTACGCAGGACAGGTCTGGCAAAAATCTGATCTAGGCGAATGGCGTTGGAGGAGCTGCTGAGGGGACTCCAGGTGCCGTAGTGACGAAGTTCGCCGCGGGCGAAGGATGTGGTTTTCTTGTTGAGCAACCCATGCATCTTGCGATACCGCTCAATGGCGGTCTCCGCCCTTGATAACAGGGTGCTCTCCTGATCTGGTTCAACCAAAAATGTGCCAAGCCTGATGGGATTGCCGTTGGCATCCACTAACAATCCACAGGCATGAAGATGGGTAAGGGCTTCCAGGCATTTGGCACCGCTGCCGCCAACGCCGATGGCAAAGAGTTGCATCTCAACGACCTCCCAGAAGACGAACGGCTCCAGGCACAACCAGTCGATAGGACCGGGGAGACGCCAGAAGCGTGGGAAGCCAAAATAGCAGTAGCACATCAAGAATGACGAAAAGCATGAGCAACAGCCAACCTCCGGGGGGAATGGGGAAGTAATTCATGCCACTGACATTGGTGGGTGACTCAGCGCGAACCTGCCAAATGAAGACTGTAAACAGCAGCTGGTAGAGCCAACCGAGAATGACCAACAGGGTGGCTGCCAGCCACCAGCGAGGCTGCATTTGGCGTACCTCATCACCATTGCGAGGTCGGGAGGTTGTGGTAGTGAATATCCAAATCAGGAGTGCTACCAAACAACTGAACCACAGCATGGCGAAAGAGGGGCTACTGCCAGTTTGGAGATACTCTTCCAAGTTGAGACCAGGTCCGACTAGGAGGCCAGGAAAAATATTTAAAAATAACCAACTTTGCACCAGGAAGACCCAGATGATTCCTCCCATGACGCTGATTCCCAGGCAGATGTATTGAGTGGTTCGCATGAGGTGTGTGAGTCAGGGAATGGTTTGGAAGGCCATGCAGAGCGTGGCGGCAGGTGGTGCTCCTCTGGCTTCCCGCAGCTCCGAGTTGAGCGTGTTGAGCAACAACAGCAGGCCGTCGGTGGTCTGAGCTTTGTCGAGGGCTTTGGCTTCCTTGCGATGTTCCCGATCCCAGTCAATCCACCACTGTTCGGGAAGAGAAGGGATGGTTGCGCGTAAGGCGCCGGAGGGGGTGGAGGGAGGAACGTCGAGATCGAGACGGAGATGAGACCCCGCGACAAGCATGTTGCGTATTCGGACACCCCCCGGCGATGTGCTCTCCTCAGGAGACAAAGGAATGCGCTCCAGCTGTACCAGCCCAAGATCCGGGCGTGACGTGCCCCCGCTCCAGGGTTTGATGGTCATCACTGAGAAACCTGTGGCCCCTGGCCGCAATTGGAGGAAGCGATAGTCGCCGTTGCTGCCTGGGTTGAAGCGCCCTGCGCTGAGCTGCAGCGGCACTCCGACGGCACCTCTTTCGGGAGGAATGACTATCGCATCTCTGGCGGTGAGGGATTGGGAGGTGTTCTTATCGGAGAAAAGAGAAAGCTCCTGACTCTGAACTCCTTTCTGTGCCATGATCTTCCTAATCTCCTCTAACAATGTGGTCACTTGATCGGAAGGACCTGTTGCCAGGAGATAGACGGGACGATTCAGCGAACCCTTGAAAAATGCCCGTCCCTGGGAATCATAAACCTGCCCTGTGAAAGGCAATCTCAGGGCAAGTACTCCAGCGGACGCTCCCCTGTTGAGATCTGTTTTTATGCCGGCGATCAGCGTGGAGATGTCACTTTGATTGACCTCAAGGTCGCTGATGAGCAGGCGCAGGGGCGGGGATGGGCCAGAGGAGGGAAGCTGCCAGAGGGTCTGCAGGCTGGACGCTACGGGCGGGAAGGGGCCGCAGCCTTCAAAGAAGCAGGGGTTGCTCGCTTGGGTGGCGGAGCCGGCGGCCAGCTTGGTGGCGGTTCCTCCCCCCACCCGAAGGGCCTGCACTTGGAGACCCAGGGTTTGCGCCGAGAGATTGACGGACTGGAGCAACCGCAGCCACGACGATGGGTCGGCGGCTCGCGCGTGGCCAAGCATGGAGCCGCTGCCATCAATGCCGATCAAAACCGACCCAGAAGGAAGCGCTGGCCTTTGATTGGCTGGGGTTGTTTTTGTTCCAGCTTGAATGGCTTTACCCGTGGATGCCTGGACGCAGGGAGGCAGCGTTTTGGAACAACCCGTCAGGGTAGCCAGGACCAGCACAATAAGAAAAGCCGAGCTCACGGGAAGGCTTGGATGTTTTGCCAGGTGAAGGCTTTTGGTACCCAAGCTCGCGAATGTAGGTTGACCTGATTATAGTGCGGCAGGGCGTGGGCAGCCAGGCCTTATTGGCAGGTCCTCCCTTTGTTTGCATTTTGTCATAAACGACTGCGGAGTGCTACGCGGCCTGGATGCGTGTGACACGGTCTCGTTTTTGCTGGATCTGGGTTGATTCTGGCACCTAGCGCGGCTGCCGTTTGGCGCTGTTCGGTCGCCTCAGTCGTTGCCCAGTGGCAGTGAGAATCGTGTTGGGGCACCAGTGGTAGTGCAATGAAACAGCTGAGCCACCACCTGTGGCGAAACTTGGTGGACCTTGGTTCCGCCTGCAGCAGTCAAGCCGCTGAGCATCGCTACAGCACTACAATGAACATTGCACAGCCTTTTCTTTATAAGCTAAATCAGACAGGCCTAGACACACCATCCCTGGCAACCGATACACTGGCCATACCGCGCCAACGTTGCTAGGGTTTTTGTATCGGCGCTGAGATGCCCATGTTCATCCCTTGTCGTGAGACCGATGTCCGGTCTGTAATTCCGTAAGACAGCTTACGATGACTAGCTTTTTGGCTTCTGGTAATGCCCCTATAGAATCACGACTGTGGTCAGCTAGCGCTGCCGCTGTTTGCGCTTGACGGTCTGATGGTGTTCTGCCGCTAACCTCTATATTTCTATCGTGGCACCCATTCTTGCCTGTATGCCCTGCATCATCCTGTCTCTCTCCGGGCTGGCCGATGCATTCAGACTTTGCATGGCGTTTTTTCTGGCCCCCAGCCAAACCAGTGAGTTCTGATCTTTGCTCTGGATCAACTGACACAGAGATCACACGTTCCTATACTTCAGCTGGTGGAGGGACCTCCTTGCCCTGTTATCTCAAGGCAGTCTTCTGATTAGATCCGTGCCGAATTGATCCATGGCCCAACCTGACGACAACAGCATTGAACGCACCCGCGCGGAAGCGGAGCGCTTGCTTGAGGATCTCGCGCGCAATCCAACACCTCGGGATTCTGGGGTTGGAGCCGCTCCAGCTGCCGCGGGCAGACCGATAACGACCTCGCCATCGACGAGCACCTCGTCGGTGCCCATGTCATGGCTTGTCATGGGATCCCTCGCGTTCGGCGGTTTGGCCAGTGCCTTGGCCATGGCTTTGTTTTTCAGGGTGCCAGGTCCATCCCAGGCCAATGGGGGGCCTCAGATTCGAGAGTCAGAGCCAGCTCCCGCGCCCAACCCCGAGAACAGACCGGCAGTTGCTCCGAGTACCCCCCCACCCTCCCCTCCGCGCGACGTGCCAACCAAAGGTCAAAATCCTGGTTTTCAAGCCCCCTCAGCGGTATCTTCCGCAACCGGAGCCTGGGGGCCGGCATCCGCCTACAAGTTTGGCCGTCTTCCCGATTCCACCTATCCAGATAGTTGTGCCTTCTCCCAAACTGATGCAGCTGGCCAAACTGTCATCAGCCGCGGCGATGTTGATTATTGGGCTTGTCGAGATGAAGGTGGTAATCCAAGCGATGGATTTACGGTGGTTTGGGCCGATGGCAAGCAAACAAAATACACATTTGGTCCTGGAGGTGAAGGATCGATCATTGGCACCAATGGCATCGCTTCGCCCATCCGTTGGCGCAATGACAATCGAAATGGCAGCAAGGTGATCATCATCTCGCATGAAACTGGATCAACCTCCTGGATCCCGGGGCACGTCAATTAGATGCGGTCTGTTAACCTTCTTTTGTGATTGTTGTCTGTGGGTGCCCTGTTGCTCTGTCGCAGCATGTCACAAGCTCGTTGCTTGTGTGCGATCACTGTTGTGATGCTGTGCCTGAGCGGCTGTTCTTGGCCCCCTTTCTTCAGCCCTCGGCCCA
>JBKDSY010000116.1:0-5635 GCA_046340755.1 Cyanobacteriota bacterium
CCCTGGATCGGAGTTCTCTAGGGGCAAGGGGCGATGAAGGGTATGGTAATTGCCGGCAAACTCCCCTTGCTTCCAGGCAAGGAGACCATCACCAGGGTGGTCACAGGGAGCGGGAAGAGTTGTGATCTCAGCGGACCCGGAAGGAGGGCTCTAGTTGGGTGAATCCATCCAAAAGAAGGGGATGCCGGCTGTCAACACCTTTTGAATGCGCCGTTCGAATCCAAGGGGGTTTTTGATGGTGATCTCGGGTTCCCAATGGAGAAAGAGGGAATGTTGGTCGGCGAGGGGGTCGCGCAGGCTACGGGGGGTTTCAGGCCCTGGGGTGATGAAGTTGTCAAAGTCTTCCCCAGAGAGGGTGGTGGTGGCTTTCAAGGCCTGCGGAAGGTGAGGGGTGGTTGGTGTGTTGGCTGGGGCGGATGTGTCGTGGATCAGCAACCAGGGAACCTTGGCCAGGGATTGGGATGGCTGGTTCCAGCTGGCGGTCCAGCGTTGGAAGCGTCTGTTCAGGTTGTTGCGCGACTGCTCCCATTGCGGATCGGGGTAGATGTCGTTGAGGCAATAGCGAGAGGAGCAGGCCAGGGTAATGGGTGGTTCGTCGATTTCCCAGTATTCGGCGCAGGCGCGCAGGTGGAGCAGCAGCTCTCTGAGGGACTCCCGCATCAACAAAGCGGCGGGCAGATACAGGCAGACCAGTAGGGGCTCATCCCGCTGCGTTTGCTTGAACACCTTTCCCTCGGCCGTGGGGTAGAGGTAGATGATCTGGCGGGCGAGATGTTGAAGATCGAGATTGGGAAGATCAGGAGGGGGATCAATCACGTTGTCTTGCCTCTCCTCTCTTAGATTCTGTCCAATCCCTGTGGGAGAGATTAACCAGGGGGCCATCTGATACCTGTAGTGCGTTCCGAATGGTTGATTTGTTCTGTCGCTGGTCACCATGATCCGCAATTGCCAAAATGTGGATAAAGGTGTTGAATCACTCCGCATCTGGGCGGCTGGTAGGGCAACCGCCGGCTTGAATGGCACGGGCTGGTCACGTTCATCAGGAGTCTGATCCCAATCCAACCGCCTCAGGATCTCCTTGGCGATGGAATAAGGCTTTTCGCCATCAGTATACAGAAAACCATCTTTACCTACAGAAACACCCAGTTGGCAGAGATCTTCGTCTTCCATTTCCCCGTGCCACAGATACATCACACGTCTGTAGGTATGGAGGTCTGCCACGATCTTTTTCACCTCTGACCATTCTTTCCCACACCACTCCTTTTCATGATAACGGCGACAGAGAAAAACCACCACGAGATCGCAGTCGTGGTAGTAAGCCGGCAGGTCGATCTCGAGTCGAGGGGCGGCCAAGGGGCCCTTGTGGAAATGATCGTAAAGAATCCTCTCTTCACCGAAGCGAATGCCAAGCAGCTCTGCGATCGGCCCTACCTTGTGCCTCCTGAGTTCTCCAGGGAACGACAGCCCAACCCGAAATCGTCTCTTTTGGGGCTCCATTACCACCCTGTCCCTGCCGCATTCACGACCAGACCCTTGTCATCCATGGTGGGATTGTAGGCACTTGCATCCGCCGGGGCTGCTTTCCCAGGCAGAATTGAAAGGGAAGCTGTGGGCTTGGGCAGGCCTATGGAATCCAGCGCCAAAAAAATTGGCGGCGCCTACGGCGCTGAATGTTTAACAGCCAACAGCCAACAGCCAATGGTTAAGAAACAGCCAAGTGTCAAGGGGCCAAGGGAATGAGGGTTAAGTGGAACGGCCCTGGGGGAGGCAGACCACACGGAACCCGACGAGGCCGTTGACACCGACGGGCCCGTCGAGGTTACGAACCGCCGATCGGCAGCCCCTGGGATTGCTGCCCCAAGAGCCGCCGCGCAGCAGCCTGCGCTTCTTATTTCTAACTGACTCACTATATAACCAGGCGCTCCCATCGTCAGGTGCTTTTTCTTGCTCGATGTTGTTTTCTTCACCATAGTTTTTATGCCAGTGATCCAGACACCATTCCCAGACATTCCCGTGCATATCCTTCAATCCCCAAGCGTTGGCGGGGTAACGGCCCACTGGTGTGGTCTGGTGAAGCCGGCCCCCAGTGGGCCCATCGGCGTATGACACCGTGGCGTCATAGTTGGCCAATTCCTGAGTCAGGGTGTCGCCAAAGGCAAAGGGCGTGGTTGTTCCCGCTCGGCAGGCGTATTCCCATTGGGCCTCACTAGGCAGGGTGTACGTGCGGCTGGTGCGCTGGCTCAGCCGGTGGCAAAACTCCATGGCGTTGTCCCAGCTCACCCTGTCCACGGGCCTCTGATCGGCGTTGGTTTCCTCCTCCAGCAAGGCGAATGATCCATAACCAACTTCTTGGCCCTCACTCCCGTCTTCCCTGGGCTGAAAATAAGAGGGATTGGGATCAAGCTCTCTCCCCCACTGCTCCCCCTCCCGCTCCTTCCACAAGGCCACCGTGCGCCACTGGGCCTGGGTGATCGGTGTTTGTCCCATGAAGAATCCCTGCAGCTGCACTTGATGCCTGGGCCCTTCGCTCTCCCTTCGTCCCTCCTCATCCGCCGGTGAGCCCATCCAAAATCGTCCTGGTGGAATCCAGAGCATGGTGAGGGCTTGGTCGTCATCCAAGGCCTCGCGAAAGCCACGAGTTTCGCGGGGTTGGCGCAGCAGGAAGGGCACCGTGCGACGGCCTGAAACGGTGGCCCGCTGCGCCGTTGGGGACGGTGGAGAAATGGGTGGTTCCATGGGTGTGTTGGCGGGACGCCGGATGCGGAGCCGGCATGGGTGGCCAGGTCAAGGGCGTTGGCGGCGCCCCGGGGTGAATGGCCCATCACTGGTGTAACCATTGTCTGCCATGTTGCCCTTGCGGTGAGCTGGGTCAGGGCTTGGCGAAGGCCTGTGCCAACAATCTCAATGCGCCGCATCGACACTAGGCAGTACAGGCGTATTATTCTTGTGGTCGTGCCTCTTGGGCTATGTCCGATTCCATTCCCTCGCCACCGAGCGATGCCGAATCCACGGCAGACTTCAGCCAGATCATTCGCCCTTGGCCAGGCCTGGATCGGCCAGGTTTTCTCCAAGCCCTGGGTGGCACTGCCGTTGGCCTGATTGCCCTGTTCACCTCCTATGACCACCTCACCATCCTCGGCCGCAAGCTCCCGATCGCCCAGTCCTGGGGCATGCTCTTCATCGCTGCCTCGGTGGCGCTGGTGGCTGTCGATGCTCAATTGGCGACCCGTGCTCGAGATCGAGCGGCGAACGAGGCAGATCGAGCACGAGATCGAGCAGCTGAGGATCGAGAACGCCAGGCTCGCGAAGCTCAACGCCAGAGACGAAGCCTTGGACGCCTCCATCAAAGCGCTGTGCTTTCCGCCCGAGTTCAACTCGATCCCAGCGCCACCAACCGAGCCCTACTGCGGGCCTTCCTTGCCCTGATGGCGGAGTGGTTGGTGGAGGAGGGGGAGGGCTGATGGTCTTGATGCAGATGCACCCTGGTTGCTTTTGCCGCAGGAGCGTGGGTTTAGAGATTTGAAGTGGGATTGCGGTATGGAATGCAGAGATGAAAAGAAGGGCGCGGATCCGGCGCCGATGGCCAGGCCATGGGCGGACGGGGCACCCCCCGGCGCTGTGCGGATCAGCGAGCGAAGCAGGCTGATCTCTGGAGTGGGTCTGGACCCTTCCTGTGCACCCGTTGGAATCCCTTCCAACGGTTCGGACGCTGAAGGGTGCTGGGGGAGGCAGACCACACGGAACCCGACGTTGTTGTTGACATTGTCGGGCTTGTTGTGGTTACGAATCGCCGATCGGCAGTTCCTGGGATTGTTGTTCCAAGAGCCGCCGCGCAGCAGCTGCGTGACCCACCCAAATGACTTTAATCCTTCGAAGGCCTTTTCGAAAGCATTTGTCGGCCAAATGGGCCATCTCTGCCAATCAATCCACCAAGTCTGTGGCGTAGGGAAATGCGGCAAAGAGCTTTCGGCGCAGCCGCCAGGTATGGCCGTGGGCGAGGTGCGCATTCCAACTTTGCAGACAGGCCCTGGCTTTGGAGGTTGAGACCAGTCCGCCGATGACCGCTTGATGTTGACGGTGAAGACGTCGTAGGCCCCGGCGCAGATTGTGGTTGCGCACCCGCAGCCGGCCCGGCCAAATCACGAAACCCACGAAGCTGGGGCCATCGCAACAGCGACGGATGTGGGTTTTGACGGGGTGAGGTCTGAGGCGCAAGGCGGCAAGCTCGTTGTCCAGGCGTGCGCGGGCGCCATGCAAGGGTTCGCGTTGATCGGAGAAGAGGGCTAGATCATCGACATAGCGCAGGTAGGCCCGGATGCCCGGGAGGTGGCTGAGGAGGTGGTCGAGGGCGTCGAGGTGAAGATTCGCGAGAAATTGGCTGGTGAGGTTGCCGATCGGAAGGCCGTGGGGGCGCTCCAGGGTTGTGAGCAGGGTGTCGCCTGGGAAGGCGTCAAGGGCGGGACCAGTGGTGGCGCCGTTATCGAGGATCTGGTCCAAGAGCCAAAGCGTGCCGGGGCAGTCGATGCGCTGGGAGAGCTGGGCCTTGAGGATGGTGAGATCGACGCTGGGGAAATAGAGACGGATGTCGGCCTGGAGCACCCAGCGGTGGCGTGCGGCGGCCTCCTTGAAGCGACGCAGGGCGCGATGGCTGCCGTAGCCCTTGCGATTGGCGTGGCTGCCGGGGTGGAAGGTCCGTTGCAAGGGCGGCACGATGGCCGCGCAGAGGGCGTGATGCACCACCCGATCGCGGAAGGGGGCGGCGCTGACCAGCCGGGGTTTGGGATCCCGAATCTTGAACTGGTGGTAAGGGCCGGGCTGGTAGGTGAAGGAGCGAAGTTCCTCTTGCAGTCGCAGGAGTTCCTCCTCCAGGTTGGCTTGAAAGGCGAGGACATCCGGCCGTTGGCGCTTGCCCAGCCGTGCCTTTTGGCTGGCCTGGTGAAGGCTGGCAAAACTGGTGAGTCGTGGATACAGGCGGCGCAGGGCGGTGGGCGACGTTGCCTCCATCAGCCGGGTTGGCGTTGTTGGGCGAGCCAACCGCTGTGTTGGCGCCCGATGGTGGCAATCAAACGGCTGGCGTGTTCGTAGCGGCGGAGGTCGATGAGTTGAAAGTCGTGGAGCAGACGCGTTTGCAGCTGGATCAGATGGAGCCGGCCGCCCAGGGGTTCGAGGATGGGGAGGCGGTCGCGTTGGAAGCGGGCCAGGGCTAACTGTTCGAGGAGTTCGTAGAGATTGGCGATCAAGCGGTCACCGAGGCCATGGCGATGTTGGCGGGGCAGGCGATGGAGGAGGGGCAGGAACCAGCGGATGAGATCAAGGGTGGCCTCCAGGATGGGCAATTCAGCGGTGCCGGGAACGATGGGGGCCCGTTTGTCGGGATCGGCTGGGTTGGAGGCCATGGTTGAGGTCGTGGTGTTGAATCCTGGGCCCGCAAGTCTGGCTGAGGACGACCCGGACGGTAGCTGTAATGATGACAAACCTAACGCGATATCCTAAAAAAATTTTTTTTGGCGCCGCAGGCGCCAGACAGCCAACAGCCAACAGCCAATGGTTAAGAAACAGCCAAGTGCTAAGGGACCAAGGGATTAAGGGTCAAGTGGAACGGCCCTGGGGGAGGCAGACCACACGGAACCCGACG
>JBKDSY010000117.1:0-2246 GCA_046340755.1 Cyanobacteriota bacterium
CGGGCAGGGTTGACGGCAGGGCGATCCACACCTCCAGTTGGGCAATTTTGCGCACGCCGCTGGTGGTCATGGTTTTGTCCACCCGGGCGGTGGTGCCCTCCAAAGACCAGCCGTGGCGGTTGGCGACGATGCCCATGATGGGGAGGATGCAGGTGGCCAGGGCGGTGGCCACCAGGTCGGTGGGGGAGAAGCGTTCGCCCTTGCCCTGGTTGTCGGTGGGGGCGTCGGTATCGAGGAGGCTGGCGGAGGGTTCGTGGCGGGCGCTGCAGCGCAGGTCACCGCCGTAGGCGCAGTGGATGGTGGTCATCAGCCGGGCTGAAAGGGCTGGGGATCACTCAAGCAGGCCAAGGCTTTGCAGACGCTCCCGCTGCTGGCGGGGGGTCACAAAACCATGACCACCAGCGGCGTGCGCAAAATTGCCCAACTGGAGGTGTGGATCGCCCTGCCGTCAACCCTGCCCGAGGAGGCGTTCACCATGCTTCGCGAAGCCGGCGAGGGTTGTCCCGTGAAACGCAGCCTGGAAGGGGCCGTGCCGATGGTGTTGCACTGGGCGGTGGGGGTGGATGGTGGGTGAGGCGAACGGCCCTGCATGGCGGGAGGGGTGATCGCTCCTGTGTGCAGCAGTCATGCACAACAACCAAGGTCGTCCGACAGGAATCAGCTTGTTGTTCGTGAGAGTTGATCGCCCTTCAGCACCTGGGCCATGGCTAGACATTGAACTACCCTGATGTTCACCCCATGGTCCTGTCTCGGGGATGTGATCTTCCCATGAAAGAAATCCAGTTTCTGTTTGAGAGCCGCAACGGCGACTATGTGGAGGTGACCGCGGGCAGTCAGTTGGTGTCTGGCCCCATCGTCTCCCAGAACGCAGGCAGCAGCTCCACGGGCATTTATTACCAGGTGGGTGGAGGAGGATTGAATGGCCTATTTGCGCGAGCCCTCGGAACAACTCAGCTTGACACGGTCAATGGTCAATTGCGAACGGCCTATGACGGCACCTTTGGCGCTGGGCGTTGGCAAAAGGATTCCATGAACCTGCCATCGCCGAGTCCCCTGTCTTCCTTCCTGGTGCCGATTCAGGTCGGCACGGATGGGGTTGGGATGATGTATTCCGTTGGCCCAGATCTGAGGTGGACCAGTCTGTCCTTACCCAGCGTGGCCAGTGCCTATGCGCAGGTATACGCGGATGCGATTGATCAGCTGGCCACGAGCAACCTCAAGGTTGGTGCCCTGCGCATCACGATGCTGTCCACGGGGATCTATGCCGGATCCACGCCAGTGGCTGACTTGGCGAAAGACGCTGCCGCTTGCATCCTGAATGGCATGGTCACCGCCCTCAAGGCCAGGCCAGCCGATTTGGAAAACCTGGTGATTCTCATCAACACCCAATCCACCACCGAGGCGTCCAAGGAATTCACTGGCTTTCGACAGGCCGCCTCGGTTTGGGGAGCCTCCGTGACGGACAAAGGATTTGTCCTCCCCCTTTGATCCCCCTGGTGCTCCACCTTCCAGTGGGACGCGTCACCCATCGGGCCTTCTGGCCTGTCCTGTTTTGCTGCTGTCTGTCCAGTCTCTATATCTCACTTCTCCATTGGATGAAGCCATTCCCATGGTCTTCGACCAGGTGGGCTTAGCCTCGGCACTGTTTGTTGGTTAGGCCATGGGCAGGGGAGCTCCCATAAGACAGGCCGCTGATCAGCTGGCTTCCCCAACGTTCCCCTTCAGGGGGCGGGACGAGCGAGTTTGGGCGTTGAGTCTGCTCAGCCCTTGACGGCAGCCTGATTACCGCTTGCATCTCATCAGGAGACTGCTTGCGATGACCCCTCCGCCTACGGGAATTTCAGGAGCTGACTGGTTGGCGACGCCACCCAGTGTCAGGTCGCTGATCCTTTCTCAGCTGGAGGAGATTCGGGTGTTGCGTCAAGAGAATGAACAGATGCGTCAACAGCTCACCGCCTTGGCTGCCGAGCTGTACAGCCTGAGGGAGCGCATCGGCCGCAATTCGCGCAACTCGTCCAAACCACCTTCCAGCGACGGCCAGGGCATCAAAACGCGCATGCCGCGCAAAGGCAGTGGCCGCAAGCGGGGTGGCCAGCCAGGCCATCACGGAGCCGGGCCAGAGTTGCTGCCAGTGGAACGCTGCGAGGAGTCTCATGATCATCTGCCTGAAACCTGTCGCCGCTGCGGCAATCCGCTGTCAGGAGTGGATCCGACGCCCCACCGCCATCAAGTGATCGACATCCCGC
>JBKDSY010000118.1:0-2186 GCA_046340755.1 Cyanobacteriota bacterium
TCCCTGGAGCTGTTAGCCCTGCAGGCGGGCGAGGGAGGCCCCGAACGGCTGCAAGCCGAACCCCAGCCGGCGGATGGCCTCTGCGCGGAGGTGGGCGATCTGCCCTTGGCCCTGGTGCTCCTCGGCGCCCGGCTATCGGAACGGCCTGATCTGCGGCCCAGCCAGCTATTGGAGGAGTTGCGAGCCAAGGGTGCCCAAGCCAAGGCGCTGCAACAGGCCCATCCGGAGCTGGGCGCCCAGCGGGGGGTGGTGGAGGCGTTGCTGATCAGTTGGGAGCCCCTCTCGCTGGCGGCCAAGAGCCTGGGGGTGTTGCTGGGCGTGATGGCGCCGGCGGTGATCCCCTGGGGGCTGGTTGAAGCCTGCCGGTTGCCGGAGCAGGAGGTGGAGGAGGGCAGCGCCTTTGGGGAGCAACAGAGCGAGCTGAGGCGGGCGCAACTGTTGGAGCGCGTGGGGGAGGGGAGGTATCGACTCCATCCGCTGGTGCGGCAGTTCATTCGGCTGCAGAGCCGGGAGCTGGAGGCGGTGGCGACCGCCTGGCAGCGCCAACTTGGAGCCGTGGCGGCTGAGATCTGCCGGGAGCGGATTCCGCAGACGCTCACCCTGGCGCAGGTGGAGGCGTTGGAGACTGTGTTGTCTCACATCCGCCAGGTGGCGGAGCACTGCGCCGGGGAGCTGAGCGCGGAGGATTTGCTTTGGCCCTTCACGGGGCTGGCTCGGGAGGCGGTGCATCAAGCCGTTTTTGCGGAGGCCCGGCGGTGGTACGAGCAGGGTCTGGCGGAATGCGAAGAGCGGCTGGGGCCAGAGCATCCAGGCACCGCAACCGCCCTCAACAACCTGGCGCAGCTGCTGCAGGCCACCAACCGCCTGGCGGAGGCGGAGCCGCTGATGCGCCGAATGGTGGAGATCTTCATCGCTTTTTCCAAGCAGGGTTATCAACACCCCAACCTGGAAGCTGGCTTGAGCAACTACATCACCCTCCTCCAAGCCATGGGCCTCCCCGAGTCCAAAATCCAAGCCAAAATCAACGGCCTCCTGTCCCCTTTTCCAGCGCCCTGAGCCCCAGTTCCACCCCCCTGGCGCCTATACCAGGACCCAGCCCCCCTCAATGCCGGCCCCCCGCAGCCGCCCCAACCTGCTCCCTTCTACAAACGCGGCCCTGGAGGCTCTGGAGGCGGCCACAGGCCAGTCGGTGGTGATCCTCTGGAGGAGCCGGAGCTGAACGTCGCCGCCACCATCGGCCGCGCCAGAGCAGGCCAAGCCAGCCATGTGCTTCGCGGCAGGAGCGGCGGCGATCCGATCCTTGATTGGCTGTCCGCTTTCAAGTGCCGCATGGTCTTGCAGGAGGTGGCTGGCCAGAAGGCGGTCAAAGCAACTCCCGAAACTGCTGCGGTGTGAGCCCCGCATCACGAGCGATGGCGCCCATCGTGATGGCGTTGATGGGGTCGTGGCGCGGAATGACGAGCCGCCGTTCGCCATTGCTCATGATCAAGTGGCCCGACTCCCGCAAAACCCTGTAGCCGAGTTTCTGAAACACCTTCACGGCCTCCTTTTGACTGATGCCTGGCAGGCGGGGCATCAAACCACAAGGTCCAGGGTTTCCACGTGCTTGACGCCTGCCTCCTCAGCCTCTACCTCCAACCAAAGGGCAATGGCTTCACGAATGTTCGCCAGGGCCTCTTCCCGGCTGTCGCCCTGGGAATGGCAACCGGGCAGATCCATGCAGCTCACCGACCAACCCTCCTCGGTTTCCAGAAGGCGGATCCTGTAGGTCATGGCGACTCCCTGGTATCACGTGCAGTGTGCCACTCGCAGCGGGGTGGCTGAAGCCTTCAGCGACGACAAGATCAACGTGAGCTGGGCCCCAACCTCAGACCAACGCCCCGCCAGCGAAACGATCAACGCCAATCTGAAGGCCGGCCGCTACGAGGAAGCCATCCCGCTCCTGGAAGCCACCCTCCAGCTCCAGCCCCACGACGTGGAGAACCTCACCCAGCTGGGGATGGTGAACAGCGACCTGGGCGAGCTGGTGGAGGCCCGGCAGCCGCCTCGCCCGCCAGGTGCTCCGCGCCAACGCCCTCCAGACCTGCGCCAGCCTCTCCCCCGCCGCCCGCCTCCAGCTCCGCCACCTCCCCAACCCCGAGCCCATCACTGCCCTCCAGGCCGCCTGCCTCCTCTTTGTCGGGGTG
>JBKDSY010000119.1:0-22854 GCA_046340755.1 Cyanobacteriota bacterium
GACCTCGGAGAGCGAGATGGATCGGCCCTGCTGCAGGTTGTCGAGCTTGCAACGGCGAGCCTCTCGGGCCAGCTCGATCAACCGCGCTTCCAGGTGCAGGCCATGAGCCTTGTTGAGGTGGTTGTCCTTGTCGGTGAAGGCAAAGGCTGTGGTCCAGAAGTCGCGGGAGGCGGCGTGCTGCTCCAGCCGCCGGCCGAGGGGATCGGCCTCACCGATGTAAGCCAGTTCGCCACTGCCATCCGCCTCAGGACCCAGCAGCACATACACGCCGGGGCGCTGCGCTTCCGGTCGGGCGATGAATTCGGCGAGCTGGGAGCGTGGAACCACAAACCCGATGCCACTCCAGTTGCTTTTCTCCACGATGCGAAGGCCTTCCGGAATGCCGGAGGGGACGAACACGCGGAGGGCGAAGGGTTGGGCCGGGGTTATGGCGAGTCCTGATCCTCCAACAGGGCCATCACGAGGCGGATGATCAGGTCTTTCTGCTGGGGTGCGCTTTCGGCGATCAATAGGGCGAGGGCAGCCATGCCGTTGTCAGCGATGCGGGGCTGGCCATCGGGCAGGAGCAGCAGCTGATTGCGGCACAGGAACTCTAGAAACAGCAGGGTGCCGATGCGTTTGTTGCCATCGGCGAAGGGGTGATCCTTGATCACAAAGTAGAGCAGATGGGCCGACCGCAGCTGGGCCTGTGGGATAGAGGGGCGGGCCATCGAAGGTCTGCTCGATCGCTCCAAGGATGCCGGCCAGCGCCTGGCGGTTCTCGTGCCCAAACAACGGGGTGGCTTCACCGCACCGGGCAAGGTCGTGGCGCAGGGTGCCGATGGCCCGCTGAGCCTCCGCCAATCCCAGGGCCTCAGGCACTCCATCCGGTTCTGCGGGGGCCGGCGCTAGCCGAATTTTTTATTATCGAAACAATCCAACCCCAAACCGTTTCACCTAAAAATTGCGATTCAAAAGAATTATTGTTGGAGACCGTGACGATATCCCCTGCAATTCTCGATCATTCAGATCGCACCATTATATTTTGAAGGACTGAAGATAGTCAAAAGGGCACTAACCCTCGAGCAACTCTGAAGCACCGAGGACGACATGCATACAACCTAAGAAAACATAATCCCCTACCTAACCATGCGAAAAACAACAATCATGGGTTATCAATACTGATACTCTCGAATGCAATGACCGTCAAATATGGAGAGGGAGTCATAGTCAAATCCTGCAGTAGATAGAGGAGAATTGCCAAACTATAGATTTATTCTTGACAAACAGGTGATCAACAATACAAGAAACTTGAAATAGATTTCATCATCTCAATCGCATACTGACTATTCGTGTGAAAAAAATCATTGTCTTGCTTCAGAGATTCTTTCACAGTTCCATCGAAGTCAACCGAACCAGAAAACCATTTACTATCCGTCCTGCATAAACCAGGTGACAACAAATGCTGAGAAGGCAGAACTACACTATCGAAGGATGTATTCCTAGAATTAACATAGGCATAAATCTTTAGCGCAATGGTTTCAAAAGAAGACAACTGCGTATGCAAGTCATCGTCACTAACTGCCTTTGACTCGTTGCGAAGGCGCAAGATCAATTCTTTCCATGTGAATTTGCTTGAATAATGAAAAGGAATCAATTCCGAGGGGAGTGGTGAAGGAACTCTTATGGACTTTAAATGATATGAAATAGATAGAGATGAGATTTTGTTGATTAAATTGCTAGAACTTTTTACCGCTTCAGTAACTAGAGCACTATTGGCGTGATTAACGTCGGCGAGACAAGCGTCAACAATTTTAGAAATTAATTCGCCAGATAGAGGAGGAAATAATTTATCACTAGAATAGAGTTCAGGGGAAAGAGGATTTACACCTTCTACAAGTACAATGTTGGAGTAGGCGCATAAATCAATTTGAAAATGTTTTCCAATTTGCTTGCCTGCAGAATACGTTTTAACCGCATCTGGAAGATTTCTAAACGTTAAGAAATGATCTTTGATCGTGCATTTCGAGAAGCGTATTCTTGGAATCCCAACAAAGTCTATGTCAGCAAACAAATCAGGATTTGATTTCGCCGCTAACTTATAAGCGCCAACATGCGATGAACCCAAGAAAAGTGTTTTGTTCATGAGAATGCCTCCATCAATGCTTCTTCGCATTGAATATCTTCTAATGTTTTCTTTGATGATCGAGAGGAATCTTGTTCGTGCTTATTTACTTTAATTGCTGGATGCTCAGCAAAGAAATGCCTCATCACCGTCTCAACAGTTTCATCCCTGACAGATCTCAAATTATCTGCAAATGCACTAGAATGCATCCGTGGATTGGTAACTATCTCATAAGAAGGAAAGTAGTCAATCTGTACCTGATTAGTCGAGAGTTGACCAGCAACACTTCTAAGAATTGATTTTGAATAGATAGTTGATGTTAGAACATGTTTTCCACTGGCAGTAGCAGTCAAAGGAACAGGGGAAACCGTCAACATACATTTGAATGATTTACCGCCTCGAATCTTCATTAAAACTTTATGAAATAGATTGAAGTCAGCAATTATTGATAAAAACTGAGCGTTCACGAATTCATAAAGGGTGTCATCAAACTCACCCACTAATGTCCCTGGCGCGGTCGGGTAAACAGTTCCAGACTCTTTGTGGACCCACATTTCAGTGAGACCAAGCGTAAAGATAAACAAGTCAAAACTCTCGAAGAGTTCTTTGATTCGAGAGATATGAAATTGACGGTGTGCAATTACCTCTTCTGGTGAGTCCAGACCTTCAGGTTCAACAGCAGGTCTGAGAGCATCGTAAAACTTTCCGTTCTTTTCCCAGATGTAGTTCTGAGGGGTCCACTCACCTGCAACTTCTTGAGCGAGTTGCAGCAACTGGCGAACTGTATAGATATTCCCGTACCTTGCAGAATACATCGAAAATCCAAACTTCTGATGCAAATTCTCTGGCAAACCTGGCGGTGGTGGTTCGACATCTAAAACGTTGTATCCATTCTTTTTGAGATGACGAGAAATATGTTGCGCAAAACAAGAACCCGCAGTGGCAATTTTTGCGTCATGCGGGATATCAAATTTCTTTTTGTAGATACCTTCTATCGCATATGGATTCTCCTGAGCAACCCCTGTCTTCCAGAATGCACTCTTGGGCAAATCTGAGTATGGATTCTTTCCCATGGGGGGGGAGGTAGGAATACGAGTATTTTACCTCAACTCCCATGGTCGTCCGCGGAGAGGTCTGACCTGACCTTCTCCTCTAATCCCTTCTTATACCTTTTATCTTTCTTCTGGAGTTCCTTGAGCATCTCAAACTCAACCTTGGTGAGATGAATGGTGATAGTCATCTGATCACCTCACTATGGTTGTTCTGAAACCATTAATAGTGAGTGATCAGGTAATCCAGTGTTCCCGTCCTGGATCGTCTGAGTTGATGGGATAAAGAATCAAACTTCTGCAAAGTGGTCTGATTCCTTTTCCCAAAAAACAGATTGATATTCCTTCGATCTGGTTTAGCGAGGGTCTTCATAGAGATGTCTCTGGTGAGGACATCTCTATTTATTCTCTCGAGAACACCAGATCTGAATTCTGATAATCCAACACCAGATCAGGATCCTGGTGGTGTCTGTAGGAGTAGTAGTCCTTGAGGTTGTAGAACGCATGGTGGTCCCAGACCCATGGTTTGATCACCACACCCTTCCCCTCAGTGGTGGTCTTAAGGAGGTTCCTGACCTTTGGGGCGACCTCCTGGTGGATCAGATGGTCAAGGAACCAAAGGTGGTTCTGGTGGTCAGGTAGTGGTCCTAGATGAAGGTGTGTATGAAATGCAGTGATCTGTCGTCCTCTAGTGATCACTGGTTTTCATTCATGAAAGAACACCAGTTGAGGTCTAGCAGGTGGATCAGGAAGTTTCTTAAGGGGTTGGTTCAAGAGCGAGGTCAAAAAGACATTCCTGAAGTGTCTGGTGTGACTGGTTACGGTTTCAGATCAAGTTGGGAGATCGTTCCATAGCAAGGTGATAAACCACTGGGGTCGAAAGTTCATTTCCCATTGGATTCTGATCAGTTCCTGTAGCACCTTTGGTGTTGATCCTGTTCTCTGTTGAATCCTGATCAGTTTCTGGTTCAGGTTGGTTCTGGAGTGGTCTTGAGGATTCCCTCCCTTCGGTCGTGAATGAACCTCACTTTGTTCGGTTCGTCCCTGGATTGTGTTTTTAGTTGTATTGGTCAGATTCATTGGTGTCACTGGTTTCTTTGGAAATTCAATGGGTATTTCTGGTTACACCTAGTCCCTTGGGATCTCATCTGATGACCTAGGGGTTTGGACAAGTTCTGATGGTCTTTACCTTTGCAAAGAATCGAGATATCTGTGTCTTTGCGTTCGGCAATTATATCGCAAGAATAGCGAAGATGTCAATCTTTTGTTGGCATGCAGTCTTGGATTGAATGCTCAACCTAATTTCTTTCAACGTTTTTATTTATGCACTTTTCTAAACAGATTCTCTAGGCAGGAAGATTGGCGTCTCTGAGGATTCGTTGAATGGTGGCAAGCGATAGACCTGTCTGATCGCGAATCGACCTGTACGACTCACCCTCTTCTCTGAGTCGGATCACCAGGCGTTCCTTCTTGTCGGAGGTCTTGGGTCGTCCACCCAGATTCCCTCCAGTCCTCCTGCGGTGTTCAACCGACTCCAGGGTGCGTTCCTGAATCAGTGACCTCTCCACCTCGGCAAGACCAGTCAGCAGTCCGATCACCAGGGGTGCGAGTTTTCCCAGTCCTCTGGTGTTGATCAGTCCGTCCAGGGTTCTGACGTAGATCCCCTTGGTCTGGAGGTCCGTGAGACGGTTGATCACCTCCACCTGTGACCGCCCAAGGCGATCCAGTTTTGAAACCACCAGTTCGTCCCCCTCTTGGAGGGTTTCGAGGCACCGTCTCAACTGAGGGCGTTTCTCCAGGGGAGCACGGGAGGACACCTTCTCGGCAAAGACCTCCTGGCACCCTGCAGACCTCAGTTCAGCGACCTGGGCATCGGTGTCCTGGTGGGTGGTGGAGCACCTCGCATACCCGATAGACCGCGACATCGATCAACACCCACTGCATTTCCGAACAAAGTAACCGAACAGGGTTTCCAGCACGGGCAGACCTGCTGGCGCGCAGCACTTCTGACCGTCACAGCAACCCTTGAGTTTCCGAACGCAGGGGCAGCGGTTCTGAGGCATAAAAAAGAGGGGTTTGACGACCACTCCAACGCACTGACGTTTTGACACCTCTTTGACACTGACTCTTTTTGGTCGGCCTAAACACAGTCATACCAATGGTTTTGGGGTCAGGTCGTGTAGTCGGCATTGATCCGCACATATTGATCGGAGAGATCACAGCCCCAGGCCAGGCCCTCCCCGGGGCCCTCCCCCACCACCAGACGAATCACCACGCAGTCGTCCACCAGGTAGGCACCGGCGGCCCGATCGCGCATGTAGGTCGAGGCGGCGAGGCGATCGAAGGGCAGGGGCTGACCGGCCGCCATCAGCTGGTGCTCCCCCAGCCAGAGGGCCACCGCCTCCGGGTCGAACGGCACCCCGGCCCGGCCAGCCGCCGCCACGATGCGGCCCCAGTTGGGGTCGCGGCCGTGGATGGCGCACTTCACCAAGGAAGATCCGCAGATGGTGCGGGCCAGGGCCCGGGCGGCGGCCCCATCCGGCGCCCCCTCCACCCGGGCCTCGATCAAGCAGGTGGCGCCCTCCCCATCCCGGGCAATGGCTCGGGCCAGGTGTTGGGCCAAGGCCGTCACTCCCTCCTCCAGGGCGGCGTGGTGCTCCTCAGGCAGGGGCTCCCCGGCGGCGAAGGCCAGGAAGGTGTCGTTGGTGCTGGTATCGCCATCCACCGTGATCGCGTTGAAGGAGCGCTCCACCGCCCGCTGCACCATCTGCGCCCACACCGGAGCGGGCACCCCGGCATCACAGGTGAGAAACCCCAACATGGTGGCCATGGCCGGATGGATCATCCCGGATCCCTTGGCCATCCCGCCGATCCGCACCACCCGACCCCCCAGGGTGGCCTCCAGGGCGATCTCCTTCTCCACCAGATCGGTGGTGAGGATCGCCCTGGCCGCATCCCCGCCGCCTTCGGGGTTCAGGGCGGCCACCAGGGGATCCAGACCCGCCACCAGGATCTCCATCGGAATCGGCACCCCGATCACGCCGGTTGAGCACAGCAACACCTCCGCCTCCGGCAGCCCGAGGCGTTCAGCCAGGGCGGCGGTGGCCTGAAGGCTGTCGGCCATCCCCCGCTCGCCCGTGCAGGCATTGGCCTGGCCGGAATTGATCAACACGGCCCGGGCCTGGCCGCCGCCCGCCCGCAGGCGCTCGGCACAGAGATCCACGCAGGCCGCCCGCACCACCGTGGTGGTGAACGTCCCGGCGCACACGGCCCCGGGGGGGGCCACCAGGAGCGCCAGATCCGGCCGGCCGGAGGCCTTGAGGCCAGCGGTGTGGCCCGCCGCCAGAAAGCCCCGGGGCGCCGTCACGCCTCCAGGAACAGGGGACCAGGGGTGCGACACGGACCAAACCCAACCGGTGTCCCATCCTCTCAGCGGCCGCCCGCTTCGGGGCTGGCCGCGGCAGCCAGGGCAAGATGGGCGCACCCAGGCAAGGCTTGCGCCGCATGGCCACGGCTCCGTCTCCCACCAACCGCCCCCGGCGCCAGGCTCGCCCGCCGCGACCCCTTCCCCGTTGGCGCCGCTGGTTCCTGCTCGGACTCCTCTTCGGTTTGGGCTACGGGCTGACCCAGCGGCTCCTGGAGGTGCCCTGGGGGGAAGACTCCAGCAGAGCCCCCGCCTTCCGAGCCAAGTCCCCCAGCGGCGGCCTCTCCCTCGAGGAGCTGCGCCGGCAACAGGCCGACAAGGACCAGCCCCTGCCGGCCGACCTCGACACCCTGGCCCGCCGCAAGCGGGAGGAGCAGCAAAAACAGGAGGCCGCCAAACGGGAGGAGGCGGAGCGGCTCAAGGCGGCCCAACAGGAGGAAAAAGACCGTCTGGAGAGCGACCGTCGTCGGCTCGACTCCTTCGATGACAGTCCCGCAACCCCGACCGGAGACCCCCTCGGCCAGGAGAATGCGCCGCCGCCCACGCCGACGGCCCCCGAGCTTCCCCCCCCTGATCCCTTCGCCATGGAGTCCCCCCCTCCACCCTCCCCGCCCGCCGCGACGGAAGGGGGAGCCCCAAGCCCGCCCTGATCTGTCACAGTGCCTCCACGGTGCACGATCCGCTGATGAGCACGCCGCAATCCTTGCTGCAGGCCACCTTGAACCGGCTGGGCGCACGCTTGGGGAGCCAGCTGGCCGGGGGCGTCGCCGACCTGGCCCTCCTTGCTCAGGAGGCCCCCCAGCGGCTCCAGCAGGAATGGTCTCTCTTCTGGGAGGAGGTGGAATTGGAAGCGGAGCGGCTAGAGACTGGCGAGACCCGACCTGGAGCTCCCCGGCCCGGCGACGGATTCCCCACCAATCCGCAGGATCAGATTGACGCCCTGCGGGCCCAGGTGGCTTCCGTGGCCCGCAAGCTGGAGCAACCCAATCGCGGGGGCGGCGCCGCGGGGTCGGTTTGATGGCCTTCGTCAGGCTCAGGGCAGGCCTCCAGCACCGCTGGAGCGCTTGGACCCGACCCCTGCGGATCTGGTGGCTGGTCCTGCGGCTCCTCGCCAGCCTCTGGTGGAACGGCCGTCGCTGGAGCTATCCCGGGGGATACACCCGGGAGCGCCAAGCCCTGCGGCAACGCCAACTGGCCCGCTGGCTCACCCGCCAATTCCTGGTGTTGGGTTCAGCCTTCATCAAGGTGGGCCAGCTCCTGTCCGCCCGGCCGGATGTGCTTCCCGCGGAGGTGGTGGACGAGCTGGCCAGCCTCCAAGACCGGGTCCCCGCCTTCCCGTTTGCGGTGGTGGAATCCATCCTCGAGCAGGAGCTGGGGCAGCGCCGCCTTGAAATCATCGACCTGGAGGTCGATCCCCTGGGATCCGCCAGCCTGGCCCAGGTGCACCGTGCCAGCTTGCGCAGTGGTCGCCAGGTGGTGTTCAAGGTGCAGCGGCCCGGGCTGGAGCAGTTGTTCCGGCTAGACCTGGAGGTGCTTCAACAGGTGGCGGCCGCCGTGCAGCGCCATCCCCGCTGGGGCCAGGGCCGCGACTGGATCGGCATCGCCAAGGAATGTCGGCGGGTGTTGCTGCGGGAACTCGACTTTCGCCTGGAGGCCCAACACGCGGCCCGTTTCCGCCAGCAATTCCTGGATGACCCCGCCATCCGGGTGCCCGCCGTGGTGTGGGAACTGAGTTCCCGCCGGGTGCTCTGCCTGGATTTTGTGCCCGGGATCAAAATCACCGACCGTCAAGCCCTGGTTGACGCGGGCGTGGATCCGGCCGCCATCGCCGAGAGGGGAGCCGCCAGCTACCTGCAGCAACTGGTGCGCTTTGGCTTCTTCCACGCCGATCCCCACCCCGGCAACCTGGCCGTGGCCCCCGATGGGGCGCTGATTTACTACGACTTCGGCATGATGGGCCAACTCTCCGAGCGGCTCCGCAGCCGGCTGGGGGGAATGATTCAGGCCGCCGCCACCCGCGATGCCTCCTCCCTGGTCGAGCAATTGCAAGAAGCGGGAGTCATCGCCACGGGCATTGATCCAGGACCGGTGCGCCGGCTGGTGCGGTTGATGCTCAACGAAGCCCTCACGCCACCCTTCAGCGGCAACATGCTCCAGAAGCTGTCCGGTGATCTCTACGACCTGGTGTACGGGCAACCGTTCCGTCTACCGGCGGAGCTGATCTTCGTGATGCGCGCCCTCTCCACCTTTGAGGGGGTGGGGCGCAGTCTCGATCCCGGCTTTAGCCTGATGGCGATTGCCCGCCCCTATCTCCTGCCCCTGATGACCAGCAGCGGCCCAGGTCCAAACACGCTTCTCAACGAAATCACGCGCCAAGCGGCCGATGTGGGCTCCCGGGCACTGGGGATCCCCCGGCGGCTGGATGAAAGCCTCTCCCGGATTGAGCAGGGCGATTTGCAGGTGCAGATCCGCGCTGGTGAAACCGATCGGCTGCTCCGCCGGCTGGCCCTGGCCCAGCAGAGCGCGGGTCAGGCCTTTCTCCTGGGGGGGCTGGCCGTGGCCGCCTCCCTGTTGGCGGCCAGCAGCCGGCCGGCCCTCACCGCCATCCCCTTGGTGCTTGGCCTGCCCGTGGGCCTGGGGTGGCTGAAGGTGCAAGCCAAACTCAAGCGGGATGGCCGCCTCGACCAATTGCCCGGCCAAATGTCCAGCTCCTGAGCCCACCGCGAACCGCAGCCAGACCCCTCAGCGGCGGGAAGCGGGAACCAGCTGGTGCTTGCACCAGCGAGCGGCGAGCCGGTCACTCCAGCGGGCATGGGGGGAATCGCCCGGGGCGTGAAAGCCACAATGTCCCCCCCGATCCGTGACCAACACCTCCGGCCAGGGAGCCTCCTCAGCCAGGGCAAGGGCACCGTCCACCGGTACCCAGGGATCATCCCGGGCGTGGAGCAGCAACAGGGGGGGCAGCCGGATGTCCACGCCCTGTCGGGCCCGATGGCGAAGGGAACGCAGGCGCTGCAAGGGGCTGCAAGCCTCGTAGTAGGCCTCCACGTCGTTGAACCCCCAGCGCGGTGCCGTGATCAAGGCATCAAAGTCACGGACCGTCCTGGGCCGGGTTGGTCCCCTCAGCCCCTGGCACTCCCTGATGGGCAGGGGTTGGGGATCGGCCAGGGTCTGGGCGATGAGCCGGCGCACCATCCAGCGTTGATAGAAGTGGTTGCGGGGACGATCCAGGTGGGCGGCGGAATGAACCAGGTCCAGCGGACTGCTGATGCACACCAACCCATCCAACGGCGGGTGCCCCTCAGGGTGCTGGTCCAACAGGGCATTGAGGAGCACGGTGCCCCCCACGGAAATGCCCACACCCCCCAGGGGAAGGTCCTGGCCATCGGGCGCCAGGCGTGCGGCCAGTCGCCTGCAGTCCTCCAACACGGGAAGGAGATCCACGCTGCAGTTGGCCGCGTAGGTGCCCGTGGCCAGGAGCCGCCCTGCCCCGGCGCCCCGCAGGTTGAGGCGAATCACGGCAAAGCCCTCATCGGCGAGGGCCTGGCCCAGCCGGCGCTGACCCTTGTCATCGCTACCACCACTCAGGCCATGGATCACCACCACCAGCCCCTGGGGCGGGCCCTGGGAAGGGGGATCGAGCCTGGCCAGAAGGCGATTGCCATCGGGCAAGGGGAACTGCCTGAGTTGGCCCTGCTCCGGCAGCTGGGGGGACGCCACCAGGGTGTCCCGAACCATCTGCAGGTCTGGGCCAATCCAGGGAAACCGCTGCCGAAAAGGAGCCAACTCCAGGCGTTGGAGGAGTTGGCCGCCGCGGTCAAACGAGGGCTTTCTCCTTGCCAACTCCCATCCCTCGCAGTTCCGCCAACAACCCGTTGAGCACCGCTTTGGCATCCCCAAAGACCATGGCGGTCTGGGGCAGCTCGAACAGGGCGTTGGCAATGCCGGCATAGCCCGCTCCAAGGGAGCGCTTCACGACGAAGATCTGCCGTGCCTGATCCACCTCCAGAACGGGCATGCCATACAGCGGACTGGAGGGATCGTTCTTGGCCTGGGGATTGACCACGTCATTGGCCCCCAGAACGATCACCACATCGGTGCGGGGAAATTCCGGGTTGATGGCGTCCATCTCCACCAGTTGCTCGTAGGGCACATCCGCTTCCGCCAGGAGCACGTTCATGTGCCCGGGCATGCGGCCGGCCACGGGATGGATGGCGTAGCTCACCTCCACGCCGTGGGCCTCGAGGATCTTCGCCAGCTCCCGCAGGGAGTGTTGGGCCTGGGCCACGGCCAGGCCATAGCCGGGCACGAACACCACACGCTCGGCCTGCTCCAGGGCCATGGCGCACTCTTCAGGGCTGCAGCTGGTGATGCGGGTGTAGCCCGCTTCCGAGCCACCCCCGCCAACGCTCGCGGCCGCTCCCCCCAGGGCGCCACCAAACAGCACCGACGTCAAGGAGCGGTTCATGGCCGAGCACATCACCTGGGTGAGGATCAGGCCGGCCGCGCCCACCATCGCCCCCGCCACGATCAACAGCTGGCTGCCCACCACAAAGCCGGCGGCCGCCGCGGCAACACCGGAGTAGGAGTTGAGCAGGGAGATCACCACGGGCATGTCCGCCCCGCCGATGGACAGGGTGACCCCGATGCCCAGCAACGAGGCCGCAACCACCTCCACCCAGAGGGCGGGACCATCGGGCTGGCCGCACAAGGCAACGGCCGCCCCGAGACAGAGCAGGGCCAGGGCCAGATTCACCGCATGGCGCAAGGAACTCTGGGTCCAGGCGGGGGTCTCCAGCCAGCCCTGGAGTTTGGCCATGGCCACGATCGAGCCACTGAAGGTGATCGCACCCACGAAGAGGGAGATGGCGATGGAGATCCGCTCCACCAGCCCCGACTCAGCCCCCTGAAACAGGGCGACACCGAGGGCCACCATCAGGGAGGCCAAGCCTCCACAGCCATTGAAGAGGGCCACGGTTTCCGGCATGGCCGTCATCGGCACCTTCATGGCGGTGACCACCCCCGTGAGCCCTCCCAGGGCCAGGCCGACGGCGATCCACAGCCAGGTGGTGGGGGAGGGGTGGGATTGCACGAGCAGGCCCACCACGGCAATGGCCATGGCCAGAGCCGCCAGGCCATTGGCCGCCCGGGCAGAGCGCACCTTGGACAACCCCTTGATGCCCAGGGACAGAAGCAGCACGGCCACCAGGTCCATCACCTGGGGCAGCTGGTCAAGCGAGAGATCCATCAGGAGTTTCCTTTACGGCGAAACATGGCGAGCATGCGATCGGTTACGAGAAAACCGCCGATCACATTGAAGAGGGCAAATCCCAGGGAGAGGGCACCGATGATTTGGAGGGGAGTGTTGCCGCCCGCCTGCTGAATCAGGGTGAGCGAGGCCAACATCGTGATGCCGCTGATGGCGTTGGCCCCCGACATCAGGGGGGTGTGCAGGGTGGGTGGCACCTTGCCGATCAATTCGAACCCGAGCAGGCTGCCCAACAGGAGCACCCAGAGGGATTGGGTCAGGGAGGTCATGAGGAGGTTCCGGAGGCGACGAGGGGGGCTTCGGTCTTCACCACGTCTTCGCGGCGACAGACCCCGGCATGGGTGAGGAGACAGGCCTCGAGGATGGGATCCTCCAGGTCCAGGCGGAGCCCTTCGCCGTCGTGCGCCAGGTGTTCGATCAGGGCGGACACGTTGCGGGCGTAGAGGGCACTGGCGTGGTTGGGGACGGAACTGGGCAGGGCATCGGCGCCGATCAACCGCACCCCGGAACGGATGACGGTCTCCCCGGGAACGGTGCCCGCGCAGTTGCCCCCCTGGGCCACGGCCAGATCCACCACCACGGCGCCAGGGCGCATCCGATCGAGCATGTCTTCACTGATCAATCGGGGGGCCCGACGCCCAGGCACCTGGGCCGTGCAGATGACCATGTCGGCCAAGGCCAGCTGATCCGACAACTGGGTGCGCTGGGCCGCCAGGAACGCTTCCGAAGCCTGGGTGGCATAGCCACCCCGCTCGCTGGGCAGGTCCTGTTCGCTGGGGGGGTCAAGGAAGCGGCCGCCCAGGGATTCCACCTGCTCCTTGGCTGCGGGCCTGACATCCGAGACGTAGACCACGGCCCCGAGGCGCCGGGCCGTGGCCAGGGCCTGCAGGCCAGCCACACCGGCGCCAAGAATCAGGGCCCGGGCAGGCTGGATGGTGCCCGCCGCCGTCATGAGCATGGGCACATAACGATCGAGGGCCGCCGCCGCCAGGAGCACCGCTTTGTAGCCGGCGATGTTGGCCTGGGAGGAGAGCACATCCATCGACTGGGCCCGGCTGATGCGGGGGAGCAGCTCCAGGGCGATGGCGGAGAGGGAGCGTTGGTTGAGCACGCCAGTCAATGCCGCCGCGCCATGGGGGGCCAGCAGCCCGACCACCAGCGCTCCGGGCCGCATCCTGAGCAAGGCCTCCTCGCTGGGAGGCTGGACGCAAAGCACCCCATCGGCACCCTCCCAATCGAGGTCTTCCGGGGCCACCACCGTGGCGCCAATCGCGTTGTAAAGCGCGTCGGGAAAGCCCGCGGCCTCTCCAGCCCCAGACTCGATCTGCACCTCGATGCCCTTGCCCTGAAGGCGTCGCACCGTTTCGGGGGTGACCGCAACCCGCTTTTCACCGGGGGCCATTTCCCGGGGTATGAGCATTTTCATCCAGCGTGTGCAAACAGCCGATCCTTCACTCATTAGATCTGATGCGCCAAAGAAGGCAACAGTCGGGATGGAATTGTCCGGAGTCCATCACCTTTAGGCAGGAAGTGGGAGATTTCATGAAGGCTCGGCAGGTCGTGGCTGGTCTTGGTTAGTGATGAGTAGCTGATCTCTGCTCTCCCCCAATGGCCCTGTCCGCCCTTGATTGCCCCGATGGGTTCTGTCACAGCCACCACGGCGGCCATCACATCAACCGCCAACAGGTGGAGCAGGAGCTGTCCAGCCATGGCCACTCCTGGTGCGAGAAGGTTGCCGAACGCACTTACGAGATCGCTGTGGACAGTTTTTCGCAGATGGTCATGCCAAGCCTCCATCAGCAAGGCTGGCAACGGCGCCACCTGGAATGGGAATTCAAGCTCACCAATGAGCCTGCCGAGGTGGAGCGCACCGTTGTGGATGGCACAATCAATGCCCTGGAAAGCTTCTTGCGGAGCAGAGAAGTTCAGCGACTCTTTGTCGAGGAGGTGGTGCAAGGCACATTTGCGGAAGCCAGCCAAAATCGGCTCCGTAGCATTGCCATTCGTCACCTGATCGAAAAGGAAATTCTTGTGCTGTTGACCGAGCAGAAAGACGCCTTGCTCGATCGCATCGGCGAAGCACTACGCGAGGAGGCAAATGGAGATTTCGTCCGCGCTCGCGCCCAGGCAAGCGAGGGCATCCGCGAGGTTGAGGAGCTGCTCATGAACCACGCCGAGGCCAACAGCTGACAGAACACCCCCAGCCGAAGGAAGGTCCAGAGCTCAGGGGCGGCCAACGGCCACGGGAGCGAGGCTGCCCCTGAGGCGGGGGACTCGCAGCCATGGGATCCAGGGGGCCAGGAACTCCCAGGGGAGAGCGGGCCCCTGCCAGGTTGACGACAGTGTGTCAAAAAACACCAAGAGAGCCCCAGGCCTCTGGCAGACTTGCCACAGGCCGGACGCTTTTTTATGGACGCCTCGGTGCATCGAAGAGTGACTGTTGCGGTCTGTTGGGCGTTGGCTCGACGAGCTGCTTTAGATGGCCTGGAGCGCTTCGAAGACAGCTATGCCTTGACGGAAGAATTCCGGGAGTGGCTGGTCACGCTGGAGACCCACCCCGAGTTGTTGAAGGAAAATGCTCTCATGGTTCCGGGCCACCTGCGCTTGGAGCACCGGCCGGAGACCGACGGGCTCCTCGAATGCTGAAGACATTCTAAAGTTTCCACCCCCATTCTGACCAGTCAGGCCTTCGCCGTTTGCGCGAGTTGACGGTGGTCCCTTGAAGACCTGGGTTGAGATCGGTTGGGTTACCCCACCGCTGTTTCTGGTGTTCTGGGCTGATCCAGGCCAACCGGCCAAGGGTCTCAGGGCCTGGCCTGCCAAAACGACAGGAGGCGCCCTCGGGCGTTAGGCTTAACTCGTAGTCATTCCGGGTTAGGCCATGGCGTCGCAGGGAGGATCTGGGGACCAGCCCCTGATGAGCGGGACCCATCACCCCCTCCAGAATCTCGTGATCATTGGCTCTGGCCCCGCGGGGTTCACAGCAGCGATCTACGCCGCCCGGGCCAATCTCTCGCCTCTGCTGATCACAGGTTTTCAGAAGGGTGGCATCCCGGGCGGACAGTTGATGACCACCACCCACGTGGAGAATTTTCCTGGCTTCCCCGATGGCATCCTGGGTCCCGAGCTGATGGACCGATGCCGGGCCCAGGCCCTCCGCTGGGGCACCCAGCTCCTGGAGGCAGACGCTCTGACGGTCGACCTCGGCAACCAACCCTTCACGATTGTCACCTCCGATGGGGAAACCATCCGGGCCCAGAGTTTGATTCTGGCCACGGGTGCCAGTGCCAACCGCCTCCACCTTCCCTCCGAAGAGCGGCTTTGGAGCCGAGGCATCAGCGCCTGCGCCATTTGCGATGGAGCCACCCCCCAATTCCGCCAGGAACATCTCGCCGTGGTGGGCGGTGGCGATTCAGCGTGCGAGGAAGCCGTGTATCTCACCAAATATGGAAGCCAGGTGCACTTGATCGTCCGCGGCGACAAGTTCCGCGCCAGCGCGGCCATGGTTGATCGTGTGTTGGCCAATCCAGCCATCACCGTCCACTGGCATTCAGAAGTGGTCGATGTTTTCGGTGCTGACTGGTTACAGGGACTGACCCTTCGCGATCGTTTGACAGGCACCACGAGCCAGCTCGACATCCGTGGGCTCTTTTATGCGATTGGCCACACACCCAACACGGATCTCTTCCAAGACCAACTCGATCTTGATGCGAAGGGATACATCCAGACCCGTCCTGGGCGGCCAGAGACCTCCATCGAAGGCGTCTTTGCCGCCGGCGATGTCGCCGACGCCGAATGGCGCCAAGGCGTCACCGCGGCGGGCAGCGGCTGCCAAGCCGCCCTCGCGGCTGAACGCTGGCTGAGCCACCATCAGCTGGCCGTCACCGTGGCCCGAGAGTCCATCGACCCAGAACCTGCTGGGCCCGCGCAGCGGACCGTGACCAGCGACGCGGACAACTTTGTGGAAGACGCCCTTTGGCAGAAAGGGTCCTATGCCCTGAGGAAGCTCTATCACGAAAGCGAGAAACCCCTGCTCGTGGTCTACACCTCACCCAGCTGCGGCCCCTGTCACGTGTTGAAGCCCCAGCTGAAAAGGGTCTTGAATGACCTCGAAGGCAAAGCTCAAGGCGTTGAGCTGGACATTGAGGCCGACCCGGACATTGCCGCCCAAGCCGGAATCACCGGTACACCCACCGTGCAATTGTTCATGAACAAGGAACTCAAGCACCAGTGGCGGGGCGTCAAGCAGCGGAGTGAGTTCCGCCAGGCCATCGAGGCCCTGCTGACCTGACTCAGCGCCGTCTCGGTCCACCGGGACGGTTGCCTGCGGGGCGGGGGTTGGCGGCTCCCGCGTTCCGTTCCCGGTAGGTGATCCGGCCCCTTGTCAGGTCGTAGGGGCTGATTTCCACCAACACCTTGTCGCCCGCCAAAAGCTTGATGCGAAACTTGGTGAGCTTTCCTGCAGCCCTGCAAAGGCACTGATGCCCGGCTGGCTGCTCCAGGGTGACAAGGTAAAACCCGTTCCCCTGCTCTTTCTCAATCACACCAGACGTTTCGATCATGCGGGAGTGAAGTTCCAAGGCATCCACTCCCTAGTCTAAGGGCCCGCACCCTCCGCCATCCCTCCTGGCCCTGGAAACCGTCCTGTTGCACAAGCCTTACGGTCTGCTCAGCCAGTTCACCCCTGAGCCCAACAGCCGTTGGGGAACCCTGGCGACCATCCTTCCCGTGCCAGGCGTCTACGCCACGGGTCGGCTGGACGCCGACAGCGAAGGCTTGTTGGTGCTCACCTCCAATGGGGCCCTTCAAGCACGGTTGAGCCAACCGCGCTGGTCCCACTGGCGCACCTACCACGTGCAAGTGGAAGGGGAGGTGGGGGAAGCCCAGCTGCACCAACTCAGGCAGGGCCTGTGCATCCAGAAGCAAGCCACCCTTGGGGCCCGGGTTCGGCTGCTCGGGGACGTTCCCTGGGGCCCCAGGGTGCCTCCGATCCGGGAACGCCGCTCCATCCCCACCTGTTGGTTGGAATTGAGCCTCCGGGAAGGGCGCAACCGTCAGGTGCGGCGGATGACCGCCGCCGTTGGGCTACCCACCCTCCGCCTGATCCGGGTCAGCATCGACCTCAACGACGGAGGCCCTCCCCTCAGCCTCAACGGGCTGGCTCCCGGCCAATGGCGCCCGGTGAACCCGGAGGAGCGCCAGCGCATGGCACGGTTGCTGCGTCAGCCGATCACCTCCATCAGCTGACGGGCCGTCTGCAATTGACCGAAGTAAAAGTTGGCCCGAGCACGCCGCTCGCCGTCATCAATGGCGTCCAATGCATCAAAACCAAGGCTCTGCCAGAGTTCATGGCCGCAGGCACGGGTGATCTCAGCGGTGGCCTCCTGCTCCAGCAGACTCAGGCGCCGCTGAAGGTTTTTGATCTGAGCAATGGACACGGCACGGATCGAGGGCCCTTCATAGTACACACGCACCAAGCGGCAGGGGCCTAGAAGGGGAGCTTCTTCTTGGCATCCTTGTCCAGGTCGGCCTCCATGTCGCGCAGACGCTTGAGAATGGTGTCGTAGTACTCCTTCAAATACTGCTCCAGGGTCGTGGTCTCCGCTGGATCCAAGCCAAACGCGGCATAACTGCGCTCCATGGAGGCGTCCAGGGGCTGGCCTCCGCCGGTCACCTGGTCAAAGGCCAGGCGCTCGGCCACATTCACGCTGGCATCAAAAAAGGCCGCGACCGACCGCATCAACCCAAGGAACACGGGGGGAACCCGGGCGATCCTGGCCTCCTTGCCGGAATACTTTTCGCAGAGTTGGGTGATCTCTCCGGTGGTCCAGGCATGGGGGCCCACCACGGGGAAGGCCTGACGAATGGTGTCGTCCCTGGAGAGGGCCGCGACCGCGAATCGGGCCAGATCCTGGGTGTTCATGTAGGCGATCGGCGTCGGCACCCCGCTCACCCAAACCGTCTGGCCCTCAAGCACGGGGATGGCGAACTGACTGATCAACCCCTGCATGAAGGCCGCGCAACGGAGGATGGTGAACTCCAGGTCGGAGGCCATCAGCCATTCCTCGGAGCGGGCCTTGATGTCCATCAAGGGCACATTCAGATGTTGTTCCGCATGCAGCAGGGAGAAAAAGATCAGCCGATGGGCGTTGGATCGCTGGGCGGCATGGAACAGATTCTGTTGCCCTGTCCAATCCACCGGATAGCAGGAGCCCGGATCGGTGGCGCGGGCCGTGGCCGCGTCGATGACAGCCTCCTGACCCTCCAGGGCGTAGTCCAGGCTTTCGGGGTCGAGCAGATCACCCCGGGTGAGTTCGCATCCCCACTCCTGAAGAAAGGACGCCTTTCTCGGGGAGCGAACCATGCAACGCACGGCATGGCCCTCCTGAAGAGCCCGTTTGGCGATTTGTCGCCCCAGGGTGCCTGTGCCGCCCACCACCAGAACCCGCATGAACGCTCCACCAGGGACGGCTGAGCTTAGACAGGACGAGGGCAGCGACGGGCCCGGGCGCCGCGGGATCTCAATCCTTCAGAACCTTCAACAACAGGCTGCCTCCTAGAAGACCGACGGGGATCAACACCCAAAACAGGGCGGCGGTGCCGAAAATCTCCGAGGCCATGGAGTCGGGGGAAGAGGTCGGATCCTATTTAGCAGGTCCCGCCGCCCCAACCGCCGCCAACTCAAGAATGGTCGCCCAAGGGGCATCACTGCGGATGTGTCCTGGCATCACCCCACTGGGGGCGGCGGCAAACCCCTCCTGGCGCAGCCGCTCCACCAACCACCGCAGCGGGGGCGGCGCCGAGGCCAGGTGCCGCGCCACCAGGGCATGGGGCCAACTGCGGGCCGGCCAGCCCCCGTCTCCCCGGAGACGCCCCAGCAGCCGAGCCCCCTCCCTGGAGAGCGTGAGGGGCTGGGCGGCCGCCTCGACCGCCATGGCCTCCAGGCTCGGCAGGTGCTGCAGGGGACCGATCCAAAGGGGGCCGCTCACCGCCAGGGCGGCGCCCCCCGGGGTAGGGCAGGAACAGGGCGACCAACGCTTCAGCGCAAGCAACGGCTGCACCTGCTGGTCTCCACAGCCATGGCAGATGGCCTGCAGCCCGAGGGCCCCCTCCTCCTGGGGGCGGGGATGCCGACGCAGGCGCAGGGCGGTGCGAAACGATCGCCCATCGCTGAAGGACACCACGGGATCCACCCCCCGCCCCTGGGACCAAGCGGCCCGGGCCACCACACCAATCTGCAGGCGCAGGGCCTGCTCCCAGCTCGCCGGATGGAAGCGGGCGGAGGCCCCCAGGCGGCGCACGGCTGCCCCTCGGTCATGGCCCGTCGGCCCCCTGCCATCCGTGCTGGCGAGGTAGAGAATCCCGTCAAACGCCACGGCCTCCAGGGCGAGGGGAACCAGGGCATGGGGGCAGCCGAAGGCATCGAGATCCACCAGATCAAAGCGCTCGCCCCGCAGGAGACAGTCCGCCAGCAACCGTTGGGCCGAGAGCGCCGTGCGACGCACCACACAGTGGCCGTCCAGACCTGCCAGGTTGGCCCGCAGCAGGGGGAGACGATCCGCATCGCCATCATTGGCCCACAGGCCTCGGGCCTGGGCTTCCAGCCCGTAACGCAGGCTGCGGATGCCACAGCCCGCCATCAGATCCAACACCCGCAGGGGCCTGGTCTGGTGGAGGGTGCGCGCCAGGAGCACCCCAAGGTCCCTGGATGGCCTTGAAGACGGATTAAAAAATCCCTGGCCCGGATCAAACGAGGCCGCCCCCTCCAAGAGGCGTGGGGAAGGGGAGTGCATCCACCCACCATGCCCTGCGGACCTCCGCTCGAAACGTCATGCCGCCAACACGACACCATTCCATGACAGACCCCACGGCGGAGAGCGTGGATTGGGGGCTGCATCGGGACTGGATCTGGCGGGGGCACCGCTGTCACTGGCGTCACCTGGGCGATCCCCGTCACCCCCCCCTGCTCCTGCTCCACGGCTTCGGCACCGGCAGCGGTCACTGGCGACGCAATGCGGGGGCCCTGGCGGCCGCCGGCTGGAGTGTCTATGGGCTCGACCTGCTGGGATTCGGCGACTCCAGCCAACCGCGGCTCTGCCTCGACAATCGGCTCTGGGCCAGGCAGGTGCACGGTTTTCTCCAGGAGGTGGTGGGGGAGCCGGCCGTCCTGGTGGGCCACTCCCTCGGCGGCCTGGTGGCCCTGACCTGCGGAGTCTTTTTTCCCCGACTGGTGGTGGCGCTCATTGCCGCCCCGCTGCCAGACCCCGCCCTGTTGATGGTGTCCGCCAGCCAGCGGACCCAGGGGGTGGCCAGGCGCCCCCCCTGGCGTCGCCGGCTGAAGCGTTGGGGGGTGGTGGCCCTCTGCCGGCTCTTGCCCCTGGAGCTGGTGGTGCCCCTTCTGGCCCACTCTCCCCTGTTGGATCTGGCGATCCAGTCGGCCTACCGGCAGCCGGTGATCGGTGACGGTTCCCTGCACCGGGTGATTGCCCGACCCGCCCGCCAGGCGGCCGCGGCACGCACGCTTCGGTCCATGAGCATCGCCATGGCCCTCCGGCCCCAGAGGGCCACGGCGCCAAACCTGCTGAGCCGACTGGGTCGCCCCCTGTTGTTGATCTGGGGCAAGGGAGATCTCCTGGTGCCCCTGGAGGTGGGGTGGCAATGCCAGCGCTTTCGGGAGGGGGTGCCCTTGGCCGTCATTGAGGAGGCGGGGCACTGCCCCCACGACGAACAGGCCGAGCAGTTCAATGCCACCCTGATCGCCTGGTTGGAGGGGCTGTCCACGCCGGCGGCCGCGGAATGGAGGGGCTCCGGCAGGTCAGGCGAGCGCTTACCGTAAACAGGGTGCTTGGCATGCCGCAACCGATGAAGCACACCCTCTCCGTGCTGGTGGAAGATGAATCCGGCGCTCTCAGCCGCATCGCTGGGCTCTTTGCCCGGCGTGGCTTCAACATCGAGAGCTTGGCCGTGGGCCCTGCGGAGCAAAGGGGCATGTCCAGGCTGACGATGGTGGTGGAAGGTGATGATCAAACCCTGGAACAGATGAGCAAGCAACTCAATAAACTGGTCAACGTTCTGGGGGTGATTGATTTGAGCACCATCCCGGCGGTTGAGCGGGAATTAATGTTGCTGAAAGTTGCCTCCACCGCCGAGAACCGCGCGGCCATCATCGATCTGGTGCAGGTGTTTCGCGCCAAGGTGGTTGACGTCGCCGATGAAGCCATGACCTTGGAAGTGGTCGGTGATCCTGGAAAACTGGTCGCCCTGGAACGGCTGCTGACACGCTACGGGATCCTTGAGATTGCCCGCACCGGCAAAGTTGCCCTGGAGCGCGCCTCCGGGGTGAACACGGAATGGTTGAAAGCCACGCGGTCGGAAAGTCGGGTGCCCGCCTAAATCCGGGGTGGCCTTGATCAAGGGCCCGTCAACACTCGGGCTCGAACCAACTTGTCACCCTGCTGCAGACGATCCACCACATCCATCCCTTGAATCACCCGCCCAAAAACGGCGTAGCGCCCATCCAACTCCGGGAGGGGTTTGAGGGTGATGTAAAACTGCGAGCTGGCGGAGTTCGGATCGGCGGAACGGGCCATCGCCACCACACCCCGATCGTGGAGCAACGCGGGCTTGCGGGGCAGGAAGGCCGGACCAACCTCCTGGCCATAAAGAAGCTCGTCGGAAGGTTTCAGCTTGAACTCCAGGGGGATGAATCGGCCCTCGCCCGTGGTGGGATCGATGAAGTTTCCCGTGCCGTAAGCACTGACAGGAGTTTTGGGATCGGCGGTGGCCGGGTCTCCCCCTTGAACGACAAAGGGCATGGGCGAGCGGACGACCCGATGGAACAGGGTGCCGTTGTAGATGCCGCGTTTGACAAGATCCACGAAATTCCCTGCCGTCAGGGGGGCCTCCTTACCGTCCACCTGGAGAACCACCGTTCCTTTGCCCGTCTCCAAGGCAACCTGGGCCGAGCCGTTCAAGCAGGGAACTGGCGAATTCTCACACCCCAGGGCACTGGTGGTGCGCTCCTGAGCACACCCCGCAAGAGCAAAGGCGCAAGCAAGCACAAAGACCGTGAGGCTCTGGGAGACCCCCCGGAAGGATGGCGGGTGGATCACAGTCCCTCCAGGGGCACACCCAAAAACCGGGCGAGGGTCGCCCCAGTGAGCTCCAGCTCGGCCAAGGGGAGCGGTTCACCGACGCGGGAGAGCGGCAATTCGCGGCGACCCTGAACCCGCAAGGCCAACCGGCGCAGGGGGCTGATGCCATCGCGCACCTCCAGCTTCACGGCCTGGATGTCGCGCATGGGAATCACCACTTCAATGGGACGCCGCAGACCGTTGCGCGAGATGGTGGCCACGCCAGACGACTTATCAAAGCGGTTGGTTCCCGCGCCCAGATCAATGCCGATCACCAGCCATAGATAGGTGGCCAACAACAGCGCCGCAATGCCGTAAAGCCCCATGACAAGACCCTGGGGAACCCAGGTGAGTTCGGAGGCGTGCAACATCGGCAAAAGGTCGCGACCGAGGCGGCTGGACAGGCTGGTCAGGAAAAAACCAACGCCGCCAAGGGACACGGCCAAAGCCACCAACACGTTGGACAGCCGCCGTGAACCCAGAACCCGTTGCTCGAAAACGCTGTCCTGGGGGAGAGGGGCAAGGTCGGGAGAGGAGGCCATGCGATCAGGTTTCGCCAAGGTTGAGACTCCTGGCTTAAGGGATTGAGGTGGGCGAAGCGGCCTTGACAATAGGGGAGCGGGGGCAAGGGATGTCAGGCCATGTCAGCCTGCCCCGGAACGTCGACCAACGTTGTTACCATCGCCCGGTAACCAACACCTGAGTGGGTTTCCGAACCCGCTCCAAGCCCACTTCTTCCCATGACGATCGCTGTAGGACGCGCGCCAGCAGCCCGGGGATGGTTCGACGTCCTCGATGACTGGCTCAAGCGTGACCGCTTCGTTTTTGTTGGGTGGTCTGGTCTGTTGCTGTTCCCCTGTGCCTATCTGGCCTTG
>JBKDSY010000120.1:0-15318 GCA_046340755.1 Cyanobacteriota bacterium
GCCCGGCGCCTGGATCTGGGACCTGCGTCAGGAGCCGAAGGGCCTGACGGTGGCCTCGGCCCTGGCGGCCCGGGTGCCGGGCCAGCGCCTGTTGGCCGTGGGCACCGACATGTCGGTGGGAAAGATGAGCGCCTGCTTGGACCTGCGGGCCGCCGCCCGCCGGCGGGGCCTGGATGCCCGGTTCGTGGGCACGGGGCAGGCGGGCATCCTGATCAGTGGCGGCGGCGTGCCCCTGGATGCCATCCGGGTCGACTATGCCGCCGGAGGGGTGGAGCAAGCCCTGGTCGCCGCTGCGGAGGGCGCCACGGCCCACACCTGGATGCTCGTGGAGGGGCAGGGCTCCCTCTGCCACCCGGGCTCCACGGCCACCCTGCCCTTGATGCGCGGTTCCCAGCCCACCCACCTGCTGCTGGTGCACCGGGCCGGCCAACGCACCATCCGCAACGGGCCCCACATCCCCATCCCTCCCCTGCCGGAGGTGATCGAGGCGGTGGAGGCCCTCGCGGCCCTGGGGCGTCCCCAGGACGCACCCCCGGCCCCCCGGGTGGGTGCCATCGCCCTCAACACCGCCCATCTCGACGGGGAAGGGGCCCGGCGGGCCCTGGAAGAGATCGGAGCCCTGACTGGGCTGCCCTGCGACGATCCCGTGCGCCACGGTGGAGAGCATCTCCTGGCGGTCTTCCTCAACCAGGCGAGCAAACAGGACGCCGGAACCGTTGAAGGAAACGGATGAAAAAAAGGGCGAGCGAGGGGACTCGAACCCCCGAATAGCGGCGCCACAAGCCGCTGCCTTAACCACTTGGCGACGCCCGCCGTGGTGAAGGTGAATGTACCACTTGGCGCCAGCGCAACCCACCGGTCGCGGCTGGCGCCAAACTCTGTCAACCTTGAGGCCCGTTGTTGAGGGCCTGTGGCGGCGGTCTCCAGGGTGCTGGCGGTCGCCCTCCTGGGCGGGGGGCTGGTGGCGGGGCTGGTGGCCACCAATCCCGATCCCGACGCCTTCGCCGACTACGGCGGGGGCCGGCTCACCTCCTTGCTCACGAAGGAACTCTGCACCCAAGCCGGGCTGGGAGGCCTGTTGCGGCTCACCCTCCACCACTGCCCCGCCCTGATCCACTCCCAGCGCGGCGTGCTCGGCTCCCTGGTGCGGGCCCACAGCACCCGCCGCAATTTCGGCCTCTTCAGCGTGTACCGCACCCACCTGGATCTGGCCGCCCTGGTGCCCGGGCTGCGCCACATCCCCGATCTGCGCCTGCCTCGCTACGAGGCCACCACCCTGGCGGGCGCGGGTCAATTTCTGGTGATCGAGTCCCGCGAGTCGGAAGCCCCCCAGCCTTGAGCCAGCTCCCCCCCCTCGCCATCCCGAGCGGCCTGCTCGATCCCACCCTGAACCTGGGGGTTCCCGATGGCGATGGGCTTCTGCGGGTGTGCCTGGAGCATCACGACGGCCGAATCACCCGGCTCGTGCCCCATGGGGGGCCGGTGCCCGCGGAGGGCCTCCCCCTGGCCCTCACCCCCCTGGTGGAGGCCCACGCCCACCTCGACAAGGCCTTCACCGCCCCCCGGTTTGCCAATCGGCTGGGAACCATGGAGGAGGCCATGGCCGTCAATCGCCGGGAGGCCCTGGAGCGCACCGCCGAAGGGGTGGGGGAGCGGGCGGAGCGGGCCCTGGAGCAGGCCTGGCGCCAGGGCCTGCGGGCCATCCGCAGCCATGTCGACAGCCTGGGCCCCTGGTCACAGAGCTGTTGGCAGGTGCTTGGCGACCTGCGGCGGCGCTGGGCTGGGCGGGTGGAGCTGGAGCTGGTGGCCCTGGTGCCGATCCACCATTGGTTGGGGGCGGAGGGGGAGGCCCTGGCCCGCCAGGTGGCGGCCCAGGGGGGTGTGCTGGGGGGCGTTTTGGGCCCGCCCTACCGCCCGGACGGCCAGGAGGGGGAGGCGCTGCGGGCCCTGTTGGCCCTGGCGGAGCGGGAAGGTTGTGCCATTGATCTGCACCTGGATGAAAGCGATCAGCCGCCCCCCCTGGGCCTGAACCTGTTGCTCGCCCAGCTGGGGCAGCGGCGCTTCAACGGGTCGGTGGTGGCCAGCCACGCCAGCAGCATGGGCCTCCTGGACGACCGCGGCCTGCGGCGGCTGGCGGATGGCCTCGCGGAGGCCGGCGTGGGGGTGGTGGCCCTGCCCACCACCAATCTTTGGTTGTTGGATCGGGATCCGGAGCGCACGCCCTGCCGTCGCCCGATGGCCCCGATCCGGCAACTGCAACAGGCGGGTGTGACGGTGGCCGTCGGTGGCGACAACGTGCAGGATGCCTGGTTTCCTGGCGGCGATTTCGATCCCATCGAGCTGCTGCGCTGGGCCACCATCGCCACCCAGCTGCTCCCCTGGCAGCGCTCGGGACTGGCCCCCTTCACCACCGCCCCGGCCCGCCTGCTCCAGCTGGAGTGGGATGGGGTGCTCCGGATCGGAGCGCCGGCGGATCTGGTGGTTCTGGCGGCCCCGTGTTGGACGGAGGTGCTCGCCCGCTGCCCGCGGCGGCGGGTGTTGCGCAACGGAGCCTGGTTGCCCCCTCCGGCGAGCGAAGACCCCTCCCCGTTGCTCCGCCACCTCAGCCACCCCGGGGGCGGCCAGGGCTGACAGTGGAGGCGGAGATCCCCGCCCCCGCTCCCCCATGCCTTCCCTGGCCCTTCCCCCCCTGCCGCCCCGCCCCTCCGACGCCCTGATCGATGCCCTGGCGGCAGAGCTGCAACGGCTGGCCCCGACCCTCAAGCTGCGCACCGCCCCGGCCGAACTGGAGAAGCTCTCCAACGACTTCCACGGCTTTTCACCGGTGTTGCGCCAGTTGTTGGCCGGATGTCGGGCCCAGCTGGCCGCCAGTCCCCGGGATGTCGACGAGGTGAGGATCGTGGCGGGAGCCTGTGCCCGGCTGGGGGTGCCCCTGACCGTGCGGGGGGCGGGCACGGGCAACTACGGCCAATGCGTGCCCCTGGCCGGTGGCCTGGTGGTTGACCTGGCCGGCCTGGCGAGGCCGCGGGGGATCGAGGCCACCACGGGGGTGATGGAGGCGGAGGCGGGCTGCCTGCTGGCGGATCTCGACCGGTGGATGGGTCCCCAGGGGCGGGCCCTTCGCCTGGTGCCGAGCACCTACCGGACCGCCACCCTGGGGGGATTCATTGCCGGAGGGTCTGGAGGGATCGGCTCCCTGCGCTGGGGGTTCCTGCGGGATCCGGGCCATGTGGTGGGCCTGGAGGTGGTGACGGTGGAGCCGGAACCCCGGCTGTTGCGCCTGGAGGGCCCGGCCTGCGAGCCCCTCAACCATGCCTATGGCACCAACGGCATCCTCACCGCCCTGCGGCTGGCCACCACGGAGGCGGTGCACTGGTGGCAGGTGGTGGCGGGGTTCAGCGATGGCGAGCGGGCCCTGGAGGCCGCCCAAAGCCTCCCTGGCACGGCCTTCCTCCTCCAGGAGCTCTGTCTGTTGGAGGCCCCCCTGGCGGCGGCCATGCCCTGGCCGCCGGGGTGTGCCGCGCCGGGGGCCGGGGAGGCGCGCCTGGTGTTGCTGATGGCCCCGGATGCCGTGCCCCTGGTGGAGCCCTGGCTGGCTTCCCGCGGCGGCACGGTGGTGTGGCGCCAACCGGAAGAGATCAGCCGGGGAGGGGGCCTGCGGGAGCTCACCTGGAACCACACCACGCTGCACTGGCGGGCCCGCCATCCCGACTGGACCTATCTGCAACTGCTGCTTCCCCAGCCGGAGGGCCCCTTCCTGGCCAGCCTCCGCGCCCGCTGGGGGGACAGCCTCCACTGGCACCTGGAGGCGGTGCGCCAGGGGGGCGCCTGCCGGCTTGCGGGGCTCCCCGTGGTGCGGGATCAGGGCCTGGAGTCGCTCCTTGAGCTGATGGCCCAGTGTCGGGATGGGGGCGCCGTGCTCTTTGATCCCCACGTGATCACCGTGGAGGACGGGGGCTTGGGCGTGATCGACGCCGAGCAGGTGGCCTGCAAGCAAGCCCTCGATCCCGCCGGTCTGCTCAACCCCGGCAAGCTCCGGGGGTGGTGGCAGCGGGCCTGAGGGGCGGGGACTGGAGGGGGCCGCTCAACAGCCCAGGCTGAGCCTGGTGTCCACCCCGGTGACGGGATGGCGTCCTTGGGCCTGGCGGCAGAGGGCCACCTGATCCGCCCGATCCAGGATGGCCCCGCTGAAATCGGCATCCGTCACGGTGGCCTTCGCGAAGCTGCTGCCGGAGGCGATCACCCCCTGGAGCAGGGCGCCGCTGAAATCGGCCCCGTTGAAATCCACCCGATCCATCAACACATCGCTGAGGTTGGCGCCGCGGAAGCTGGCTTCCGCAAAGGCCCCCTGGGTGAAGATCGCGCCCCGCAGGTCGCAGCCATCAAAGTTGGCCTGGCGGGCGACGGCCCCGGCAAAGGAGGTCTCCCGCAGGTCCTGGCCATGGAAATCCTGGCCCGCCTGGTTGGTGAGGGTGTAGTCGACCCGCTCCCCGAAGCTGGCCCGGGCCGGGGCGGCGCCCAGGAGCAGCAGCACCGCCAGGCACCAGCCCAGGGCACGGCCCCACCAGGGCCCCGGGGGGTGAGCCCGGGGGCCGCTGGGGGTGGGAGTGGGGGGGGAAGCGTCCCGGGGCATGGGGTGAGCCTTCAGGCGGTGACCCCAAGATGCTGACGGATGCGATCCAGGGCCGCCTGCTCCTCGGGGGAAACCTTTTCACCGGAGCCAAACAACCCTTTGCCGGCGGCCTCGGCCACGGCCACGCAGCCATCCACGATCAGCTGGGCGTATTGACCCACCGCAGCCGGATCGCCCTTGGAGCGGGCCACGGCCATCGCCTGATCCACCCTCTCCAGGGCCCGATCGAGCACCGTGCCGGCCTTCACATCCTCGGCGGTGAAGAACTGCTCCTTCGCCATCCCCTGCTTGAGGGCTTCCGGGTCGAACAGGCTGGCGATCAGCGGGTTGTCGGCGTGGCGGGTGGCGGCGGTGGAGAGCTCCTTGCCCAGGGCCAGGGCCTCCTGGGCCGAGGAGAACAGGCCCAGATCCACGGCCATCACGGCCATGGCGGCGGCCAGGGGACCGCCCAGGAGCTGGCTGCGTTCGTCGTTGGTGAGGTTGAGCGTCATCGGCAAGGGAAAAAAAGAGTGCCAAGGGCAGGATGGCAACGGTGGGGCAAAAGGCCAGCGCCTCGGCCAACCCTTCCTGAAACCTGCCCATCGCTCGGCGCGCCGGCTCAGCCCCCCCCCGGGCCAGACTCCCCATCCAACAGGGGCCAGACGGCGCCAAGCAGGTGGAGCGACCCCGCGATCACCGGCAGTGGGCCCGGCGGCTGGAGCCAGCGCAGGCCCTCCGTCACCTCCGCCACCGCCACCAGGCGGCCCTGAAGGGCGGGCTGGGCCGCGAGCAGGGCCGCCACGCTCCAACAGGGCAGGTCGGTCAGGGGAAGGATGGCGGCCGTGTCGGTGGGGCCCAGGAGGGCATCGAGCATGGCCGGGGCGTCCTTGGTGCGTTGCATCGCCAGCAACCAGCGGCGGCCCGACCCCGCGGGGTCCCCGGCATCGGCCTCCAGTTGATCCAGCTCCCGGCGGAGGGCGAGGGCGCCGGGGGGGTTGTGGGCACCGTCCAGGAGCAGGGGCCTGCCCTGCCAGGCGCGGCGCTCCAGCCGTCCTGGCCATCGCGCCTGGCCCAGGCCCCGCCGGATGGCCGCCTCGGAGAGGGACCAGCCGGTCTCGCCCAGGCGGCGGGCCATGGCGGCGGCCACGGCGGCGTTGCCCCGCTGGAAGGTTCCGGGCAACCCCAGGGGAGGGCCGCCGTCTTGCTCCGCCGGCAGGGGGGCCACCCAGCGCAGGTCACAGCCCCGCAGGCGGGCCTGGCGCTCCAGGATCTCCGCCACCTCGGGGGCCTGGGGGCCGCTGATCGCCACCTGCCCCGGGGCCATCACCCCCGCCTTTTCCTCGGCGATCGCCTCCAGGGTGTCGCCGAGAAACTCCCGATGGTCGAGGCCGATGGGGCCAAATCCCACCACGGAACGGTTGGGATGGGCTGTGGTCGCATCCAGCCGTCCCCCCAGCCCCACCTCCAACACCACCAGATCCAGCTCCGCCCGGGCGAAGCGATCCATGGCCGCGGCGGTGACCAGCTCGAACACGGTCAGGCGGTGGTGGGCCGCGATGGCCTGCCAGCGGGCCAGATCCTCCCGCAGGGTTTCGGCGTCGATCCAGTGGTCTCCCAGCTGCAGGCGTTCACACCAGCTGCGCAGGTGGGGAGATCGGTAGGCCCCCGCCCGCAGGCCCGCCGCCTGGAGGATGGCATGCAGGAAGGTGGCGATGGAGCCCTTGCCGTTGGTGCCGGCCACCTGCACGGCGGGGAAGCGCCGTTCCGGATGGCCGCCCGCCGCCAGGGCGGCCTCCATGCGCTCCAGCCCCAGATCGATTTCCGGCCGGGCCCGGGCCACCAGCAGGGCCTCCAGATCCACGGGGTCGGGCAGGCGCATCAACCCACCCGTTGCAGGGCCCGCTCCAACCGCTCCACCAGCTCCCGCCCATGGCGGGGTTTCATCACCAGGGGGGGAACGAAGCGCACCACGGCAGCCCCGGCGGGCACCAACAGGAGCCCCTCGGCCAGGGCAGCCTTCACCACCTCGGGGGCCGTCACCCCTCCCGGCTTGAGCACCAACCCCAACAACAATCCCCAGCCCCGCACCCCCTCCAGCCGGTCGGGATGCCGTTGCACGAGCTCTTCAAGCAGGGTGCGCAAGTGTTGGCCCACGGTGTTCACCCGGGCCAACAGCCCCCGGCGCTCAATTTCTTCCAGCACGGTCAATCCCGCCCGACAGGCCAGGGGGTTGCCGCCGAAGGTGCTCGCATGGTCGCCCGGGCGCAGGTGGTCGCAGCTGGCTTTCACCGCCAGGGCGCCGATGGGGATGCCGCCTCCCAGGCCCTTGGCGATGGTGAAGGCGTCGGGTTCGATTCCCAGGGTTTCATAGCCCCACCAGCGCCCGCTGCGCCCCACCCCGATTTGCACCTCATCCAGGATCAGAAGGATGCCCCGCTCATCGCAACGCTGGCGCACATGGCGGAAGAAGGCGGGATCACCCGGGTGCACGCCGCCTTCGCCCTGGAGGGGCTCCAGCAGCACGGCGGCCACCGCCGGCCCTTGGGCTTCGCAGGTTTCCAGAAGCGCATCGAAGGCGCCGATGTCGTTGTAAGGGAAGTAGCGAAAGCCTTCCACCATCGGCTGGAACCCCTCGTGGTAGCGGGGTTGGCCCGTGGCGGTGACGGCGGCCAGGGTGCGGCCGTGGAAGCTGGCTTCCGCCGTGAGGATCAGGGGGCGGTCGATGCCCCGGACCAGGTGGCCATGCTTGCGGGCCAACTTGATGGCGGCTTCGTTGGCTTCGGCGCCGGAGTTGCAGAAAAACAACCGGTCGGCGCAGCTGCGCCGCACCAGCGCCCCGGCGAGGGCCTCCTGCTCGGGGATGCGGTAGAGGTTGGACACGTGTTGCAACTGGCCCAGCTGACGGCAGAGGGCCTTGCGCAAGGCAGGGGCGCTGTGGCCCAGAGTGCAAACGGCAATGCCTGCCACGGCATCCAAGTAGCGGCGGCCCTCCGCATCCCATACCCACACTCCCTTTCCCCGCACCAGGGTGAGGGGAAAGCGGGCGTAGGTCTCCATCACGGCGGAGGGCACCGCCTTGGCCGGGCCAGGCGCTGCGGCGATGGGAGCGGTGGGACTCGAACCCACATGCCCGAAGGCGCTCGATTTTGAGTCGAGTCCGTCTACCAATTCCGGCACGCTCCCGCTCTCCGAATCTATCGTGCGACGGGCCCCGGCCCCGGGATCAACCCAGGTCGGAGACCCGTTGGATCTTGGCGCCAACGGCGTTCAGCTTGTGCTCCAGCTGGGAGTAGCCGCGATCGAGATACTCCAGGCCGCGCACCGTGGTCACCCCTTCCGCCGCCAGCCCGGCGAGCACCATGGCCGCCGAAGCCCGCAGATCCGTTCCTTGCACCGGTGCGCCGCTCAGGCGGGGCACCCCCTCGATGCAGGCCGTGTTGCCCTGCATGCGGATGGAGGCGCCCATGCGCTGCAGCTCGGCCACGTGTTGCAGGCGATTCTCAAAAATGTTTTCCACCACCATGCTCGTGCCCGTCGCCGTGGCCAACAGGCTCATGAACGGGGCCTGGAGATCGGTGGGGAAGCCGGGGAACGGTTGGGTGCGCAGATCGGTGGCCGACACGTGGCTGGCCGTGATGCGGATGCCCTCGGCCTCGGGTTCCAGAAGGCAGCCACACTCCTCGAGTTTGGTGAGCACGGCTCCCAGGTGTTCCGGAATCACGGGAGTCACCAGCAGGGAGGAGCGGGTGATGGCCGCGGCGATCAGAAAGGTGCCGGCCTCGATGCGGTCGGGAATGACGTGGTAATCGGCGCCGTGGAGGGAGGGAACCCCTTCGATCACGATCGTGGGGGTGCCCGCGCCCTGAATGCGGGCGCCCATGGCCTGGAGCAAGCGGGCCAAATCCACCACCTCAGGCTCCAGGGCCGCGTTGTCGATGACCGTTTCACCATCGGCCAGGGTGGCGGCCATCATCAGGGTCTCGGTCGCGCCCACGCTGGGGCAGTCGAGGTGGATATGGCCGCCCTTGAGGCGATGGCCGGCGCCGGGCACCACGGCGGTGACCACGCCATGCTCAATGGTGACCTGGGCCCCGAGGGCCTTGAGACCTTTCACATGCTCCACCACGGGGCGGGTGCCGATCTGGCAGCCGCCGGGAAGGGGAACCTGGGCCACGCCCATGCGGGCGAGGAGGGGCCCAATGCAAAAAAAGCTGGCCCGCAGGCTGTTGACCAGCTCATAAGGCGGTGCCGCCCGGGAGACATGGTCGGCGGTGAGCTCGATGGTTTCGCCCGAACGGGTGACGCGGGCGCCCAGGGCGGCGAGGATTTCGCCCATGGAGGCGATATCGGTGAGCCGGGGAACGTTGTGAAGAATTAACGAATCACTGGTGAGCAGGCAGGCCGCCATCAACACCAGGGCGGAGTTCTTGGCGCCGCTGACGCGAATCTCTCCCTCCAGGCGGTGTCCCCCTGTCACTTCCAACCTTGGCTGTAAAAGCGTCGAACGGACAGGCATAGCGGACACGACCATGGGCAGGGATCCTTCGAGACCGATGACCGCCGAATCTTGACAACGATTCCCCCCCTCGTCTAGGGGGTCGCACCCTGAACTGTCTCGTGTCCCTCACCGCTGGCGGTGAGGCCATGGTCTAAGCTTCCTGAAGCTTGAACCCTCGAGCACGCCCGCGGATGTGGCGGAATTGGTAGACGCGCTAGTTTCAGGTACTAGTGGCAGCAATGTCGTGGGAGTTCAAGTCTCCCCATCCGCATGATTTTCCATGATTCTTCTGACGATTGATAATGCATCCGAATTGGTGGCGCAAAAGCTAGGGAAGTTTATTGAGAGTTTAACTCCCGACAGCTTTGATGAAGCCAAAGTGGAAGATATCTTGATTCGTAAACTCATTGAAAATCTCTCCGCTGAAGGCCTCGCGGGTGAAATTGCCTCCGTGCGGGGATTGGATCTGGGCGACAAAACTCTCCACATCCACGAGCAATTGCATGTGCGCCATCAGGTGAAGTTCTGACGTGGGCGGCGAGCCCATCACCAGCCGGCGCAATCCCTTGGTCAAGGAGCTGCGGGAGTTGCACCGGGGCTCCGGACGTCAGGATCGTCAGCGCTTGCTTCTGGAGGGCACCCATCTGCTCCAGGAGGCGTTGCGGCTGGGTCTGGCCCCCGATCTGCTCCTGGCCACGGCCTCCTGGATCGGGGCCCATGGTGACCTGCTGCGGACCCTCCCCGCCTCCACCCCCTGGCGCCAGGCCAGCCCCGAGGTGCTCGAAGCCTGCGCCACCACCCAGCACCCCGACGGGGTGATCGCCACCCTCCCCTGGCGGTTGCCCGCCGCCCCCCCCTCCACGCCGCCAGCCTTCGCCCTGCTCCTCGACAACGTGCAAGACCCGGGCAACCTGGGCACCCTGTTGCGCACCGCCCTGGCGGCGGGCGTGGATCAGATCTGGCTGCGGGAGGGGGCGGATCCCTGGCAGCCCAAGGTGTTGCGCGCCTCCAGCGGAGCCGCCCTCGCCCTGGCCATCGGCCGCTTCGGCACGGCCGAGGTGCTCGGGCGGCTCCGGGCCGCCCGACAGGGGGGCACCGTGGTGGTAGCCACCGCCGCCCAGGGAGGCGAGCCCTACTGGACGCACGATTGGCAGGGCCCCACCCTGGTGATGCTCGGCAATGAGGGCTCGGGCCTGGCCCCCGACCTGCTGGCGGAGGCCGATCGCCGGCTCAGCCTCCCCCACGGCCCCGCGGTGGAGTCGCTGAATGTGGCGGTAGCGGCGGCGCCCCTGCTGCTGGAGCGCCTGCGGCAGCGGCTTGGGGCGGGGGCTCCGACCCTTTGAGGCGTGGGGCCGAAACGGATGGTTGTCCCCGGGGGGAGGGCAGACGGGAGAATGGACGCACCTATCAGCTGTGCCCGCGGTGAGCGACTCTCCCTTGGATTTCGATGTGATCGTGATCGGCGCGGGCTACGGGGGCTTTGATGCCGCGAAACACGGGGCGGATCACGGCTTGAAGGTGGCCATCGTCGAGAGCCGGGAGATGGGTGGCACCTGCGTCAACCGGGGCTGCGTGCCCTCCAAGGCCCTGTTGGCGGCCAGCGGCCGGGTGCGGGAGCTGGCGGATGCCAAGCATCTGCAAGGGTTTGGCATCCACGCGGCGCCCGTGCGCTTTGAGCGCCAAAAGATCGCCGACCATGCCCGTCAGCTGGTGGAAACGATCCGCGCCAATCTCACCAAAACCCTGGAGCGGGCGGGCGTGACGATCCTGCGGGGCGTGGGCCGGCTGGAGGGCCCCCAGAGGGTGGCGGTGCGGGAGAGCAGCGGAGTGGAGCGGATCTGGAGCGCCCGGGAGGTGATCCTGGCCACCGGCTCCGATCCCTTCGTGCCCCCGGGCATCACCACCGACGGCCGCACGGTGTTCACCAGTGACGAGGCGATCAACCTGGAATGGCTGCCCCGCTGGATCACGATCATCGGCAGCGGCTACATCGGCCTGGAATTCGCGGATGTTTACACCGCCCTTGGCTGTGAGGTGACGATGATCGAGGCCCTGGATCGGGTGATGCCCACCTTCGATCCCGACATCGCCAAGTTGGCGGCCCGCCAGCTGATCGAGGGGCGCGACATCGAGGCCCGGGCGGGGGTGTTGGCCAAAACCGTCACCCCCGGCTCCCCGGTGACCATCGAGCTGGTCGACATGGCCACCAAGGAACCGGTGGAGACCCTGGAGGTGGATGCGGTGCTCGTGGCCACGGGGCGGGTGCCGACGAGCCAACACCTCAACCTGGCGTCGGTGGGGGTCGAGACCCAGCGGGGGTTCATCGCCGTGGATGACACCATGCAGGTGCTCACCAGCCACGGCGAGGACGCCAAGCCCGTGCCCCATCTCTGGGCCGTGGGGGATGTGACCGGGAAGATGATGTTGGCCCACACGGCGGCCGCCCAGGGAACCGTGGCCATCGACAACATCCTGGGCCATCCGCGGGCCATCGACTATCGCTCCATTCCGGCGGCCACCTTCACCCATCCCGAGATCAGCTCCGTGGGCCTGAGCGAGGCGGATGCCAAGGCCCTGGCCAGCCGCGAGGGCTTTGAGCTGGGCTCCGTGCGCAGTTATTTCAAGGCCAATTCCAAGGCCCTGGCCGAGCTGGAGAGTGACGGGGTGCTCAAATTGCTCTTCAACAAAGCCAGTGGCGAAGTGTTGGGGGCCCACATCTACGGCTTGCACGCGGCCGACCTGATTCAGGAGATCGCCAACGCGGTGGCGCGCCGCCAGGGCGTGCGGGAGTTGGCCACCGAGGTGCACACCCACCCCACCCTCAGCGAGGTGGTGGAAGCGGCCTACAAACAGGCCGCCATGGCGCTCACCGGCGCGGCGGTGGCCTGAGATGGAGATCCGTCGCCGGCCCCCCAACCCCTCGGTGAAGGTGGCCCATCTGGAATTCGGCATCCCCCATCCGGAAGACCAACCCCGTCACATCCTCGAAAAGATTGTCTGGGAGAAGGATCGGGAGATCACGGTCGCCCGGGAGCGGGTGAGCCTGGAGCAGCTCCAACGCCAGATCGCCGATCTTCCCGCGACCCGGGATTTCGTGGCGGCCTTGAAGGCATCGTGTCGCAAACCGGCGGTGATCGCTGAGATCAAGAAGGCGAGCCCCAGCAAGGGGGTGATCCGGGAGGACTTTGATCCGGTGGCCATCGCCAAGGGCTATGCGGCGGGCGGCGCCAGCTGCCTGTCGGTGCTCACCGACAAGACCTTTTTTCAAGGCGGTTTTGATGTGTTGGTGGCGGTGCGTGGCGCCGTGGATCTGCCGCTGTTGTGCAAGGAGTTCATCCTGTCGCCCTATCAGCTCTACCAAGCCCGCGCCGCAGGCGCCGATGCCGCCTTGCTGATCGCGGCCATTCTCACGGATCAAGACCTGGCCTATCTGTTCAAGGTGGCGCGTGGGTTGGGGCTGGCGGTGTTGGTGGAGGTGCACAACGGCGAAGAGCTGGAGCGGCTGTTGGCCCTGGAGGCGTTGATGGGGGCTTCCCCTCCGCCTCTGATCGGCATCAACAACCGGGATCTGAGCACCTTCCAGGTGGATGTGGCCACCACGGAGCAGCTGATGGAGCAGTACGGCGAGCGGATCCGCGGGCGGGGAGCGCTGGTGGTCAGCGAATCGGGCCTGTTCACCCGCGACGACCTGGACCGGGTGCAGGGCGCCGGCGCCGACGCCGTGTTGGTGGGCGAAGCGCTGATGCGCCAGCCTGATGTGACCCTGGCCTTGGAGGAGTTGATGGGGGTGTGAGGCCTGAAGGAAAGCAAGGGCGGAGGGCGCCATCGTTCCTGTGATCGCTGGAGTTGCGCTTGGGGGAATCCAACGCCTCGAAACTGGAAGCCACAATTATGGCTAATCTGAAGAGGCTGAATATCAGCCCATGAGCAAAGAACGATTTGCCGAGCGTCAGGCCGACGTGCGAGCGAGCACCAGCCGACTCGCTGAAGCCGTCGCTCAGCCGGAAAGTGAACTCATCCGTGACGCCACGATTCAGCGCTTTGAATTCACCTTCGAAGTGATCTGGAAAACTATGAAACTCTATCTCGAACGACAGGGTTATGACTGTGGTGGCCCTCGTTCAACACTGAAAAAAACCCTTCGCCGAAAATCTGATCCCAACCTCACCACCCACGCCTACGATGAGACGCTGGCCCGCCAGATCTACGGGCATATCGGGCAGGATGACGCTTCCCTGCTCCTGACCATGGGGAATCGGCTTCAACATCTGCAATGGGACTGACTGGATGACGACGATTAGTCTCCGTGAAAAAGATTTGGCCACGAGCAAGACGTCCTGGCTGCGGCCGTCTAGGAAGATCAAATTCGGAGATCATTCTTGGGGTGCACCGAATCGTCAATCATCCAGATTGAAACGCAAAAAGGGGGTGGCATGTTCTCCACCCCCGCGTGCTTCAGTGAGAAGGGGACTTCCTGCTGTGGGAAGGAATCATCTCTTGATGACTAAATATTTTTCCCCCAGCCGCGGTGGACGCAAATGAGCCGGGGGACGGCGGTGTTGGTGTCGACGTAGTTTTCGGGAGTGCATTGCGGATCTTTGTAGGTCGCCAGTGCGGGTGTCTCTCCGGTGCTTTGACCGTCAATGTGGGTATCATGGCCCCAGCTCGTGCCGTCGTAGACGGAATACCAGAGTTCACCACTAGCTTGGCCGGAGCGATGCACCATATACACCTTCCCATCAAAGACGGCCAGACCGGGGCCTTGAGTGCTGGTCGCGAAGCCACTGCCAGAAGCATCCGGTATTTTTGATTCATCGTCTCCCCAACTACTACCATTGTAAAAGTTGTAATACAGATGTTCGTCTTTTTCGCCGCGATGAACCATGAGGAGGTTGTTGCCGTATTGAACAAGAGCAGGGGTGTCTGATGTGCTGAATCCCGTCAAATGGAATTTAACATGCCAAGTGTTGCCATCCGTCGTGTAGAGATGCCAAAGGGTACGCGTTCGGTCATTGGCCTGGTAAATCATATGCAATTCATTCTCTTTGTAAACGGCTACTCCGCAACCGGTTGGACTGGAATGCTTGTCACTTCCCGTCATTATGATATGGCCTGCGCTCCAAGTCTTGGTTGCCGTGTCAAAGCTGGAGGAATACAGGGCTTCGTCATCGCCAGGGCCGCGATAGAAGCAGTATAACTTGTTTTTGAATTCAACCAAGCTGGGTGTGGTTGCAGTCTTGCGATTTGTTGCGTTGGTGAACTTTTGGTCGTCACTCCAACCGTTATTGGTCGAATACACATTCCAGTACAGGCTTTCGTCGTCGCTAGAGCCACGGTGCACGCAATACAGCAGATCACCATGCTGGGCCAGGGCAGGCCCGCTGTAGCTCTGAGCATCGTTGAATTCTGCTTGCTCGCCCCATTTCCTCTGATCAGGGTCCCACACCGTACACCAAAGATTTTGATCCCCTCCGGAATTGTTCCTGCACACGGCAAGCGCAAACGGGAGGATCCAAGGAGAGACCAGTTGGCAGCCGTCCTTAGTACGATCTGCCACCCCTTCAATACGCGTCTTCTTAAGGAAAACGAGGGCTTTGATTGCAGCGGCGGTCTCCCCATGGAAATGTCTCAGTAGCTCTTTCTCCAATTCATCCAGCACTTTATCCATGCAAAGGGCGGCTGGCTGGTTCATGACAATCGTGTAGCCCCACCATCTCGCATCAATGTATACATCTGGCAAGATCTCAACATCCGTGCCTTGCGCAGCGATTTGTGCATCGGGATCGCCATCGTTCGTCTGTGACGTTGTGGACGTTGTCATGGGAATCTCTTGCGGAGGATGTTGGCATTCTCAGCGTAATCATCGCCTGTCTTCCTCCGAATCTGCCGTCGTTTTTCTGTTGCAACCTGTCATAACCTGCGAATCTCTGTCAATCTTAATCATTCGCTAATTCTGATTATCTGCTTATTTTAATCATTTCGGGCTTCAAGGCGATGCGTCATGGGGCGCCCAGTCATCCAGCTGAAGCCAGGTCTTCAATTGTGACCATGGCCACCACCATGGTCGGATCAGTGCTGAACAGTCCCAGCCCCAACCGCGCCATGGCTCAGACCATCAGCGCCTCTCAGTTCAAAGCCCGCTGCCTTGGCTTGATGCCTCGTGTGGATTCAACCCCTCTGCCCACCAGGTGCAAGCAGGGCAAGGCCC
>JBKDSY010000121.1:0-3159 GCA_046340755.1 Cyanobacteriota bacterium
AATGCTTTCCCGGTTGGGAGGGCTCATGCGCTTGTGAACCTCCTCCTTAACAGCGGCGTCATAGGTCGGTTTCATACTGGTTCGGTTGGCCCCCTGGTGGACTGGTCAATCCGGGTGGACAACTTTCCTGACACAGGGGGGATCTTGCCCGGATCGATTGAGGGCTGGGCCTCGAACTCAAACCCCTCCAGCGTCCGCACAAATGGGAAGTGGGCGATCGTCAACGCCATCGACAGCCGCCGCTGCTCCTTGCTCGTCACTTCCGCCGCGCAGAGCCAGGCCAGCGCCTCGCGCAGATTCAGCTGTCGCCGCGCCGCTTCCTCCAGCAGCCCGTCCAGCTGTTCGCGGATCGCCCCCAGCCGCAGTAGTCGACATCGCCGGCTGGATGGCGTGTGACCAGGGCGGGAAAGCCATCGGCGGGGGTGCGGCGCACCAGGTCGGCGGGCGCATGGATGGCCGCCCCTGGACAGGCCTTCAGCGCCAACAGGGCCTGCCGGACGGCGGGCTCTCCCACCGGCTGCCGCGCCACATGGGCCGTGTCGCCGGAGGGCGCGGGCCCAAAGTGCAGCGGATCCCACTGCCAACAGGTGCCGCAGTCGATGCAACGTTCGTTCACAAAGAACGGCCCGGGGACGTTGGCGGCCAGGCGCGCGGCGGGGCTGGGCATGCGCGGGGTGGGGGCGATCACCATGGTGACAGAGGGGGTGTGGCTGCCACGTTGCGGGCTCGGGGCCTTACCGTACCCAGCTGTTTGATCTACTATCTACACGCCGAATTTTCAATTCTCCACGATGCAAAACACACGGTCATGAGCGATCAAGAGTATGGGAGAAAGATCGTTTATGATTTGATCTTTATAGCGATGTTTGTTGTGATTCTGGTTTACTTCAATGTCATCCGCTCCGATGTTCGAGAGATCGTGGTTCATCTGCGAAAAGTTGGCGTGCTGACTTCGGCCAGGGTATTGCGTCTGCCCCCCGTCTTCTCTGGTGATGATCCAAGCTATTTCGTTTCCTATGACTTCACCCATGCGGGGCCGAAAGGTAAGTCCCAGCACAGCGGAACAGTTTCTGTGTCTAAGGTTGTCTACGACGCCTTGGCACAGGTGCGGTATGCAGATGTGCGTTATTTTCCAGAAGATCCCCGCACGTCTTGTTTGGAGCTGGACTGTGAATTCTCTAACAATATTGTTGTAAGATGGTGGTGATTCATTCGCAAACAAGCTCTATGCAGGCACGCGATGGTTGTTCTTGTTCGTCGGGGGCATCCACGTCTGTCTTTCAGCGCGTTCTGCGAGCGGAACAGGGAGGAACATGGCCATCGGCTTCTGCTCGAATGGAGCGTCTGGCTTGCCTTCTTCTGGCACGCCATCGGATCCCGGGCCAAGGATGCGGTTCATCAGTCCGACAACTTGCTGACTCTGCGCCTGAATGATCGCGTGCGTCTCCAGTCAAGCCGCGCATTCGCATGGATTCTCTTGATCGTTGAGCACCTCTTCATCCACCAGGCGATCTCCAGCCGGATCTCTGGCGGTCATTGGTGATCCCTCCAGGCGGCGCCCAACGCAACATTGATCCATGCGTGGCAGCCGTGCTTTTCCTCTCCAGTCAATGGTGTTGCAGCCACGCCCCTGAGAGTCGCCCAGGCGGGTTCGGAGACTGATTCCACCGCTTCAGGTCAATTCCGATAAGATTGCGCGGGTATCTGTTGGGCTGTAGCGACGGCATGCTGCCAAGGAATGCGTCTTGATGTTCCTGGTTTGGATACATTCTGCCGGGTCCGCCGGCTTGAACTTCGATTGATTCCGCCTGTGACGACACACACCTTTCAAGCTTTTCCGAGCCTCGATATTTAGCTTTCTGGGTCCGGAAGATGAATTGTCTCCCGCTCCTTGGTGTTGACAGAAGTGGCTGCATCGTTGAAACTATTCGAGCAAATTCTTCAGGCTCAAATGTTGACAACATCCATGGTGTCTCGTTTCCGATCACCCATTTGGCGCCACCTTCCTGTGAAAACCTCATTGCTTTCCTTTGCGTCAGCCCTGGGTTTGCTTGGAGGAGTTTTTGGCTTTTCCCCGGCCCAAGCCGCCTATTACAACCTAGAGATCAAAGGCGCTGATGCCATTTTCCTTTCCGGCAGAAGTGATCTCACCATCCCCGACGTCAATCAGCCTTGGGACTCTGGCGATTACCTGGGGCGTCATCCCTTTGACACCCCTGAAGAGCAGGCTGATCCCGCAGCGACCAAGGAGAAGGTGCCCCCCTTCATCCCCGTCAGTGGAGGTGACATTGTCAAGGTTCGAGATCCTGTGAGCGGTGGCATCAATTTCTTCATTGGTTTTGATTCCCAGAACTATTTCGGCCCCGATGGCAATGGCCTCGATGGCTCCAATCTCGAAGGGCTGGGTGGCATCAGTGCTTATGTGGGGCCGCAGGGTCCACTTGTTGGCGTGTTCCTGAATGACGATATCCCCGACGGAACCACCACTGGTCAACCGCCTGCACTGAATTTCACAAGTGCAGATCTGGGTATTGACTTCACCTATCTCGAACCTCAACTAAGGCAAGTCTTCTACATTGGTAATGGGGTGACATCCTCAAGTATCTATCAACAATTCCTGGCTCCCACGGGTGCCACCCGTCTCTTCTTGGGGATCGCTGACGGGTTTGGTTTTGTCGGCCACCCTGGCGCCTACGACGACAACGACGGCAGCTATTTTGTGGCCATCGGCGTGAACCAAGAACCTGTTCCAGCACCCTTGCCCGTGTTGGGATCACTGGCGGTGATCGGCAAGTGTCGTCGCCTGGCTCACCTGAGTCGGCGCCTCAAGCGGAGCCGTCCATCCTGACCTGATTCATCCGGAACGCACGATTGGCCAGCCAGAGATCTCAGCGGTGTGGCCGGGGGTGGGGATGAGCCGCAGGGAGGGGTCGAGGTCCAGGGGATCGTCGCCCCGCACCCGGTGTTCCGCTCCCGGGGCCGCGTCGGCGTCGGCGGCATGGATCCAGCGGGGGCAGCCAAAGCGGGCGCCCCAGCGATCGTGGTCGGCCACGTCGTCGCGGTGGGTGAGCACGATGGCGGCGAGGCCACCGAGGGCTTCCAGACGCCGGGCCAAGGGAGCGTTGAAGCGTGGACTGTCGATCAACACATTGCCGGTGG